>JANODP010000549.1:0-46562 GCA_031412755.1 Schlesneria sp. | reverse complement strand
CCCCCCCCCCCCCCGCTCCGGAAGAAGAAGTTGTTGATGAATCAGTGCGCGGATGCAGCAACCGGCCGCGGCCACGCCCCTCAATCTCGGCGAGGCGTTCTGGCGTGAGCGTCTTTTCGGTGATGACCACTCGCCCATCGTGGTCGGTCGTCGTCTCCATGAAGTCCGAGACCGTCGGCAGGCGGCGGCGGGTGGTGTCGAGGCGGGGCCGGCAGGCGAGCAGGCCCTTCGTGTACGGATGCTGCGGGTTCGCGAAGATGTTTCGCGCGGTGTCGTATTCGACCAGCTTGCCGCGGTACATGACGGCCACCTCGTCGGCGATCTCGGCGATCACGCCGAGGTCGTGCGTGATGAACAGGATCGCCATGCCCCGCTCGTCGCGCAGCTTGCGGATCAGATCGAGGATCTGGGCCTGGATCGTCACGTCGAGCGCGGTGGTCGGTTCGTCGGCGATGAGCAGCTTCGGGTTGCACGACAGCGCCATCGCGATCATGACCCGCTGCTTCTGCCCGCCCGACATCTCGTGCGGGTACTTGTTGAGCGACATTTTGGGGTGGGGAATGCCGACCTCCTCGAACAGTTTCAGCGTCCGCTGGCGGGCTTCGGCGCGGGTGACCTTCTCGTGCAGCAGGATCGCCTCGGCGACTTGATCGCCGACGCGATAGACCGGGTTGAGCGACGTCCCCGGCTCTTGAAAGATCATGGCGATGTCTTTGCCGCGCACCTGCGGCATCTTGGCGCGCGGCAACTGGACCAGATCGCGGCCAAGAAACGAGATGCGGCCCGTCTTGATGCTGGCTCCCACATCCGGCAACAGTCGCATGATGGTCAGCGACGTGACCGACTTGCCGGAGCCAGACTCGCCGACGAGGCCCAGCGTCTGACCCAACCGGATCTTCACTGTCAGGCCATCGACCGCTTTGACGATCCCGCCGTCGGAGTGGAAGTACGTCCTGAGGTTGTCGATTTCGAGCAGGGCGGTGTCGGGCATGCATCGGCTTTCGGAGGTCGGGATTCGTCACTCGTCGCAGTTCGAATCGCAAGCGATTCCCGGCGAGTGTAGCCGCAGCCGTGTGATGCTCCAATTGACGACGCCTCATCGTGGCAGATGCTGCCAGCATCCGCCCGACGCTGGCAGCGTCGGCCACGACACTGCGCGGCCATTCAGCGGGCCTGTGTCCTCAACAAAGAGTTTGCCCTGTCGCGAATCTCTTCCGCCTTGGCGGGGTCGTTCGCAATGGTCCTGATTTCCTTTCGGGCGAAGGAGCACTGGCCGGGGCCGACTCGTTCAAGCTGCAACAAGGCATGCGCCCATTCGGGGGACGTGAGGGCCTCCAGAATCGGCTGCCGACCGTCGTTTTGTCCGAGGATCAACAGGCTGGCGGCGGCGGCGATCCGGACTTGCGGGGACTCCCCCGTGAGCAGGCTTTTCAGGACGGGAATGTTGAGTTCCCGATCATTGGGATCTGCGGAGCCCAGTTGAATGGCCGCCTCCTTGCGAAACTCGTCGTCCGATTCGGCGGCCAGAGTGCGGTAGAAGGCTTGCGATTCCGCCGCGCCAATTTTGGAGACCGCTTCGAGAACGTGACGCGGCTCGAAGAGCTCCTCCTGATGGCGCGGATCGACGGGGAACGCCAGAGTCGTTGACTTGAGTTCGTTCCAGTCGGCACCGATGGCGTCGAGACTGCGCAGGCTGTCGAACTGAGCCGCCATCACCGCCATCGCCTGACCGCCGCGAAAGCCCGCGCCGGAGCCCCCGCCGCGGCGTTGCTCATCGTTGCGGGCGTCCACATACATCCGGGCCATCGCCGGGAGCGCGGCGGTGGCTTTGAGCTCACCCAGCGCCCAGATGATGGAGGCCCGCGAGAGTCCGCTCTCCAGGTCGAGGGCTTTGATGAGCGGCTCGATCGACAACGGATCTTGGATCGCACCGCAACCGCGCGCCGCGTTGGAACGGATCACGCGGTCTTCGCTTTGCAGGGCGGCGTGCAGCGTGGGGAGCAGCTTCCGGCCCGCGAAGCCGAACACGTGGCGAACGAACTCGACCTGCGGGTCATGTGAGCCTTCGTCGCCCCGCACCCGCAGCAGACTCGCAACCGCGTCGGGATGCCGCAACAACGACTCCCCTAGTTGAGGAAACACGTCGCGCCGATGGTCATACGAGTCAATGTGGGGCGGATTCTGAAGCAGCAGTTGGAAAATGTCGTTCGTCGCGTGCGGGGCCAGCGCGACGTGCATCTCGTGGAAGCTCGCCCGCCCGCCGACGGACGATTCGGCACCAAACGGGAAGTTGCCGTGGTTCTCCCGGCTAAAGAACTCCCTGAGCAACGGCAACTCGGGAACGATGCCGCGTCTGGTCAGTTCGAGCAGGGCCACGGATCGGATGCCACGGTCGGTGTCCTTCCGTCGCTCCTTCAACAGGGGAACGACGAGATCGTTGTCGTGGAACTGCACCAGCACCGTCAGCGCCGTGCAGCGGAGTCGGCGATTGGGGTCACTCAGGGAACGAGCGATGAGCGGCACATACACCTCTGCGGACAGGTCTGGCTTTCCGTGCAGTTTCGCGATCGCGTTGGCCCGGTAGAGCGGGTTCTCGTCCTGCAATGCGAACTTGAGTTCTCTCGCATCCGTCACCGTTGGCTTGCGAGACACGGCATCGGCCAACTGCTGTGAGGCCACGGACGGAATGAGTTTGGCTCCCAGCCCAGGGACCGCCAATTCGGGGTACCCGCCGTTGCGAGCGACCCGATCATCGACAATCACCACGCCTCGAGTCCCGCACACAAACGTCCTGCCACGATGAGTCTGCCGGTGCAGGACGGACCCACCCAAGTACGGCATCGTCCTTCCGGTGGAACGTTGGGGAGTGGGGTTCGAACGCGGCGGAGTGAGGTTCTGGGGGGCAAATGGGTCGTTGGCAACGGGAGCCGCATCGAAGGGGTCCGAGTCAAACGAGTCCCGGTCACGCGGCTCATTCTTCGTCAACAGCGGTGGTCCGCTGGACGTGAACGAGTTCGCCAGGGGATCGAACGTCGCCGGCGGGAACTGACGCCACATGAACGAATGCTCGCGCGAGTGCCGCAGGTATTCGGGGCCAAACGTCAGCATCAGACGACCGTCCTTCACGGCGACCGACCGCAGCTTGTCGGTGCTCAAGCCGTCGGTCTCGTGCAATGATGTGAAGGTCGAAGTGAGCGGATCAAACACCGCCAGCCCGCCGCTCGAATCATCCCAGGCCGTCGCGAAGTAGTGCTTCCCGTCCAACGTCGCACCGCCGAGAACGCGGTTCGCACACAGGCCCTCCCAGCGCGAAACCCGATCGACCACCCGCGCGTCACGATCGAGGACCACCAACCCGCGATCGGTGCAGAGCCAGTCGTGATCGCCGGCGACGACGATGCCGTACACGCGATCTGCCCGCAGCGGGGACGCGCCTCGAGCCAGAATCCGTTGCTCCAAACGACCGTCCTGCTTTTCGCCGTTGGCGATGAAGAACAATCCGCCATCCGCATCATCATGGTCATGCAACGAGTCGGACCACGTCGGGCGATCCTCGGTCGGATACTCGTAGCGGGTGTGGCCCAGCCGGTGTCCGGAAACGAGCGTCCCGTTGGGAAGAGTGATCTCGTTCCAGTCGTAGACCCAGGGCGCGCCGATGCCGGCGATGAACTCCTCGCGCTGGTCGAGCATTCTCAACACAGCTTTCAACCGGCGATCGGCCGACGTTCGCTTTCCTTCGCGCTCGTACAGCCGTTCATGCACCTTGTCGAAGATCGACTCGGGGAACGGCTTGAGTTGTTGAGACTTCTCATCGAGGTAGTACGTGGTCGACTCGGCGATGAAGATGTGCCGGCCATCCCATTCCGGACGAGCCTTCTGGTCGAGGAGCCCCTTCGACTTGCCGAGGTACTGAAACGGCTGGTTCACCAGTTCTCGATCCGGCTTCGCGACGATCGGAATCGGCGTGACCGCCAGAGTCTCACGATCGATCACGCACAGCCGGTGTCGCAGTCTGTCATCAAAATACACGTCACCAAACAGGACCCCATCGACAAGGGCGATGAGCCGCGTTGGATCGCGCGGACCGACCGACTCCACGGCCGACCACTCATCGGTCGTCCGGTCCCAACGCCGCGTTCCAAACTCTCCGACGGCCCATACGTATCGTCCGTCGATGACGATGCGGCTCACATCGCCCGGGTGCTCGAACTCCAACTCCTCCGGCGAGAAGGCTCGCAATTCGAGCGTTTTCGTGTTGAGAACCTGGACGTTGCGGGACAGGCCCAGCCACAACAAATCGCCGTCGGCGGCCAGCGCGTTCACTCCGCTCTTGTACGACGGGATGCCCGTTTGCTTGGAGACAATGTCCGCGAGCAGCGACTGATGAGCAACCGTCCATTCCCCCGGAGTGACCCGGAACAATCCCTTCGGCGTCCCGACCCAGACGTCCCCTCCCTGTACGGCCATCGACCGCGCCGCCTCTTCCAACGCGATCTGAGTCACGGCCTGACCGGCATGCGTGTAGACGGCCACTCCCCACGGATGGCCCGAGTAGACGAACTGGTCGTCATGAGCGAGACAGAGCACGTTGTCATGCGACACCATCAACGAGACTCCCGCCGGCACGTTGGCCCAGGGAACCGGTTTGGCCGCCGGTTGAGGCTGCCACGGTCCGGCCAGGCGTCGCGCGATCTGGTTTCGAGCGGCCGGCCAAGGGGAATTCGGGAGGGCCTCCGCCAGAGCCGTCTGATCCTGCCGGTCGTTCGCATACTGAATCGCCAGTGCCAGGCAGGCGTTTCCCCCCGCCAGATTCTCGTCACCAGAACCGTTCGAGTACCGCTGCAGCGAGAGCGGATCGAAGGGCTTTTCCCCGCGCGCGATCCGCAGGCCGAGCTGTCGCAACTTGTCGAGCTGGCCATGACGTTCGTACAGCCGCATCAGGCGATAGGCCAGATCGGAATAGCCGGAGAACTGAGTCCGATTTCGCTGTCCCTTGCCAAACGCAAACGCCGGTTCCGCATCACTGGCAAACAACAGTTCGAGGCTTTCCATCGCCTCCACGCCGTCCAGCCGCCCCTCGAGTTCGAGCAGTTCCAACCGCGACCGTCCGTCCTGGGGATTCGCCTTCACGATCAACGTCAGCAGCAACTTGAATTCGTCGGCCTCCCCCTTCCGGAACCGTTCCTTCCACGAATGGATTTCTCCACTGCGACGAGGCAGCGCCGCGACCGCCCGAGCCGCCCGATCACGATCGCCGGCGACCCAAGCCAACGCCGCGACAGCATGCGGTTCCTTCGCTTCGTCCAACCACTGTTTGATCCAACCCGTCACTTGCTCCTCTTGCCGGGCAGCACGGAACTTCTGTACGAGTTGCTCCAGCCACTCGACCCGTGTCAGCAGACGCGGCTCCGACTGGGCCTGAAGCAGCATGAGGTTGAGCAACTTGTTCGTCGCTCCCTGCGCCGCGTACAGCCGCTGGAGATGCTGGATCGCCATCGGCGGGAGTTGTTTCATGGCCGCCCCGTGCCCCCAACGAGACATGGGGCCGGCTGCAGACTGGCTGTAATACTGGCCTGCCTCCGAGGTCACTTCATCGGGATCGGGCACATTCGCGATGGCATCACCCGGTACGGGCAGCGAGAGAACTCGTTCGAACTCCGCCGTGGCCTCGGGGATCTTGCGAGCTTCATCCAGTGCGAGGCCCTTCCGAAAGGCGGTCGTCAGCGGATCGAAGTTGCCCGCCGCGATGAAGGCCAACTCCAGCGCCAGCGCCTCGTTCGGCAAGCCCTGATGTCCGCGAATGCGAGCCAGCGTACGACGAGCCCGATTCTCTTTCGCCTCGATGCGATCGTTCAGCGCCTGCACCAACTCCGCCGTTTGGCCGCGCGTGTGAAAGTCGCCGTAGACCAGTCGAATGAACTCCTTGCGCGAGATCCCCGATGCCTGCCCGAAACGCGAACCGAAACGCCCGCCGGTGGCCGGACGTTCGGGAGCAGGCAATGGCTGGTCTGCGGGAATCTTTTCTCCTTCCGAGTGGGAGTTGGGATCGCGGTCCATGTCGATGGCCAGCAACGGTTCGAGCAACACGCTGCGCGCGACGGCTGGTTCGTTCCGCCGTTGCAGGAAGAAGGCGTAATCCAACGCGAATTGAAGGCCCTGCCCGTTGAAGCCCGAGGGCCGGAAGAGCCGCTTCTCCAACCGAAATCGATGCGGTCCGAGAGGGTTCACGTTTTCGGCATGGAGTGCGTCGGCGGGACTGGCCCGAATCGCCGCCACGTCCTGCTCGATCAAAACCGGAACGGCCCTGACAAACGGCCGCGATGCCTCACGATGCAGTTCCCACACGCGAGCGAACTCGCGCCCGGCATCGTCCCACGCTTCAAACGCGATGAACCGGCGAATCAAACGATTGTCGCGATGGCTGCCGGGACCGAGAGTAAACGGTGAGAAAATCTGACCGGGATCGTAGGAGACATCTCCGCCCGGTTGCACGACCTCGACGAAGTAGTCCTCGCGAGGCAACATTTCCGGGTCGCGTTCAGCCCCGCGCTTCCTTTCGATCCGCGTCGCCGCCTCGCGATAACAGGCGAGGGCCGACTCGCGGTTTTTCAACGCGAGCAGCAGTTCGCCTTCCACCACCGTCGCCTGCGCAGCGGGAAGCGAACCGATGTTCTTCCGCAAGAGACCCAGAAACTCGGGAACACTCGCTCCCGTCCGAGCCACAGCGATGGCGGCCGACTCGCCCCCCGGCACCTGCATGTATTTCAGAAACGCCTCGCGACCATGCCCGTCACGCTGAAGCTGCCGAGCCTCCTCGAACAAGCGTTGTGCCTGTTCCTCAGTCATCGGCTCCGCCCCCATCACGGGTGCCGGCCATGTCAGAGCCGACGAACTTCCCGCGGTCAACGCCACGACCGCGATGACTCCGAACCAGGACAACTTCATCGTTTGGTCTCCCCGTCGGTGTCGAGCACGATCATTCCGGCTGGATGTCGTCGGACCAAATAATCTGCTCCACCTTCTTTCCGTCGGCGGTTGTCCATAGGCATCCAAAACCGACTCGGGTCACCGCACCCGGAAGTTGAATCATGACTTCGAATCGCCCGGCGTTCTTTGGAGGCACCTTCATGTCTGCGGCACCCGTTCCGCACTTGCCGACGACGGCGTCCTTCCACTCCTCCCCCTCCTTGACGCGGCGAGAGCAAAACGGATGAATCTCTCCCGCGGGCGGCCGGGTTTGCCACGAGTCCATCGAGTAGCCGTAGTACCTGATCGGCACGTCGAGCGGATTGACCAACACCAACTCGGCAACGATCACCTTTCCGCCACTCAGCGCTTCGGAACGCGTTCGGACGAAAACGATGGAGGGCGTCGTTCCCTTGCCGGCATTCGTCACCGCGACGCCACCCGTCTCGGCGATCTTCGCAATGGGAAGCGTGTTTGTGTCATCTGACGATGCCGCCAGACAGGCAATCCCGACGCAGACGCCAATCGCGAGAGTGAACGGCAGACGTCGTTTCATGACAAACCCTTCCCCATTCTTTCCGATACTTCCGTCCGGCGCGGTTCGCCGTTTGGCGCGAGTCTCTCGACCGCAGTTCGGCGCGGGTCTCCCGACCCCGCCGAAACGCCCGACCGCAGGTCTCCTCTTCGTGGGGGGAGCAACCTCCCGTTCGTGGAGACCTGCGGTCGGTCGAATGTGCGGGGTCAGGAGACCGCGCACAACGCGATGAACTTTCATCGCACCAGATAGTTCTTCCCGCGCAGCTTGATGAGAAGCTGTTCGTCCACCCGTTGCTGGCTGAGGATTTGGTTCTCGGCCAGCGTGTTGGCGTTGATGAGGGCGAAGTACGGTTCCGTGAAGCGATCGACCACTTCGATGTTGGCCTTGTCCTTTTCGAGATCGAGTTCGGCCGTCTCGGGCGTGACCACGAGTTGCGGTTCGGACTTGTCGGCAGGTCCGGATGCGACCGTCGCGCCCGACTTCTTGCGGGCGTAGACGGCCTGGTTGCCGTACTGCCGGACCGAGTCGGCGGCCACCTCTTTGTCGGTCTTCGCATCGCGGAACGAGTTCGCGACCTGACCGCCTGAGAAAGCTAAACCTCCGCCTCCATTCGCAGAGGGCGCTCCAGCCGGGAGCGACTTGGCAGCCGAAGCCGCATTCTGGGCGCCTTGGAACCTCCCCTTCTCGGCTCGCTGCGCGACGCCGCTGACGCCCGACGATTCGTGCAGCGAGAGAAGGCTATCGTGCGTGCGCCTGAGCCCCTCCGCGTTAGCCAGCGGGCGCATCGTCTCATCCGCGAGGAACGACGTGTACGGCGTCAGGATGCCGTGCTTGGTCGACAGCTCGACCAGTTCCTTCACCAGTTCGTTGTTCTGGCCGCTCAGATCGAGCTGGTCGATGATCTCGCCAATGCGGCGCATGGCCCACAGCTTTTCGACAAAGGCGTAACTCTCGTCGTGACTCTTTTCGATCAGGTTGGCGGGGAAGTCGAACTTCTGTTCGCTGGCACCGACGCGGCCCTTGATGACCACCTTCGCCGCGCCCGGCTTCCGATAGCGGCCAACGACGACCAATTGCTGACCCTCGAACAGGTCGAAGTTCCCCTTCGGGTAGATGCGGTTCACCGGCGGGCCCTCTTCCAGCCTCAGGCCGTCCAGTTCGAAGTTCACCGCGACATCGGTCAGCACCGGTGCGCTGATGTTGCCGTAGACCGTGCTGACGTGGGCTTCGATGTCTTCGTCGGGCCGGACATACTCCGACAGCCCGAAACCATCGCGCGAAATCCGGTCGAGCAACCGCGAGTTCACGTCATAACCAACGCCGAACGAGAGGATGCGCGCCCGGACCTTGTTCGCTTCCTTCGCACCCGAGGCGATCTGGCCCTCGTTGGTGACGCCGATTGTGGGAAGGCCGTCCGTCAGGAAGAGGACATAGTTCGGACGGCTGTTGTCCTTGAGTTGTCCCAGCGCCGACGTGAGTGCTCCGTGAATGTTCGTCCCGCCGCCGGGATAGAGTCCCTCGATGTAGCCGGTCGCCGCCTTGCGCGTCTCATCGTTGTACCGTTCCAACTCGGGCCGGAACGATTCGACGTTGCCGTCATAGGCGACGATGTTGAAGAGATCCCCTTCACGCAGGTTGTTCAGCACGAACTTGAGCGCCGCGCGCGCCTGTTCAAACTTCTTGCCGCTCATGCTGCCCGAGCGGTCCACGACGAAGATGACCGTCTTCTTGGGCCGCTCCGCGTCGGGAGCCTTCACCTGCGGACTGGCGAGAAGCAGGAAGTAGCCGTCCTCACCCTCTTTCGGTTTGTAGCTGATGACGCTCGCGCCGACCGCCCCCTTGTCCACATCAAACATCAGCCGGAAGTCGCCGGTGGGGACTTCATTCGTTCGCGTGTACGTCACGACCGCGTGCTTGGCGTCGGAACGTTTGATATCGACCGTGTGTGTGGGCGAATACACGTTCTTAATGTCGATGCCCGACTCGATCGCGATCTGGAAGTCGACCTTTTCGACCGCGTGCGACGTGTACTTGGCGGTACTCAGCGGGAACATGAAGTCGGTCAGCCCGCGCTCCTTCCGCAGCAGTTGGTTGTAGTTCATCACAACCTTGCGCTCGGCTCCGGGCGGCACGGGGAAGACGCTCGTCTGGAACAGGCCCATTCCCATCCATTCGAGCAGCGCCGGGTCCTTGTTCGACCGGACGATCGCCTCGTACACCGCGCGGGCTTCCTTGGCCGCCATCAGCTTGCCGGGAAACTCCTTGCCATCGACCAGCAGCGTCAGCTTGTCGATCGCGCCGTCATACGGCAGCGGGAAGAGAAACTGCACTTCCATCTGCCGGCTGCCGGTATTCACGAACGACTGCGACACCTGCACGCGAGCCACCTGGTCGGTGATCCGTGCCTGCACAGCCAATTCCTTGATCTTGTACGACGAGACCGGCGTCGGGATCACCACAGGAGGCGTCGGGATCTTCACATAATGATGGTGATGGATCGGCCGGGGGAGCGGCCCGGGATGGTTGGTGATGATCAGCACCCCCTGAGCCCAGGCAACCGGTGCCGAGACCACGGCATTCGTCAACCCGACCAACAACCCCAACGTCAAGGCGAGCAAGCGTTTCATGGCAGTTCTCCAACTCGGGCGAGAGGACGATCCAAACCGGCGACGGCTCGTTGGACGAGGCCCGTCGCATAAAAGTTCCCGGCCAGAACGAAACCGCCGGATAGGCTACTCCGTTCGAGCCGCGCCCAGCAATTTCAGGTTGAGCGTCCCGCCCCGGAAGAGCATTTCGTCCAGGGCGTTTTCGACATCGGCAAGCTGGAGTTCTCCGTCGCCGTTGCGTTCGAGGCTGTACTGCGTGATGCGGCGCATCAGTTCCTTGATGAAGGACGCACTCACCCGGTCGGTCTTGCGAACGATGATCTCGATCAGATCCTCGTTCAGCGAGACTCCCTGCGAGTACAGCCGCACCAGCTTCGCCCGGCCTTCCTCGTCCGGCAGCGGAAACTCGATCGCCTGATCGACTCGGCCGGGTCTGGAGGCAAGGGCCGCTTCCAACGCCTCCGGCCGATTGGTAGTGAGGATGAACAAGATGTCGGCCGATTCCTTCAGGCCGTCCATCTCATTCAGCAGCTTGTTGAGCAACACCTCTTCGCACGTACTCTGCATCGACGACCGGTCGCGAGCAATCAGATCGACGTCTTCGATCACGACGATGCTCGGTTGCAGCAGTCTCGCCAGAGTCATGTACTCTCCGAGCAACCCCACCTGTTCGGCCGTGACGATCAGCGTCGTATGACCGGGCAGTGCCCGCGTGAGGTAATGAATCGTGTGGGTCTTGCCCGTGCCGGGCGGCCCGTAAAACAAGAGTCCCTTCTTCGTGGCCTGCCCCAGGTTCCGCAGGCGATCGCGCTGCCGGGAGAACTCGATGACGTTGCGGTCGAGCAAATCGAGCGTGGTGCGAGGCAGAATGACCTGCTCCCGAGACACCGCATTCAGCTTGTGAACGGTGATCCCCGACGATTCCCCCGAATACGAGTGTTCCGCTTCTTCGAGCGACAGGATCTTGCCGCGATAACTGTCCGCTCGCAGGACCGCTTCCTCCAGGTGCTTGAAGAACGAATTAATGAGGCTCGTACCGGCCGGTGAATTGGGAACGGCGATCTCGAACTTGATGCCCGTGATTCTGCCGTAGCTTCCGACGGGAGAAAGCATCACCAGGAAGCGTTGGCCATCGCGTTCCAGGAACCACAGGCCGACGCGCAGGCATCGAACGGGCGTCTCTTCGCCGATATCGATCTCCTCATAGATTGGCGGGGTGAAGCGAGCCGTATCATGTGGGCCTGGCGCGAGACAATCGGACATCGACAATCCCATGTGTTCGTACTCCTTGCGAACACCGCAGAAGTGAATGGTCTTTGTCCCTGATTCCAACAACCGGTCGAGAGATTTGTGCAGGTCGGGTCGAACTCGGTAGGGGAACTGCCGCTCAGAAACCGTCAGGCTGGCAATCGATGTGCGTTGGAAATGTGACTCGATCATGGGGAGCAACGGCGTTTGCTCCGACGACTCATTGCGTGGGAAGATCCGCTTGCGCAGGAACACTGCGACCACAATCATCGAGACCAGGGCAGTCGTCAGGACGATATTGAGCCATTCCGAAAGTAACACGGCGAATTCCCTGGGCGAAGGAGCGTCCGACGGAAACGGTTTTCCGCCAACAGGGTTCTCGATTCGCCACAGGATTACCAGCGAACCCCAAATAACGCGCCCATTTTTGGGATCCGGGGTCAGGTGTTCTGATTTCTGTTTTGGCCCCGCGATTCACCCGCGACACCATTCGCCGGTCCGTCGAGCGATCCAAGGTTGGTGTCCATTCGTACCGCCAAAACAGAAATCAGAACACCTGACCCCTGATCGCGCGCCGCTGCGCGGCGGAGACGGAAAGCAGAAGAAAAGAGTAAAGGGGACAAAGGGAAAAGCAGACCAGGGGAAATTAAGAAGTCCTGACGCAAACAACCACCCGAAACCCGATGCCGTCGCTACGGTCGTCGGGCGAGTTCCTGCCGCGGATGGCCGAGCGGGTGCCCCCGGCATAGCTGCTCCAGGAGCCCCCACGCAGCACACGAACTTGCTGCTTCAGATCAAACCAATCATCGCACCACTCCCAGACATTACCCGCCATGTCCTCTGCGCCGCAGGTGGCGGTCGAACGCGGAAAGATCCCGACGGGTGTCGTCATCTCCAAACCCGCTTCGTACGAGTTGCAGATGCCGTCGTCCCACTCACCCTCCCACGGATAGGCCCGGCCATCCGGCCCGCGTGCGGCGGCTTCCCACTCCCGCTCGGTCGGCAGCCGGCAGCCCGCCCAACGGCAAAAGGCGTCCGCCTCCCACCATGACACGCCGACCACCGGCTGCGTCATGCCGTTCCACTTCGAGTCCCGCCACAGTCTGGGCTCGGCAATGTTGTTTTCGGATCGCCACTTCCAGCCGTCGGCCTGCCACAGCAACAAGTCGTCATAGCCCCCCGCCTCCACGAAGCGCTGGAACTGGCCATTGGTCACGGGATACTTTGACAATTGGAACGGCTGCTCGAACCGAATCGTCTCGTCAGGCAAGGCTCTGTTATCCCATGAGTATTTTGTCTTATATTCCTCCGCCAGCGTTTGGTCACCGACCCGATACGTCCCCGCCGCCACCTCAACGAAGGCGGTCGGATCGCGCACGTCATCCGCCACCCGTGGATCGCCGATGCGGCCGAGCAGCCGAGCCAACTCGGCCCGCGATTTCGGCTCGATCTCCTGCGCGATGGCGGCGAGGCAGATTTCGCGGGCTCGGGCCAGCAGCGGCTCCTGCAGTTTCAAGTCGCGGCTCAGCAGGATGTCGAACGCATCGACCGCCGACAGCGCCAGGCCGAGTGATTCAGCGACGTGGTTCACATCGATCATTTCCAGCAGTTGTTTCAGCAGGTCGACACCTGCCACCCAGCCTGGTTGAGCGACTCGGCTGCCGAACAGGAACGACAGGGTCGGTCGCCAGCCGGATTGGGCTGCTCGCTTGCGAAACACGTCCCGCAACTTCTCCTCATTCGGGTTCAGCAGCACCAGTCGCTCGGCCGCGAGGAATTCCTGAAACGACAGGTGGTAGAAACTGGCCCGATCCGTCTCCCGCTGCGACAGCAACCCGCTGTGCGTCAGCAAGTCCTCCCGCGCATCGACCGGACGCCGGAAGCCCGATTCGGTCTCCGGCGTCGCCCCGATGTAGACCCCCAGGATTTGATCGAGTTCCTCGTAGGTGACCTCGGCCACGGGGGACTGCCGCGACGGCTGATGCGGCTGGCCGGTGTGCATCCCCAGCGCGACCGCCGCCAGCCGGGCGCGTACCGGAGCAATCACGTTCGGCCCGCGCAGGTATCGGCTGTGCAGCGCCGTGTTGACGATCCGGTCATACAAATTGTGCTTGTCCCGCGGCAGTTCCTTTCCCTCGCCATAGATGATGCAGATCGCCGTCAGCAGCAGCGGATTCGTGGCGAGGACGGCCACATCGCCAGCCAGTCCCCGCACCTGAGCCAACATCGCGGCGGCAATCTCCCGCCCGTCAGCCGACGACTTCGGCAACGCGACAAACCACCGCGCGGCCAGCAGGTCTTGCAGCGGCTCGGGGAGCGGGTCGAGCCGGGCCTCTGCCAGCCAGACACGCTCCAGTTGTTGGACCTGATCGGGGGTCAGTCCATACGGCCGACTGGTGAGCAGGCAGCGATTCCCTCGCTTCAGCCACTCGGCGGCGACCGCGATCACCCCGGCGAGCAGCGACTCGCGCGGCGACCAGGCGGCCACGCCGTCCCCCTCGGTCAGCGGCAATTCATCGGCGCCATCCAGAATGAGCAATAACGAGCCGTGCTTCAGATGGGGTTCGACATCGCTCCAGCACAGCCCGCCCGGCCGCGCCTGATCCAACCAGTCCTGCAACGCCTTTTGAAACTGGAGCACGGTCAGTGAACGGCGGCCGGGCTGCGCCGGCAGGAACTCGCGAAACTCTCGCAGCCGCACGAGTACCGGCAACCGGCCCCGCAGAGAGTCGGGGAGTTGCTCCTGGAACTCGTCGGGGGCGGCGACCTCAAACGAAGGGACTTCGCCTGTGGCCGCCAGCCACGCCACCCAACGACAAAACGTGCTCTTGCCCGTTCCCGGATCTCCCGACACGTACAGCGACCGCTCGCCCAACAGCTTGAGCAGCAGTCGCGGCTTGGCCTCGGTCTCCTCCAATTCGGCTCGGATCGGTTGAGTGGACTGTGCCGGTTTGGGTTTCTTACCTCTGGCGTTGGCCTGCGTCAGCATTTCCGCAACGAGCTCGCCGTGGACGCGACGGCTGGTCAGCGGCGGGACGTAGACCTGTTGCAGGTAGACCGATTGTCCCTGCGTCGGTGCCATGCCGAACGGCGTGATGTCGGCACACTGTTCGGTCAGCCACCGGATGTAGGCGGGCGGGATCACTCGCGGGCCAGCGGCGGCGGCCCGGGAATCGGCTGGCGCGGCGTTCGTCTGTCGAGCCATCTCGGCCACCAACTCGACCAGCGGCTGGCCGTGGTTGGCGCACTCGATCACGTGAATGTTGTGCTGGTCCCACAGTTTTCGCGCGCGATCGTCGCCCTCCTTGAGCAGCGCGTAGCTGTTCCGCAGGCTGCCAGGGAAGATCTCCAGCACCGTGGCCAGGGCGTCCATCACGTACTCGTCCTGCAAGCCGAAGCCGATGAACAGCAGCGGATGGTTGCCGATCAGCGTCCCTAGTTGCAGTCGCGCGGCGGCGAGGGGATGTTTGCTGTCGGCGGCATCGCGATAGAGTTGGTCATACTGCTGCGGTGCCAGGATCAGGCTGTCGAGATCGTCGATCTGTCCGTGCAGGTGCCACACGGACGGCGGCGGGTCCGGTTCGGAAGCGGAAAATAATTTGGCGAGCTTGTCCCGCTGAGCATTGGTCGCCACCTGTGCCAACGGGTTAGACCACTGGAGTACTCGATCATAGTTTGTGGTGACGATCAGCTTCGGCCGCAGCGACCACAGCGCCGTGGGGAGCGTGAGGTCGGCGTCGGCGGGTTGGTCTACGGCGAACCGGGACTGCATGACCTCGCGGAAGTGGGACTCACCCAGATATCGCAGGGCCTTGTCGGCGGCCTCGTTGAATTCGTCCAGCTCAGCGTGGGATCTGACGATGGCCGCCTGCTTCGGCTTCGCCTCGCCGTCGAGCCGGTCGGCCAGTGTGCCGAGCAACTCCCTCCATGTCGGAAACAGACCGCGCTTCACCGCCAGGCTGACGCCCGAACCGACGAACGGCACGATCCGACGCTGAGCCAGTTGTTGAATCAGGGACTCGGGAAGATCCATGACGCGGCCGATCGGATGGAATATCGCGGGATTAATGGAACGCGGGCCAGCATCCTGCCGGAGACAACGTCCTCATGCAATGGGAAGGTGTCGTCATGGGGTGTGTGGGGTGCCGTCGGTAATTGGTGGTCGCTGTTTTATCCCCTCTCCCGCCCGTCTTCGGGGGGAGAGGGCTAGGGTGAGGGGGGATTCGCTTCAGGCAGAGTGACCGCTGGACTCACGACGACCGATTCCCGTGGGGTTCACCAATTCCAACATCTCTCGACCGCCTGGCCCCCTCACCCTAACCCTCTCCCCCGAAGACGGGGGCGAGGGGACCGGAAGAGGACCACCAATTGACGACTGCACCCGGGTGTGTGGTCCGAGGGGGCCGTGGGCGGTTTCTCCCCGTGTGTCGGTCTTCGGCAACGATCCCTCGGCGCGTCTTAGCGCGGGGCCGGCGGTTTATCTACTGGTTTACCAGTTGACAACTACGGCTTATCCAGTAGACTGGCTCCCCGTGGGAACGCCACGGTCGGTTGGAACGCGAGGATTTGAGGGGGAGATGACAGATGGCTCGACCGAAGCAGCCGCATCCGACGGCGGGGGAGCTGGAAATTCTGCGGATTTTGTGGGAGCGCGGGCCTTCGACGGTGAGGGAAGTGTTGGAGTTGGTGCCGCAGGAGCGGGCGTACACGTCCGTGATGAGCCTGCTGACCGTGATGGCCGACAAGAAGCTGGTCACCCGCAAACCCGAGGGCCGGGCGTTTCGTTACACCGCGAAACTCAAGCCCGGTCAGACCGAGGGGAAGATGCTCGGGCATCTGCTGGACCGCGTGTTCGACGGTTCGACGACGGCCCTCGTGGCGCGGTTGCTCGAACAGTCGAAGCCCTCGCCGGATGAACTCGATGAGATCCGCCGCTTGATCGATCAGTACAAACAGCAGCCGGAATAATGAACGGAAGAGGGGCACTCCTGCCCGTTCCTGTTCCGTCGCCCCGCATTCTTTAACGGGCAGGTGACAAACCTGCCGCACGAAACCTGGACGGACCGAAGTGGCCGTCCTCCAACCGTCGAAGGGAGCCTCATGAACGCTCTGCTCGCTTCTCTGCAACCGTTGGTTCTGCCGGAACAGGTGACTTGGCGGTTGGCTTGGGCGTTGGTTCATTTCGTCTGGCAGGGAGCCGCCGTCGCGGTGCTGCTGGCCCTGACGCTGTGGCTGGGGCGAGTGCGGCGTCCCTCGACACGATACGCCTTCGGGCTGATCGCGCTCGTGGCGATGGTGGCTTGCCCGGTCGTCACGTTCAGCGTGGTTCGGCCGGCGACCGAGGTGAATGCACCGCCATCGACTGCGATCGGGGCGGTCGACGAAGACCCGGCCACGTACTTGTTCGATCCCCTGCCATCGACGGCCCTCACCACCGAGGGACTGGCCGATGGTGAGGCTCAACTGGAGACGGACTCGATGCCGATGTCGCCCGATGTCGCCGTCGCACCAGTCTTGCCCGTCGCGGCTTCCGCACGTTCGGGTTGGTTGCGGGTTCAGCCGTGGATCGTGAGCGGCTGGTTGCTGGGAGTGGCCGCGCTCAGCATGAGACTCCTGCTCGGCTGGATCGGCGTTCGGCGGCTGCGTCGGCAAGTCGAGCCGGTTCCCGAGTGGCTGGTGGAGCGGGTGCGGCACCTCGCCCAAGCCCTGCGCGTGACGCGGCCGTTGATTCATCTGAGCCAGGGCGTGACGGAGGCGATCGCGGTCGGGTTTCTGCGGCCGATGATCCTGCTGCCCGTCGCGTGGGTCACCGAATTGCCGCCCGACATGATCGAAGCGGTCCTCGCGCACGAACTGGCTCACATCCGGCGGGGCGATTTGTGGGTGAACCTCATTCAGCGGCTGGTCGAGACGCTGCTCTTTTATCATCCGGCGGTCTGGTGGCTCTCGCGCCGCCTGCGGATTGAACGGGAACTCTGCTGCGACGAACTCGCCGTGGACGCCACGCAGAACCGACTGCGCTACGCCGAAACGCTGGAGTATGTCGGCCGACTGAGCCTGCCTGCCGCACGACCCGCACTGGCACTTCCCGTCGTCGGACCCCGTGGCTTCCTGCTGAGCCGCATCCGCCACCTGCTGACGATCAGTCCGCAAGAGCGTGCCTCGCGCGTCTGGCTCGCCGGTCTGATCGCCCTGTCGGTTCCCGTCGCACTCTGGTGGTCGGCGGCGTCGCTGTGGAATGAACAGGCCCGCGCCGCGGACCCGCGTCCCGTGACGAGCGCGGACCAGAGCGACGAGGCACAGGGGAACCCGCCAGCGGAAGAACAGCGGAATCAGCAGCCGGACACCGAACAAGCCGCGGACAGTGTCGAGCGGAAGGCGATCGAACGGGGAATCGGGTTCCTCAAGGCGCAGCAGCGCGAGGACGGGACGTGGCAGGAAATGGAATCCATGACTGGAGGGGTGACGGCACTGGCGACGGTCGCGTTGTTGCAGGCGGGTGTGAAGGTAGACGACGCCGTCATTCAGAAAGTTTTGCCGGCGCTGCGATCTGTCGAATCGAAGAAAACGTATGTTGTCGCTCTCCAGACGATGGCGCTGAGCACCGCCACACCCAAACAGGACGCCGAACTCATCCGTCGCAACGTCGCATGGATTGAGAAGGCTCAGGTGAAGGCGGGTGTCCCGATGGGGGGGTGGAGCTATGGTGAGACGGAACTCCAGTTCGGAGCCGACGGTTCCAACAGCCGCTTCGCGGTGATGGGGCTGGACGCCGCAAAACGGGCGAACTTTGAAGTGAGTCCGGAGACATGGCAGCGAGTCGCCAGTTATTGGCTGAAGTCGCAGCGGGAAAATGGCGGCTGGGGTTACACGGTGGATGGGGAACACCAGTCGTTCTCGATGACGCTCGCCGGAATCGCGAGTTTGGCGACGGCTCATCGCCACCTCCCCAAGGACGATCAAGCCGCCGCGCGGGAGGCGGCCATGCGCAAACCGCACGAATTCATTGCGAAGGCGATTCCCTTGGCCTCTTCCTCGTGGCCACTCTATTCCTTCCACTGCCTCGAGCGCGCCGGGCATCTCACGGATACGGTTCGGTTTGGCGACGTTGATTGGAAGAGCGTCGTGACGAAGCGGCTGATCGACCACCAGCGCCACGACGGGCTCTGGAGGGGGCCGAGCCCTGCTGAGAACGAACTGATTGCCACCAGCTTCGCCCTGATGTTCCTGTCCGGTCGTCCCGAAGAACGCGCCGAAGGAAAGGCGGACGGGGCCGCGAAGCCCGAAGAAGGAGACGTGCGGTGGGACGCCCGGCGGGGTCAGGCGACCCTGATCGCACAACAGACCCCTGTCGGGAAAGAAGTTGTTGGTCGAGTGATCGACACGGAAGGGAAGCCGGTGGAGGGGGCCGAGCTTTCTGTGTTTGTCTCGGAGGAGCGTCCGAGTGAGGCTCCGCCGAAACGGGTGCAGACGACGAGGGCCGATGCGGGCGGGGTGTTTCGCGTGACGGTACCCAAGCAGGACGCTCGTGCGACCGTGTGGGCGACGGCGGTGGGGAAAGGGATCGGCGTTCGCCCCGTGACGGCGCGGGGTGCTCCTCCGAATGCCGAGGGGTTGCCGGATGAGACGGTCCCCGAGGACAGTCCCGATCGGTTTGTGATCCGGCTCAATGCGAAAGCCGGTTCGGTGCGCGTGATTGATCCGGCGAAGAAGCCGGTCGCGGGGGCGAAGGTCACGCTCAAGCTGATGCGCACGTATCAGTCGCCGTTCGACAGGCAGAAGCTGGCGGAGTGGTACGCCAAGAAGACCGGACAACCCGTGAACGAAATCCTCGCCATGATGATGGAGCCGAGTCACTTCGAGGTTCCGCCGGTCGAATTCAAACAGTTCTTCGAGGGAGCCACCGATGCCGAGGGAGCGGTGTCGCTGCCGGGTGTTCCCGCCGACAAGATCCGCGCGGTGGAGGTGGAGACCGAGAACTTCGGACGACAGACGATTTCACTCGACAGTCTCGACGACGGCCGGCAGGACGGATACGTGTTCCGGTTGAGTCCCGTCGGACGGCTGGAGGGCGTCGTGAGCGTGGACCCGCAAGTGCAGGCAGCGGGTTTCAAACTGGAAGGCTTCAAGTTGTCGTTCAAAACCTCGCTGCCGAACGTCGCTCGCAAGCGGTTGGAAGCAGTGGATCGCCGAGGCCCGCCTGACGATCGCGATGCGTACCCGCACGTGGAAGGTCGGGCCGATGTCGTTCTGGATGCGAGCGGTCGGTTCTCGATCCCAATGATCGCAGCGGGTTTTGTGGAGTTGATCGACCCGTTGTCGCAGGACTCGCCGTACAACGTGGATCTGCTGCACAACGTGCGGCTGACGGCTGGCAAGACCGTCTCGTTGAAGATTCCCGTTCACAAGGGGGTTTTCGTGCGAGGTGTCGTTCGCAAACGAGGTTCGCACGAACCGGTGGCGGGCCGGTCGGTCAACCTCACGAGTTTTCTGGACGCACACTTCCGAACACAGCGGATCAAATACGTGCGCACGGATGAGGCCGGGCGGTTTGAAGGATATGTCCGACCGGGGGCGCTGGAGTACTGGCTCAACGGTGCCGTCGAGGGCTTTGCAACCGTCCACGCCTTTGAACACGGACATGCCCGCGCGTCGTCGGGAATGCACTACCTCGTGCCCGACAATGTGGACGGTGCCGAATTGCCGCCCTTGGAACTCGTCGCCGTGAAGACCCGCGCGGGACGGCTGCTGGACGAAAAAGGGAACCCCGCCGGTCCCTTCTGGGACGTGCATGGCTTCCCCACGGAAAGTCGGTGGCAGAGCGCGCACGGGGTCACGAAGCAGGAAGGCGAATTCACGCTCTCGTTCCCCGAACCGTATCCGCCGACATCGTTCACCGCGCGACAGGACGTGTGGCGGGCCAAGCCGAACAGCGACATGCGGCGTCACGCGCTGAAGATCGTCAGCGAAGAACCGTTCGTCGTGCAGATGACTGGAAAAGAACGGGATCACGCCGCGCTGCGTGCCGACGGTTCGCCCGCGACGGGGGAAGCCGGTCCCGGCATGAAGCAGACGCGGCGGGAACGACTCGCCGCACACGATCGCGAGACGGCGGGGGAAATGGTCGGCAACTGGACGCTCACGCTGCCCGCCGGCTTTGTGTACCAGTTCGCGATCACGCAGCAAGCCGATGGCCGTCTGAAGGTGGGTGACTGGGGCAACCTTCAGGGGATCTTCACGTTCTCGAAGAACCGCCTGGAACTCGTCGAGACGCCCGTCGAGGGTGTGCGCGACTTCGTTTGGAAGCTGCAACCCGACGGCACGCTCAAGCTGATCGAGGAAGATCATTCGCACGGAGCCGATTACGTCGGAGCGGTGCTCTCACGAGGCCCCACTGTGCGCGGGGCGCCCGACCGCACGCCGCGACCGGCCACGGGTCTCCCGAAAGAATTGAGGCCACTCACGAACCAGCCAAAGGAAAACGAAGGCGGGACGGGCAGGAGTCCCCTTCCTGCAAATCGAGATGCGATACAGACGGCCAGTCCGTTCTGCGGCAGCATCATCGAAGTGGACCGGGCCAAGGGAACGATCGTCATCGACCGGGGCGAGCGGGACGGGCTGCCGCTGCGAATGACGTTCGGTGTCTATCCGAAGTCGACCAAGCTGGAGGGCTTCCAACCGACGGGTGGGATCGCACAAATCCAAGTCATTCGCATCCTGGATGCCAGCCGCGCGGAAGCGAGAATTCTTCGGAGCGACGAAGCGCCGGGAGTGGGCGATCTGCTCTACTCGCCCACGTGGAAGCCGCGTCCGGAGCCCAAGCCCGGCCAAACCAGTCACGAGGTGGTGTTGTCCGTCCGGGGCCGCGTGATGATCGACGGGCCGATCCCGAAGGTGCCGCCGATCAAAGGCCCCTTCTTTCGAGGAGCCATGCCTCGCCGCAATGCGAACGGTGAGACGATTCAACCACCGGCAACCGCGATCGAGGGGACCAACGGCGAATTTCCCGATGACACGCTCGTCATCAGCAAGGAGGGCGGTCTCGCGTACGTGGCCGTCTATTTGAAGAAGGCTCCGAAAGACTGGACTCCCACTCCGCCGCCGGGCGAACCGGTCGTGATCGAGGCGGTCAAACATCGCTTCACGCCGCACTTCAGTTTCATCCGCACGGGTCAACCGTTGAAGTTGGTGAACTCGATGAACGAAGCCGTCAACTTTCACAACCAACCGGTGCGCGGGATTCCGCAAAACCAGCCGGTGACTGCTCGGGGCGAACTATTGATCAAATCGCCCTACACGCAATCGGAGTCGCTCCCCAATCAATTCGTCTCTGGCATTCAACACTGGATGAAGGGCTACCTGCTCGCGCTGGATCATCCTTTCGCCGCGATCACGGACGCCGACGGGCGCTTCGAGATTCGCGGCCTCCCGTCGGGCGTGCATCATTTCACCGTCTGGCACGAGCGGCGCGGATACCTCAACAAGGACCTGGTCGTGTTCGTGGACGACGGCGAGGTGACCGAGGTCGAACTGAAGTACACGGCCGAGCAACTCGAACGGCGCGATGTGGCCACCGTTGCCGCACAGCGAACGGGTGTGTCCGTGTTGCCCGAACATTCCAATCTGGCGGTGGTGAAGCTCGTCAGGGAATTCGGAGAACACTTTGCGAAACAACGCTTCGCCGAAGCCGAGGTCGCGGCGAAGCAGGCGCAGGAACTCGACCCGCTGACTCCGAAACTGGACCGTTTGCGACAGATCGCGGTGATCGCCAGACGGCTGGCCAAGGGAGACGGCGTTCCGCAGGTGAGGTCGCCGCTCACCATCGAGTTCGTCGAGCGACTGCTGAAGCGTGCCGAGCGGCTTGTGGCCAATGACCGGGAGGCGGCGGCGAAGCTGGTCGGCCGCTGGAAGCTCACGGTCTCGGAACGCGACGCCTATGAGGTCGAGTTCAAGCAGGCCGACGATGGCACGCTGCTCCTGACCGGTCATCCGAACTTAAGCGTCTCCTCGGGCCGCTTCGCGCGGATCGGCAAACGTCTGGAACTTGTCGAACACCGCGATACCAACTTCCATGACCTCATCTGGCACGTGAAGTCGGACAACCGACTCACACTGATCGTCGATGACGACGAAGTCGGCGGAAAGTATCTCGGCGCGACGCTGGAACGGGTCGCAGCCGAATAACCGGTCGTGGCTGACGCATCTCGCGTCGGGGCGGAGGCGGGAGGCCCTCGCCACCAGCGACCGGTCTGGCCGATGACCCAGCCGCGGTCGTCACGCGGGCCAGCCGAGCGTGATCTGCCGGCGGACCCACTCGCGAAACTCGCGGACCAGCGCAGTTTCGCCGAGTGTCGGGTGCTCGTTCAGAAACGCGATCAATTTGGCGGGACGCAGGAACGGAAACGCGCGGCTCGTGTCGGACTCGGAGTATTTGCCATCGACCAGTTGGCAGACCTTCAACTTCCGGCTGTTGCAGCGCCAGATTTCGGGGAAGCCGAGCGCCGCGTAGATGCCCATCCGGTTGAGCAGGCTGCGGCTGATCTCGACCTCCAGCACGAGGTCGGGAGGCGGCACATCGTCCAGCGTGAACTCCGTTTTACGCCGGACGGAGGGTTCGTTCTGAACCCAGTAGCACTCGTCCGGCTCCAGTCCTCGCTTGGCGAGGTGCCTCTTGAACGTCATTGACCCAAATCCGGCGATCTCAATCCCCATCTCTTCAACCAGTACATCGATCAGTTTTCGAATCAGGTGCTTCCAGCCTTCGTGTTTCGGCGATGTCGTCATGATTTCGAGCCTTCCCCGATCGTAGGTGATCCGTAGCGGGCGGTCCTGAAACACGCGGCCGATCTGCTCGTACTCGCGCCAAGAGATGGCGTCGAAAACCAGCCGCTGCCGCAGGGGAATGGAAGCTTGTGTCGCGGTGGTCATGGTCGGTTGTCCGGGAAGGGGGACTGTCCGTTCGTGTGGATCGGTCAGGCGGGATCGCGTCTCATTATGCGTGGCGTTTGGAACGAAGTCACGCGGCGGTTGTCCGTCGCGGTCACCTGCGTCCCGCCTTGTGCATCCGGCGGGAGAGGAACTCGTGCAGCGCGACTTCGAGCGGCTGATCGGTTCTCAGCAGCACGTAGTCCATGCGCAGGTCGCGCGCGCCGCCGCGAACGGACTTGAGGAAGTCGTTGAACTCGCGCTGATAGGCCGCCTTGAGCGAACGGGGTTCGGTGAGCTGGTCGCCCAAACCTTCGAGCCCCTTGAACAGCGTGGGGTCGATGAACGGGAAGTCCTGCTCGGCGGGATCGATCACGTGCATCAACACGACATCGTGGCGGCGGTGCCGGAAGTGTTTCAGGCCCATGAGCAGCGATTCGGGATCGTCGAACAGGTCGCTCAGAATGACGACCAGTCCGCGCCGCTTGAGCCGCTCGGCCAAGTCGTGCAGGATCGGACCGATGGAGGTCTCACCCCCGGCCGGACTCTGCTCCAGCAGTTCGCAAAGCTGCCTCAGGTGCGCGGGCGTGCTGCCGGGGCGCAGGACGTGGCCGACCGCCTTGTCGAACGTACACAGTCCCACGGCATCCTGCTGGTGAACGATCAGGTAGGCCAGCGCGGCGGCGACGTGCTGGGCATAGTCCAGTTTCGAGAACGCCGCCTGCGGAGACCGGTACGCCATCGACTCGCTGGTATCGACGAGCAACTGGCAGGTGAAGTTGGTTTCCTCGTCGTACTGCTTCAGGTAGATGCGGTCGCTCTTGCCGAAGACCTTCCAATCGACGTAGCGCAGATCGTCGCCGGGGACGTACTCGCGATGCTCGGCGAACTCGACCGAGAACCCGTGATAGGGCGACTTGTGCAGACCCGAGACATAACCCTCGACAATCATCCGGGCCTTCAGTTCGAGGCCCTTCAGCTTGCCCAGCGTCTGCGGATCGAGAAAGCGTTGCAGGGAGTCCATTGGGGTCGGCTTCACGGACGGAGATGATCGCTGAGGCGTTGCAGCATCTGTCGATGTCTTTGAGTGGAAATGGAACCAATGACGGCGACGATGGCCGCAGGGCCGCGCATCGCCAGATAACCGAGCCGGATCAGAGAAGTCGCCTTCACGCCCGAGGTGGTAAAATCGGCATCGCTTGGACAGAGCAACTCATCGAAGCCGACGACCTGCTGGTGAAGTTGCGTGCTGATTGCGCACAACAGCCAGTCACCGAACAGTGCGAACTGACGGAGAGCGACCGCCGGACGGAGCTTCGTCGGGGTGACGGATTGATCGAACTTGGCGAGAACGACATCGCCCTCGCAGACGGAAACGTTCAAGGTCGTGCGTCCTCAATCGTGTACTCCGGCTCATCGTCGCCGTAAGCGGCGGCCAAGCCCGCCGCCGAGAATGCCAGCCACTCCTCATGATCGGCGTGGAGGGCCGTCAAATCGGGTACGAGGACGGTGAGCGGCACGTTGACCGGCAGTTCAAACGGTTGATCGAGTTGAATGTGCTGGCCGTCAAAATGAGCTTTCACTGCGACTGCTGACATGGGGCCTCCCCGAAAATCTAGGAACGACTGATTCCAAGGCCATCGTAAGTGATGCCGACACGCGAGGGCAAGACGCCGAAGCCACCCTCATCGTTCGGCGAGTCGCGTCACTCGATGAATGACCACGAAATGGCAGGCGGTGCAGACGGCCAGCGTGAACAACGTGGCGAACCACACGACTCCGTCGTCCGGTCCGACGCGGGTGGCTTGAAAGAATGTGATCCAGCCGAACAGCGACGCGATGCCTCCGCCAATCGCCAGCGGCATCGCTCCCCAGCGCAGCATCAGGGCCAGCGGCGCAGCCAGGTGCGGGACCAGCAGGAACTGGGCGAGGAAGAACCAGCCGGCAGCCCGGTCGAAAAAGTCGTTCACGTTGTGTCGGCCGCTTTCGCTCAATGTGCCGGCGGCAATCAGAAACAGCGGGCCGGGCAGCAGGGCGAGCAGGGCGCCGAAAAACTTGGAATAGATCACGAACGGCACCGACTCGGGCAGCATCACGAGCGCGGCGAGCGTCTGCCCGCGTACCTCGTCGTGCAGCACGCGCGACGCCACCAGCGCCGCTTCAAACGTCACCAGGAACAGTGTCAGCACCAGATACAACCCCAACACCGATCTCCAAGACAACGGTCCACCACCACGCCACAACTCCGTCAGCAGCCACGACACCACAAACAAACTGCCGTAGAACACGATGCGGCCCAGCACCATGCCGACGCCCCCCGAGATGAAGTGAAAGTCCTTCCATGCGAACGGATTGGCCTGCGGTCGTCCGGGGGTGAACCAGCGGAACAGACCTCGCCCGCGCGTCAGCATGCCGCGCGAGACCGCTTCGGTTGCGGGGTGGCGCGTGCAGACGCCAAACAGCGCCCACGACGCGACAAAACAGACGGCCCCCGTCGTCAGATTCGAGACCGCCTGCCTGCTCCACGGCGACGCCCCAAAGTTGGAAACCATGATCAGGTTGATTTGCAGATAGACGCAGGAGTCCGAGATCCATTCCGACAGGCTGACCCAGTGGGAGTTCAGTGAAACGTACCCGTATCGGGTCAGATACAACAGCAGTGCGCCGGACAGATAGGCCACGGCCAGATGGGCCAGCAGGCCGAGCGTCATCAGGGCGCTGGCCGTTCGGCCGCGGGAAGCCACCGTCGAACAGAGCAAACCGAATCCGGCCAACAGCAGCATGTACGACACCAGGCCGACATAAGCCGACTGCACCTGAGCCGTCGAGACGCCGCCGAGTGTCACGCACAGCAGCGTGAACGGATACTGGACCAGGATCAGCAGCAGCGCCTGGGACAATCGGCCGCCGATCTTGCCCAGCAGGATTCCCAAGGGACTGATCCCCGCCATCTGCATCAGCCCGAGCGTGTCCTCCTCCTTCTCTTCGCTGATGGCCGTCGAGAAGAAGCCGACGCCGAGCAGCGTCATGAAGGTCACGTTCAGCCAGACGATCGCCCGAAAGAACCGCAGCCCCGGCGCGCCGAACATGAATCCCCGCGCGAAGACATAGCTGAGTGAAATGTAGATCGCCACCATCAGCCCCAGCCGCGCCAGGTGAGCCTGCCACGACCGGGCATCCACCCGCAACGACCGCTCCAACAGTGCCAGCACGCCCCGCAGCATGATCTCGTGTCGCTCCCTTCGAGAATTCGTTCTTGGAATGTCAGCGTGAGGCCACATACGGGATGCGCCACAGCACCACGACATGGCACGCCGCGCAGATCAACAACATGACGAATGTGATCAGGTTCAACGCGAAGAAGTGATCGAGTCGAACGATTTGAAAGAGGGCCACGATCGCGAAGTAAACCGCGATCATCGAGCCGATCGCCAACGGGACTGCTCCCCAGCGCACGAACAGCGCGTAGACGGCCGCGAAATGTGGGACGAGCAACAGTAAGGCAATGACCGACAGGCCATCGACCCGGAAGAAATCGACGACGTGTTTGATACCGATGACGTTCGCCACAAGAAAACAGACCAGTCCCGGATACATGCCCGCCACCGCGCCGAGCAGCTTCGAGTAGAAGACGTAGCGCACCGAATGCGGCAGCATCACCAGAGCGGCAATCGTCTGGCCTCTCACTTCGTCGTGAATCAACCGCGCCGCCAGAATCGACAGGTCCCACAGCACGGCCAGAAGAACCAACACCTGATAAATGCCCAGGGCATCATCCATCGACCCGTTCCCCCACACTACGGAGTGTCCCAGCGAGAAGCCGAACAGCGCGGGATAGAACTGGATCCGCAACAGTCGCCGACTCAGCCCGCCCGCGACGAAATGAAAGTCCTTCCATGCGAACGGATTCCCCCACGCCCGGCCCGGCGAGAACGATCGCGCCAATCCCGTCCGGCTGCGCGAGAGGCCGCCGCGCGCGGTCGCCTCCGTCGCCGGTTCGCGCGACGCATATCCGAAGCAACACCACGACAGTGCGAAGCCGACCAGTCCCAACACCAGATTCGAGACCGCTTGCCGGCTCCACGGTGACTCGCCGAAGCCGGTGGCCAGGATGGTGTCGATCCGCTGAAATAGGCTCAGGGACGCGACCGTCTCCAACAGGGGGTCGCACCACAACACCTCTGTCGCCGACGAGCGCGCGATCCGGTTGTAAATCGCGTCGCAGACGAGCGGGACCAGCCCGTAGACAAACAGCGCCACCACCATCCACGTCCCGGCGGTGCGGCTGCGCGGCGCGAGCGTCGAGCACAGTAAGCCACCTCCCGCCAACAGCAGCATGTAACTGACAAGGCCCACGTAGGCCGCCTGCACCTGCGACGGCGAGACGCCGCCCATCGTGATGGCCAGCAGCGTGAACGGGTATTGCACGACGATCAGCAACAGCGCCTGAATCAATCGTCCCCCCAGCTTCCCGATCAACAGTCCGAGCGGGCTGATCCCCGCCATCAGCATCAGTCCCAGCGTGTCCTCCTCCTTCTCCTCGGTGATCGCCGTCGAAAAGAAGCCCACGCCCAGCAGCGTCAGGAAGACGACGTTCAGGTAGACATTCGCCGAGAAAAACCGCAGCCCCGGAGCACCGAACCGACTCGCCAGTGCGAAGGCAAAGCTGAGCGAGACGTAGATGCCGACCATCAGCCCCAGGCGTGCCAGATGCGCCTGCCAGGATCGAGCATCGATCCGCAGCGATCGGCCCAACAGTGCCGTGACGCCGACAAACATCGAAATGGCCCCTCCTGCGGGCGGATGACATTCCATTCAACCGCGCGCGGCGATGCGCCGAATGCGGGACAGCAGAAGCCAGTGACAGGCGCCGCAAACACCCAGGATCAGCAGGCCGACAAACGTGACGATGCCGCTCCGTTCGGGAATGCGGTTGGCCTCGAAGAACGAAATACAGACGAAGAGTGAACCGATCATCGAGCCGATCGCGAGCGGCACGGCTCCCCAACGCAGCCAGAGGGCATAGATCGCGGCCAGATGCGGAACCAGAATGAAGTGAGCGATCATGAACACCGCCGGACCATCTCGAAACAACTCCGCCACGTTGGCGATGCCGAACACGTTCGCCACGAGGAAACAGACGAATCCCGGATAGGCACCGATCAGAGTTCCAAACATCTTGGAATAGAGGACATCCGCTACGGTCCTTGGCAGCATCACCAGCGAAGCCAGCGTCTTGCCGGACACCTCGTCGTGAACCGAGCGCGCCGTCAGCAGGGCGGTCTCCCACGACAGGGCCACGAGCAGCAGGAACTGATACACCCCCAGAAGCTCTTTCCAACGGAAACCCCCGCGTCCCCACAACAGCGCCAGCCCCAACGAGACAAAGAACATCCCCACATAGAATCCGATCCGCAGCAGCCGCAGGCTCAGGCCGCCGGCGACGAAATGAAAGTCTTTCCACGCGAACGAATTGTTCCAGGCCCGGCCCGGCGCGAAGGAGCGGGCCAGTCCCCGCCTGCTGCGCGCGAGCATTCCGCGCGAGATGGCTTCCGTCGCCGGTTCGCGCGTGGCGTAGCCAAACAAACCCCACGACAGCGCGAAGCAAACCAGACCGAGTGACAGATTCGAGACCGCCTGCAAGCTCCACGGCGACTCGCCAAAGCCGGTCGTGATGATGTCTCCGAGCCGCAGAAAGACGCAGGTGTCGGCCACCGCGTTCAGTGTCTGGGCCAGCCACGTCGAAGTCTGTGCCGGAGTGATGCGCAGATTCCTCGCCAACTCCAAACAGAGATACGGCACCATCCCGTAGACGAACAGGGCCAGCACCATCCATGTTCCGGCGGCGCGGCTGCGCGGCGCGAGGGTCGAGCACAGCAAGCCGCCCCCCGCCAGCATCAGCATGTAACTCGTCAGCCCCACGTACGCTGCATTCACCTGCGCTTGCGAGACGCCGCCCATCGTGATGGCCAGTTGCGTGAACGGGTATTGCACGGCGATCAGCAGCAGCGCCTGAATCAGCCGCCCGCCGAGTTTTCCCAACAGGATGCCGAGCGGGCTGATCCCCGCCATCAGCATCAGCCCGAGCGTGTCTTCCTCCTTCTCCTCGGTGATCGCCGTCGAGAAGAAGCCGACGCCCAGCAGCGTCAGGAAGATGACGTTCAGATAGATGCTGGTCGAAAAGAAACGGAGCCCCGGCGCGCCGAACCGACCGGCCAGCGCGAAGGCCGAGGCGAGCGAGATGTAAATCCCCGCCATCAGTCCGAGCCGCGCGAGATGATTCGGCAACGACCTCGCGTCGATGCGCAGCGACCGTTCGAGAAGTGCGAGCACGCCGGAAAACACGGAATCAAATCCTTCTGCAAACGCCGATCGTGGGCCAGAGCCGAACCAGTTGCGACTTCAGCGCTCGGCCAGTTTTCGGAACCGGCGGAGGACAAACAGATGACAGCCGATACAAAGCAGAATGTTCGCGCCGGCGATGGCCCAGAAGAGCCGTGCCAACGCGGGCGAAAGCACGTTGCCGGCGCTGGATGACACCAGTCGAATCACGAACGTTTGCAGAGTGATCAATGCGAAGAGAGTGCCGATCGCCAAGGGTACGGCACCCCAGCGGACCAACAACGCGTAGGCCGCAGACAGATGTGGCAGGAGGAAAAGGTAACTGAACATCAGTGCCATCTCCCCCAATTGCGTCCCCGACGGATCGGACTGCAGGATGTTGTCACGTATCTTGTCACCCTCGGGCGTCCCGAACAGTGTGGCCAGAAAACACAACAGGCCCGGCAGCATCCCCAACAGCGCGCCCGCCAATTTTGAATACACCACGAACGGGATGGACGTCGGCAACATCACCAGTGCGGACAGTGTCTGCCCCCGCATCTCGTCGTGCAGCGAGCGCGACACCAGCAGGCTCGCGTCGATGGCGAGCACGGGCAGCATGAATCCGAGGTACATCTGGACAACGTATTGTTCGCCCCCCCACGACAAGGCGAGCAGCCACACCACGCCGAACAGACTCAGATAACATGCCAGTCGGACCAGCGAATTCGCGACGCCACCCGCCGCGAAATGAAAGTCTTTCCAGACGAATGGATTGAGCTGCGGGCGACCCGGATTGAGCCAGCGAAACTGGCCTCGACGACGACTCAACCAGCCGCGCGAAACCGGTTCCGCACTCGGATTTTGCGTGTACCGATCGAAGACCGCCCACGACAGCAGCAAGCAACAAACTCCGCCGAGCGGATTCGTGATCGCCTGAACGCTCCACGGCGATTCGACGCCCCCGGTGGTCATGATCACGCCGGTTTGCAGGTAGACGCAGGACGAGGAGAGCCAGTCCAACAACAACCCCAGCCACGTGTGCGAGCTCATCCCGCCGCGCACCAGTGATCCGTAATACTGGCCCGCGAAGTACGGCAACAGCCAGTAGGCGATCAATCCCAGGACCATCAAACGTGTCGCCGCGCGGCTGTTGCGCGAGACCGTCGAACAGAGCACGCCCCAACCCGCCAGAAACAACAGGTAAGCCGTCAGCCCCACGTAGGCGGCCCGGACCTGCGCGTCGGCGACGCCTCCCAGCGTGATCGACAGCAGCGTGAACGGGTACTGCACCACGATCAACAGCAGCGCCTGCAGCAGCCGCCCTCCGACCTTGCCCAGCAGAATGCCCAGCGGGTTGATCCCCGCCATCTGCATCAGTCCCAGCGTGTCTTCTTCCTTCTCTTCGGTGATCGCCGTCGAGAAGAAGCCGAAGCCCAGCAGCGTCATGAACGTGAGGTTGAGATACACGATCGACGCGAAGAACCGCAGGCCCGGCGCGCCAAACACGAACGCGGTGGCCTGAACCTGCACGACCGCCAGATAGATGGCCACCATCAGGCCGGCACGCGCCAAATGCGGCGTCCAGGCGCGGGCATCCACGCGCAGCGACCGTTCGAGCAGTGCGAGAATGCCGGTGAACACGTTGCGGCAACCCCCGATGGGAAACTTCAGATTTCACTTCGATCCCAGTTCCTGCAGCCTCGCCGCGATCATCATCTGGAACACGAAGCAGACCAGGCCCATCAGAATCCAGACCGTCGCGGTGGCGGCCAGGACGCCGTAGCTCTCGCGCAGCCCCCCCTGCTGGCCGACGACGTAAAACAACAGTTGTCCCACGGGACAACACGACACGAGCGGTCCCATCAACAGCAGCGCCAGCGGCAGCGCGCCCCATTTGACGAACAGACTCAGCAGCGCAACCAGATGCAGGAAGATCAACACCGACAACACGGCGCCCCACAAGTACGGTTCGACCAGTGCCTGCAGGACCTGATCGGGATCGACGCCGGGCAGCAGCAACGCCCCCAGCGCCAGGCAGAGCAGCGACGGCAGCAGTCCCATCAAACAGCCGAGCGCCTTCGAGTAGGCCAGGTAGGGAATGTTGCGGGGCAGCATCAACAGCGACGACAGCGTTTGCAGGCGGACTTCGTCGTGAAAGATGCGCGAGGCGAAAATGCAGCCTTCCACGACGACCGCCACCAGCATCCACATGACGTACATCTCACCCACGTCGCCCCAGCGGATGCTCGACGCGGTCACTCCGCCCATCGAACTCAAATAGACGATCAGGGCCAGCAGCCCCGAGTAGCCGATCAGTTTCACGACGGCAAACAAATAGCCGCCGCCGATGAACTGAAAGTCCTTCCACACCAGCGGCAGCGCCCAGCAACGGCCGGGACTGAGGAACCGGATGCGACTGGTCGATCTCAACACCAGGCCGCGCGTCACTCCCTGAGACGTCATGCTGCGCGTCAACGGATTGAACAACAGCCACGCGATCAGGAAGCTCACCACGCCACCCGCGCAGTTCGTGATCACCTGCCGGCTGACAATCGGGTCATGGAAGCCCGTCTCGGTCGTGGCGCTCAGCCGGTCCCAGATCGAGGAACTGCCGATCCAGTCGAGTGCGGTGAGCATCGTTCCCGTCCACCCTTGCGACTGGTTCCAGCCGTAGCTCACCAGATCGGTGCTCAGCGCTTTCGCGGCCATCGGCAACAGAAAATAAATCACGAAGATCAACGTGGTCATTCCCGCCGCCGTCCCGCCCCGCTGGCAAACCGTCGACCAGACGAGGGCCACGTTGGCGAGCAGAATCATGTACGCCAGCAGCGCCGCGTAGGCCGCGAAAATCTGATGCGGTGTCACGCCGCCCAACGTCACCGCCAGCAGCGCAAAGGGAAATTGGACGACCAGCAGCATCGTCGCCTGAATCAACCGGCTGGTCGATTTCCCGAGCAGAATCCCGACGGGGTTCAGTCCCGCCATTTGGAGCAGCCCGATCGTGTCCTCCTCTTTCTCTTCGGTGATCGCCGAAGAAAAGTAGCCGATCCCCGCGCACGAGATGAAGAACAGGTTCAGCCACGCGATCTTGGAGAAGAACAACAAGCCCGGCGCACCGATCCCTCCGCTCGTCACCATCACCAACAGCAGCGCCAGATAGATGAACGCGACGAACGTCAGCCGAAACAGATGGTTTCGCGTCTGGCGGGCATCCTGTCGCAGCGAGCGGGTGAGGAGGGCGAGGAGGCCGTAGTACATGGAAGAGGGGCAGTCGGGAGTGGGCAGTCGGGAGTGGAAAAAAGACGAGCGGCGGAGAGAAGGCAGCCAGCGGCAGAAGGTTCGTCTTTCCGACTGCCCACTGCCGACTGCCCACTCACCACCTTACTTTACGCCGCGCTCGGTCAGGTCCATGAACGCCTCGTTCAGATGCCGCCGGTCTTCGGCGAAGGCGGCGATGGGGATGTTCAGACCGATGATGCTCTGCAACAGGCGGTTCGTGTCGGTTTGAGTCTCGTCGAACTCGATCCGGTATTCGGGACGGGCCTCGATCGGATCGACCTTCAGGACGCCGGGCAGCGTTCGCAGGGGTTCGCACCAGTCGATCATGCCGCTGTTTTCGCCACCGACCGTCAGCCGGAAGGCGGGGTGTTCGTCGCTGGTGAGCAACAGTCCCGACATCGTGCCGGTGTACTTCACCTTGCCCCGGTCGATGATCGTCACCGCATCGCACAGCTCGGCCAGTTCGCTCAGGATGTGCGAGCTGATGAAGATCGTCTTGCCCATGCTGCGGAGGGCCTTGAGAATTTCCATCAGCTCGATGCGGGCGCGCGGGTCGAGACCCGAGGCGGGTTCGTCCAGCAGCAGCAGGTCGGGATCGTTGACCAGCACGCGGGCCAGACTGGTCCGCTGCTGCATCCCGCGCGACAGGCCGCTGATCAGATCGTTCTTCCGGCCGTCCATGTCGGTCAGCGCCAGCACCTCGTCAATCACGCGCGTGCGGTGCGCGAACGACAGCCCATACGCCGCCGCGAAGAAATCGAGGTACTCGTACACCGTCATCTGCCGGTAGGTGCTGAAGTGATCGGGCATGAAGCCGATCTTGCGGCGAACGAGTTTCTGTTCATCGACCACGTCGTGTCCGAAGACCTTCACCACGCCGAACTGCGGACGCAGCAGGGTGCAGATGACCTTGAGCGACGTCGTCTTGCCGGCCCCGTTCGGGCCGACGAAGCCGTGCAGCGCCTGCGGCATGACCTGAAAGCTGACGTGGTCGAGGGCCCGCCGTCCCTTGAAGGAGTGAACGACGTCATCGACGGAGATGACGGGCTGGGCCGATCCGTTGGATTTCGCGGAGAGTTGCATGGTGGTCCGTAAAAAAGTTAAGTGTGATGGGGGGGCTAGTGATTCCCATTCGTCCCATCAGTCCCACACGTCCTATGGGACTGATGGGACGTATGGGACTGATGAAGGATGTCGTCATTGCCGCAGCGGGAGGTCGATGCAGTACAGCACTTCGCCCTCCTGCTTGCCGAGCCTGCCATTCTGGACGGCGAACTCGGGGGGCATCTTGGCGTACAGGTAAACTCGCACCATGTCGGTGGGCAACTGCACCTGTTCCGCTTCGCGTTCGCGGCCGACGTTCAGGCTGCGCGACAGCAGCGGGCGGAACATCAGGTTGAAGCGTTCCTTCGGCGTCTGGACGTTGCGCTGGTTGTACGGATCGTAGCCGCCGTAACCGTAACCGTTGTTGGCCCAGTTCTGCGACTGTTGGAGCTGCAGGACGGCCTTCGCATCACCGGCATCGCTGACCAGTTCGAGTTTGCCGTCGCGCCACATCAGCGCGTGGAACCGGTTGCCGTACAGCAGGTACATCGACGGGTTGACGTCCACCTGCTGCAGGCCCTCGACCGACAGCGACAACTGCGCCAGCCGGCCCTCTTCCAACTTCATCGACTCGATCTTGAGCTTCGGTCCCGGGCCGGCCAGCTTTACGCGGTGCGCGAACTCACGATTCGAGAACGGCGGGATGTCGACGTTGAACAGCGATTCCGCCCCGTTGTTGATCGTGCCGTTCACAGACTCGGACTGATTGCAGGTCGAGTAGAGCCCCCCCTGGCCGTTGTGTCGGATGTCGTATCGCGCGCCGCCCGTCACGAACACGTTCGACCACGACGACACGTCGAGACTGCCGTCGGGTAGGGGTCTCGCAATCGCGACCGAATGGATCGCCGTCGATTCACCGTAACCGCGCTGTCCCACCACGGAGAACAAGAAGCTGAACAGCAGCACCGTGCCGAGCAGTCCCGCATACACCACGCGGAAGTCGGTATATCTCTTCCCCAGGATGTAACAGCCGGGAAAGACCATCGCGATGTAGACCCAGAACATGAAGTGCAGCAGCAGCCAGTTGTGATCGGGCTTCGTCATGTTCTTGAGCTGCGAGAGGAACGAGCCGGATTGAAACGGGTCCGCTCCCTCGCCATACAGGTTGCCCTGGTTGGCCTGCGTTTGCAGACTCGGATCGACCAGGTCGATCGGATCTTCGGGTTTCTCGTTCGGGCCGACATGGTTCTTCGGGAGGCCGGCCAGAATTTGACGGGCTTCATCCGCGTCGATCGAATTGGCCGCGCGGGCGATCCGCAGGACGCGCCCCGCGCCGTGACGGCCGTCTTCCAGCGGTGAGTTCAGCACCGACAGCGATCCCGTGAACTCGGGAAACTTCCCGTTGATGCCCTGCGTCAGCAGCACCGTTCCGCCGAGATGCAGCCAGTCGAGCAGCGCTTCCTTTTGACCGGGGCTCCATTGTCGAGGCTCGTGGTCGATGGCGACGACCTGCAGCGCGTCGGTCCCGGTGACGAAGGCGGGGAACAGTTCCTCGGGCATCTGCTTGAGCGCGCCCCCCTTGCGCTGCATGCCGCTCGAATCGGTCAGGACGACGCGCTGATACTTGGCGACGCGCGGCTGCGGGACGTCGATCCCCTCGCCGCGTTTCCACGACAGGTGCCAGTTCTCGTTGCTGGCCGAGCTCCCCCAGCCGTCGGCCGAGATGTAGACGTAGAACCGCACCCAGGTCGGTTGCGAGAAGGGTGCCAGGCTCACCTTCTCGACCACCTTCGCATCGACGAAGCCCGCTCCGCCGAGTGACTTCCTCGCCGTGATCTCACCCTCCCACGGCTGGGGCGTCGGGTTCTGAACCTGCACCGACAACAAGTTGAACCGGTTCGGAGCCACCTTCCCGTTGAACCCCCACCGCATGTCGACGATGTCGAGCGCCGCAGCGGGTGCAACGACCAACAGGGAGACCAGGACGAATGCCACGTGCGGAGTGCGAAGTGCGGATTGAAGTAACCTGCTGAAAACATGTCTCACCGGGATCATGGGCTGTCCTTTACTCGTCGATCGCAACTCGCCGTCGGGTCGTGGTGGCTTCGGTTCGATGGACCCACCGGCCGAAGTGCGCCAAGGCATTCCGTCTGAGGAGGCATAGTGTGCCGAGAGCGATCCCAAAATGGAACAGAGGCAGCCACCACAAAAGATCGCGTTGATCGCCGGGCTGATATGGCTTCGATCCCGGAAAGAGGACTCGCATCGGACTGAGCCATTCCAGACCGATCTTCCAGATCGAACGAGGAAGATCGACTACTTCCCCGGAGATGAATGCGTCGCTGCCGATGATCACGACGCCCGATGAGGTTCCTCCCTTAATGATTGGGCGGATCGTGCCGTCCTCGTGAACCTTGCTCGCGGGAGATGCGAGCCATACTTGTGAGGCCTCAATCCCGCGGACCGCCAACGAGGGTCCGACACAGATCAAGCCTACGGTTGCGATCGTCCACCAAATTGCCTGCGTCTGCGTGCGCAGCCTCAATCCGAATTGAAAGCCGATCCAGCCGAGCAGCGGCAGATAGACAAGCACTCCCAGAATCTGACCGAGCAACGTCATCGCGGCCGCGCTGGGATCGGGTCCGACCACGACGAAATACTCCGAAGGATCCTTGATATCGACGTTCGGATTGGCCTGTAAATAATCGAAATACTGCAACGACTCCGCACTGCGCGAGCCGTACACGTTCCACGCCGTCTCGGTGACGAAGACCGTGAGCAACGGAACGGCCAGCACCAGCATCAGGCGGCGCAGTCCGGCCAGCTTTTGCAGCGCGATGTCTCGGCTGGGGAGGGGCGTCGTGAGGAGCACGTCCAGCGTTTGCCTGGACTTCTCGGCCGCGATCAGGCCCGTTGACTGCACCGTCACGATCAGGACCGTCAGAACCCAGAGCGGCGGCAGCGCGCCCGAGGCCAGCGTGAGCGAACCGGCTCCGTCCCACGTCCACAGCCGCCAGCCGATCCAGCCCAGCAGAGGGACTTCCAGCAACAGCAGCAACCGGATCAGATGCCGCGCCGTTCCGAGCGACCTCTTCCGAGTCTCCCGCCACGCGATCGGCCGTTCGACGGGCAGGTCTTGTTGACGCGCGGAACCGAACACCACGCCGCGCGTGATCGGGTTGCGGTTGAGCACCTGAAAGCAACGGTCTCCGACCACGAAGAACCTCGTCAACACACTCGTCTCCGGCACCCGCATCCGCCGCCAGAGAAAGACTCGCGCCAGGATCAGAAACGCCAGCACCGAGCCCAGCAGCGGGAGCGAACAGGCGACGCACTCGGTCAGCGTCGTGCGATCAATGGGACTGCTGGTACTGACAGTGGCTTGCGAACCGAGCCAGAGCCCGCCTCGCAGTGGCGAACGCGTCACGGCTCCACTGAGGTCGATGTATGTGCCCGACGGCTGTCGCATCGTCCCTGGATTTATGCGACGAAGGCGACGATGGACAAATCGATCGATGTCTATCTCCTGATGCTGCGGCATCAGCCCCAGCGTCCGCGCGACGTGCTCGGTCCCGAGCGGATCGCTCTGCAAGAGCCACGGACCGTAGAGGGGACGATAGGACGGGTTGTTCCGAACCGACTCGACGAACCACGCACGCCCCTCGTTTGTCAGGCCCGGACACGGCAGCTTGTGCGCGCCGAGCGAGATTCCCAGCCCAAGCACCAGCTTGAGCAACTCGGAACCGAACAGGACTCCCACCGTCCCGAGCAGGTACGTTCCGACAAACGCCGACGAGGTGGTGCGAAACCACGTCGAACAGAGGAGCGCGAAGCTGGCGACTTGCAGCGACGTGACGCTCAGCACGTACATCGCCTTCCAGATGGTTTCGACATCGACACCACCCAGGCTGTACGCGACCGCCGCCAGCGGCAGACCGAGGAGTAAAAACGAACCCATCGCCACCAGCCGGCTGAGCAGCTTCTCCCACAGAATCGTCCACGAGCCGAGCTTCGTCAGCAGCAGCAGCGACAACGTGTCGCGCTCCTTCTCAGACGTGATCGCGCTCGAGGTGACCACGGGCAGGAAGAGGTACAGCCCCCAGAACTGCCACCGCAACAACTCGTTGAACAGCGTCTGTCCCCGCCCAAGCATCTCGAACGAATCGGCCTCGAACTGCCCCAGCCAGCGCCAGTACGTCCACATCGTCACGCTGTAGAGGGCGATCGCGTAGACCGTGCGCACGAGATACGTCCGCCGCCGCGCCGAAAGCTCGACCAACTCTTTGGCGAGGAGCGGAAAACGGAATCGCGCCAGGAACGATGCCATGGGAGACAGGACCGCTAGTGGGAACGTACCCTTCGGCCATTACTTGGGGGTCGTCTGCGGTTCGGCGAGCAACTGCTGGGCTCGCTCCGCCAGATCGGTGTCGGGAAAATCGGCGACGATCTTCTCCAACTGGATCTGGGCCTTTTTGCGCATCGGCAGATTGGGTGAGGCCAGTCCCTGAGCCGCGATTGCCAGTTGCTTCTCCGCCGTCAGACCCGCCTTCACCTGGGACGTCCGCCCGAGTTTCTTTTGAAGTGGCTCCAGATCCTTGGGAAGCTCGTAGCCCCGAAACTCCTCCATGATGCGGGTCGCCTTGCGATAGGCGTTCCATTTCTGGTCCGCCTGCTCGTCGGTGCGCGTCTCTTCCGCACGATGTTCGATCTCCGCCAGAACGACCTCCTGTAACTTGCGCGACGCAGCCTTGTGAGCGTCTGTGCCGGCATTCAATCCCTTTTTGAGAAGCGGCAGCGCCTCGGAAAACTTGCGGAACTCGACGGCACGCCAGATCGGCCAGACGGGTTCGGGAATGTCCTTCGGATCGGTCTTCCAGGCGGCCCCCTGAAGAGCCTCGGGGATCGTGCTCTCGGGCGTGTCATACCAGCCCTCCATGATTTTTCCGTCGGATGTCACGTAGGCCACAGAAAGGATGGTCTCCGAAGTCGTCGGCACACCGGCTTCGTACGGCCCCATCGCCTTGTCGCACTGATGACAGAAGGTGTAGGTCGGATCGCAAAACGTCGGCCAGGCACATCCCACCTCCCGCAGATACGCCTCGGCCTCACGCGGCGTACTGGCCATCGCCACACCGATAAAGACGACCGGGTCCAGCGCGTGCCGTTTGGCCGCCGCCAGATGCACCGGAAATTGCGTGCTGGCGTCCGGGCCGCAGTGGAAATACAGGAGATAGACGCCCTTGCCGCGCAACTGTTCCCAGGTCAACGGCGTCGTGTTGAGCCAGAGGTTCCGGTCCGTCGGCAGCAACGGTGCAGGTCTGGCGGCCTTGCGATCTTCATCTTCCGCCCTGACCGCCTCCAGCGAAGCGGCGAACAACCCGCAGAGCAGACCAGCGAAAACCATCCCTCGAACCGACTGCGACATGACTGTTCTCCGGCCTTCACAAGTTCAAGGGTCGATCAGCGACCCACGAATGATCCTGCCTGTCAGTCGTCAAGTCCAGCCACTCGAATGTGCGTCGGCCGGCATTCTGCGCAGCAACGGCGATCGTTCATCCGATGCCGCACCAGACTCACGGATTCGGCTTGCTCGCCGGAGCAGCGGCCGGAGCCTGTGAGGGGTGAAGGACAAACAGAACCTTCACCGCCTGATTGGCATCGACGCGATTGTACGTGTTCACGTCGGCTTGTTGCATCGCCAGATTGGCGGTGAGGCGACGGTTCATGTTCTGTGCGCGATCCAAGTTTTGTCCCTGTGGCTGAGCGAGCGGCAAAGCCGGTTCGGCGGCCGAGACCGGCGCGTCATTCTGCAGGCGCACAACTCGATAGCCCGACTGCTGGGCGAGTTCTTTCTTGGCGTTCACATCCAGTTTTTGTTCGCCCCCCGCCCCCGCCTTGGCGCCGGCGGTCGGTGACAGAGCCGGTGCTGGGGCTGCGGCGGCGGACTGCGCGTTCCTGGATACGGTCGATTGAGCTTTAGAAACGGGATCGGGGAACCTGTTTCGACCGGCCGGATCGCCAAAGGCGCGTCCGACCTGTTTGGCATTGCCAGCCTGTTCCTGCGGACCACTTGCCGTGTTCGAGTCGGAGATGCCGCCGAAGCCAGCAGTATTGGCATAGTTCCCCCGTGCGAGGACGGCGTTCAACACCAATTCGGCTTCGCCACCCATGTCGTCATCCGTCGCGGGTTCCTTGCGTCGCGAGGCGACTGATTTACCGTCGGCCGCCGGTTGATCGGTCGGCACGCTGGCATCCTTGGCCGCCGCCTGGCCAATCAACTCCTCGTTGCTCGGCAGTTGCACCGGCGCTTGGGACGACCACGAGAGGAACAAATCTGGATGCTGCTGCATGTCCTCCAGCGCCTTCGCCAATTTCTCACCCGGTCCATACGTGTAGACGGCGATGATTTCGTTCGGGCTCGCCTTGGACTGCTCGCGAAGTTTCTCAAAGTTCTGCTTGTCGCGATCGCTCATTTGTCCGGACTGACGCGGCCGGATGCTGTGCCGGGAAAGAAGCACCTGCACCTGATCGGCGCCGCGTTCGATGTCGAGCACCTCCAGATCGACCACCGCCACGTTGCTTTCCGGATCGGCGGCCTGCAGCACAAACTGATGGACTTGGCCCGCCTTCAGACCATTGAGGAAGTCGCCGTTGTTCAACGTGATCGTGCCGTTGTTGAGCAGCACCGTGTTCTCCAACGGTGCGAAATTGGAAACGGCATTGCGGAACTGCTGAGCCTCCAACAAGGGATCGCTCACCCCCAGGATCGTCTTGGGGGCGGCGTCGTTGCTGGCCACGTTTGCGCCGAAGGCATCCGCCTTCTTCATCGAGGCCGTTGGCCCGGCGATGGCGGTTGCTGACGATGGAGGCGGAACCGTAGCCGCCGTCACAGCGTCGTAATCAGATTCATCTCCCGATTTCATTCCAAACCTGGGTTGACCGCCCGTCGACACGATGCTTTCGGCCTCGGCAGGAGTCATGGGGCTACGAAACGAAGGGCTAACCGTCGCATTGTCTGCGCGGCGTGAACCGTTCCGATCCGTGAGATTGACCATCAACATCAGTGCCGCCGCCGTCACAACCGCTCCCAGTGCGGCGGCGGTCCATTCACGACGCCGGCTGCGCGCAAAGACGACCGGCGCCGCCTGCGCCACGAGCGGCAACTGGTCCGTTTGCCGGCGCACGTTCGCCACCAACTCGGCAGGCGCCGACTCGCGCGGAAACGAATGCAGCAGCGCGGAGAGTTGCGCGATCTCATCGAGTTCGCGCCGCGTGGCGGTCGACCCGTCGAGCAGACTCTCGACCGCAGCCCGTTCCTCGGATGAGGCTTCGCCATCGAAGTACGCCGAGATCAATTCGTTTGGAACCTGAGGGTTCATGTCACTCTTCCCACGTCAGTCAACCCTGCGGAGTCCCCGCACCGCGAAGTCCCCGCAACTCAATCGTAATCCAGCCACCGTCACTCCGCGAAGACCAATCGGCTCCGCGTCACATCATTCTTCGGTTCGCAACAACACGCCCAGCTTCGTCCGCAGTTCCAGTCGCGCCCGATGAATCCGACTGCGGACCGTTCCCAGCGGCACATCGACCACCGCGGCAATCTCTTCGTAACTCATCCCGTCCATTTCCTTGAGCACCAGCGCCGTGCGGAAGTCCTCGGACAGTTCCGACAGCGCCTGCCGCACCAGCCGCTGCCGGTCCGACACGTGCATGGCGTGCGAGGGCTCGTTCGACGGATTGCTGTCCGCCGGTTCCAAACCGCTCGCCTCGCGCCGCGCTTCCACCGAGACCGTCATGCGTCGAGTCTTTCGTTTCGCGCTGATCCCCGCGTTGAGCGCGATCCGGAACAGCCACGAGTAAAACGCCGCCTGCCCCTTGAAGCTGGCCAGCTTCTCGAAGGCATTCACAAACGCGTCCTGCGACACGTCCTGGGCGTCCTCCGCGGACCCCAGCACGTGCAGCAGTCCATGATACAAACGATGTTGATATCGCTCGACGAGCAGCCCGAAGGCTTCCCGTTGACCGGCGAGACACTGATCGATCAGAGTTTGGTCGGATGCGGCGTTCACGATCACCGGTCGTTGAGACGGCCGCGTGCGGCCCGAAGTTCCCGAGATTTGCCGAGGTTGCGTGGAACATCCCCGCAGAAAGTCGGCGGATTGTAGCGGTCGCACGGGTTGTCAGGCGACTGTGGGCCGGTCATCTCGTCCGAAACGAGGCCTTCTGCTGATGTCGGGCTGGCGACTAGGCGGACGACCGAACCAGGCGGTCCGGCTTCCGCGGTGGATCAGCGGTTTCCAACTCCGGCATCTTGATCGGCTCGCGCACGGCCGGTCGCTGAGACAACCAAACCATGTAGCCCACGTTCGCGAGCAACAGGCCGATGCTCACCCACTGCGAGATCGTCAGTGAGGTGCCGAGCTGGCCACCCTCGTCATTTCGCAGAATCTCGATCACGAACCGCGTGACGGGATAAATCATCAGCGCGACGGCCAGGCACTCCCCGTTGCGCCGTCGATGGCGGAAGTACCAGAACGTGAGGGCCGCGATCAGGAACCCGTCGAGCGCACTGTAGAGCTGCGTGGGATGGAGCGGCGGCGTCCACAGGGCGTCGGCCGGTATGACCTTCTTGAAGACCAGGGCCTCAAACGTCGCGCTGCCGCGTGGAAACTGAACGGCCCACGGCAGCGAACACTCGTCGCCGTAGCAGCAGCCGTTCAGGAAACAGCCGATGCGTCCGAAGCCGATTCCCACGAAGATCGACGGCGTGATGATGTCGGCCAGCCCGAGCGGTGACACTCGCCGATAGTGGCAGAAGGTAAAGAACGCGGCCGCGCCGGCCAGCAACGCACCGTAAAGCACCAGTCCGCCCTGCGAGAGATTGAAGACCGCGTTGAGGAGTTGCGGCAGCGTCTGCACGTCGGCGAAGACCTCTTCGCGCTTCTGAACCAGATAAAACAATCGCCCACCCGTGATGCCGCCGATGAACAGGCAGAATGCCATGTCCCAGATCAGGTCGGTCGGAACACCCTCCCGCCCGGCCCGCCACGTCGCCAGCCAGATCGCAGTCGCCATGCCGAGGAACAACATGAACCCGTAACCAAACAGCGGCAGGCCGTCTCGAAAATGAGGCGATCCGTTCGCGCGGAGATAGGCCCCCAACAGCGGCGCACCGAATGCGATGACCGCCGCGCCGATCAGCCAGCGCGCGATCGACCAGATGTCGTCCGCGTCGAACGGGCGCTCGGTTTCCCGGCGTCGTGCGAGCCATTCCCACACGCCGAGCAACACCCACACCAGCAACACCACACCGAAGCCGAAACCCGGCACCTGCCCGAACGGGCCGAGTGACCACGGTCTGTCGAGCGGGATCTGAAACAAGACCTGACGCATGGCTGCCCTGCCAATCGAAGGAAGATTGAAGCCCTTTCACCCTGGCCCTCTCCCCCCGGTCTTCGTTTCTGAAGACAGGGCGGGGGCGAGGGGACCGGAGTGAAGTCGAAGGATTTGGTTGTCGATGAGCCGTGTGGTGCCGAACCGGGCCGCGATCAGTGCGACCATCTCCGGCTGGGCCGCTGTCAACTCGGACAGCGTCTCGGGATGAACGATCACCGCATAGTCGAGCACCGCGCCGGGAGTCGTCTCCACGTGACTTCGCATCGCGGCCTCAACCCGACTCACATTGCGTTCGCCCTGCGCGAACGACTGTTCCGCCAATCGTAGCGCCTGAGACAAGGAGAGCCCCGCCCGACGTTCGGCCGGGGTGAGGTAGGCGTTGCGGCTGCTCATCGCCAACCCGTCGGGATCGCGCCGGGTTTCGCAGGTGACGATCTCGGTCGGAATGTTCAGTTCGCGGGTCATCACGCGAATCAGCAACTGCTGCTGATAATCCTTCTGACCGAAGTAGGCCCTGTCGGCCGGTACGATCAGAAACAGTTTGGTGACGACCGTCGCGACACCTCGAAAGTGCCCGGGCCGGATCTGGCCTTCGAGCACGTCGGACAGGCCGCGCACTTCGACGAACGTCCGGTGTCCCGGCGGGTACATGGTCTCGACGGTGGGGTAGAAGACGAGGTCCGCACCGGCGCGGGCACACCGTTCCAGATCGTGTTCGCGCGGACGCGGGTATTTGTGGAAGTCTTCGTTCGGCCCGAACTGCGTCGGGTTGACGAAGATGCTGACCGCGACAAACCCGCACTCGGCCCGCGCCCGTTCGATCAGGCTGACGTGTCCGGCGTGCAACGCCCCCATCGTCGGCACGAACCCGACCGCCTGGCCCGCTCGCCGGGCGGCGGCCACCATCGCGCGCACGTCGGCCACCGATTCGGCGACCTGAGCGTGGGGAGGACGAGGAATGGTCACAGTGACTCTCGCAACTCTGGATTTCGCGACTCTTCGAGCGGGGCGGCATCAACCCCCGCTTCCGGATGAGTGCGAGCAGATCAGAACCGGAGGGCTGACGCCGCTCCGCTCGGAGAAGAATGAGAAGGACTGACGCGCCGTCACTGGTACTTGTACGCCTTGTTCTTCACGTCGAAGTCGTAGTCGGTCAGCTTCACGTTCGTCTTGAGGCTGCCGTAGGTGTACTCCTCGATCACCGGCGGCTTCTCGTCCCCCTTTTTGGGGAAGCCGAGCTGTTCGACTCGAACGGCCAGACCGGTCTTGCTGTTAATCCACAGCCGCGTGATGTGAAACTTGAACTGGTTGCGCGGTGTGGGGTGAATCGACTCGTAGACCACGCACTTGTCCTCTTCCTTGTCTTCCTTATCCGACAGTTTGGCATCGGGATATTTCTGCGTTTTGATTTCGCCGAACTTCCCCTCTTCCTCCCACTGCTTGATGACCGTGTCGAGCATGGTCTTGAGGCCGACCCTGTTGGCGGGATAGCGGTTCTCGGCCATGACGTCGGGCGCGTTCGGAGCACGCAGCACCGTTCCGGCCAGCGACTTGATCCCCGCCTCGTGGATCTGCATCTGGTTGTTCAGGCGGCCCTCGTTGTAGATCACCTCGCGCCCGGCGTTGGCATCGAGAAACTTCAGGTAGACACTGAACGGCTCCACGCGAATTTTCAGGTTCATCGTCGATTTCTGGAGCCGTCGGCCAATCAGTTCGCGCTTGACGAAGACCGCCTCGTAGTCCTTGACCCCCTTCAGGGCCTCGCGCGCCTTGTAGGCCTCCTGCAACGGCAGGTAGAGGGGATGCGCTTCGTCGATCGGAGGCTTCGGCAGCGCATCCGGATCCGACGTATTGGCGCTCGTCGCCGGTGTGGCCGCCGTGGCGGGAGACGCCTCTTTGACCGCGGTCTGTGGCGGAGCCTTGTCCTTCGCCCCCGCATCGCTCTTCGGCTCAGCCGCACACGCGGCGACGGTCAGGACGACCGCCAGCGAGCAGACCGCGACCACCGCGCACAAGTCACCGGAAATTCGGCGGTCTCTCATCAACCATGATCGAACGAACATCGCAATCCCTTCCGAACCAACCCGGACAGCATCGTCGCTCATTGGCACAGGCGACTCGCCGAGCCATCAAACCGGAACGAACAGTAACTGAGTCACCCGAATCAGGCAAACCCAACCGGGGAGAGGGATGAAGTATGAAGGATGAGGTATGAATGATGAATTGTCACTCAGCGGAAGACCCGCTCCCTTTCATACTTCATATTTCGTCATTCAGACTTCCTCCTTCATCCCTCACTTCAGATGTTCGACAATCTGCCGGTCGAGGTCGGGGATTCGGCGGCGCAGGTGCTGGCTGAGCGGAGTCGGAGCCCTGCCCGACTGAACCTCTTCGAAGTAGGCCGCCAGGGCCTCGCGCGCGGCGGGAGGACCGTGCAGGATGAAGTGGACCACACCCCAGGCATCGCGATAGTCCTTGGCGCTCAGGTCGAGCATCTCGCGTTTGGATTCCAGCTTTTCGATGCCGGGTTTCCAGCCGAAGAAAATCGCCCGCTGAAGTTCGCCCCGGTGCGGATGATGCTTCTCACGCAGGCCGGGTGAGGCCTCGAAGTACTCGGCAATCCCCTCATCGAGCCACATGGGGACGTAGGGCAACGCCGTGTGCAGCAGCGCGTGTGTGGTCTCGTGCCGCACGTCGGTGTCGAGATCTCGCTGGCGATAGGCATACACGCGTCCGGCGTCGGTCCCCTGCACGAACAGCGCCTGACGCTTGATCCCCTCGGGGACGCGCTTGCTCAGGTAATCGTTGTAGCTGGGACGGCTGCGGAACAGATGGATCTGGATTTCCTTGGGCTCGCACTTCAGTTTGAGCAATCGCTCGACATCGGCCTGCAAATCGCCGAGGTCGCTCACCAGTTCGGCCACGTCGCGCAGGGCAAACTCGGACCGAATCAGGTAAGGGGCGAGTTCTCTCTCCTCCACCCAGCCCGTGGCCCCGCTCAAAGGGAGCGCCACCAGACTTGCCGCAACAACGATGGTCAGAATCCCGCGCATGAGGCGGGGTGTATCCGAGCCAGCCGGAATCGGTCAAGACGAAGCTTGGCGCTGGCAGAGCCATCGCCTTGTTGAAATTGGGGGATTGGGTACCACGGTCACGGGGCTTGGGAGGGGGCGGGAAATTTGAAAAAAAACATAACAAACACCAAAGGCCACCAGGAAGCACCGGGACCCTGGGAC
>JANODP010000548.1:0-6914 GCA_031412755.1 Schlesneria sp. | reverse complement strand
AAGCGACATCGCGCGAAACAGCTCGACAAGCTGCCGGGTGATGCGAGGCAGGACGTCCATGTATCTGCCGAAGACTGAGAACGACGAAAGGCCAACAGAACGCGCGGGTTATAGTTCCGAATCGTCAAATCAGGCAATGCGTGTCGCGGGCGAGCCGGTCTGGTGGGCGCAGTGGTTTTTTGGTGGTCGCTGTTTCTTGCCCCCCCTCCGCCCGTCTTCGGGGGGAGTGGGTTTGGGTGAGGGGGGATTCGCTTCAGGCAGAGTGACCGCTGGACTCATGACGGTCGACTCCAGTTGGGTTCACCAATTCCAACGTCTCTCGACCGCTTGGCCCCCTCACCCTAACCCTCTCCCCGAAGACGGGGGCGAGGGGACCGGAAGACGACCACCAATGAGCGACTGCAACCGGGCGATTCCGTGTTCGGTTGTCTCCTCATTTGGCGTGAACGAACGACCCCCAGCTTGAGGCACGTTGGGCCGACTCTCGATAGAATCCCCGCGCCGGCATTCCGGGGCACGATTTATAACCTCGTGCGCACCGCTGAATGACGCGTCCCATGCGACAGCCCCCCGTCCCGGTCGCCGGAGCCGATGATGAGTCTGCGTCTGTTTCTCTCCGCCGCGACCGATCCCCATGCGGCGCTGCGTGAGCGGCTCGCGGAGCATCTGCGACCGCACGGTTTCGTCGTCGTGCATCAGCGGGAGTTTGTTGAGGTCGGTCGGACCACGCTCGTCAAACTCGCGCTGTTCATCGAGCGTGAAACCGATGGCGTCCTGCATCTGGTCGGGTCGAAGGTCGGATCGGTTCCCTCGACGGATGAGGCGGACGACTTGCTACGGCATTGCGGCGAGGCGGCGCTGCGGCAGCGTTTTCCCGCCCTGTTCGAGGCCGATGCGTTTCGGCGGCTCACCTATACGCAGTGGGAGGCCTGGCTCGGCCTCTTCTATAACAAGCATGTCGTCGTCTATCAGACCGAGGACGCGGCGGGAGCGGGTGAGCCAGCGGGAACGTTGCCGATGCCGGTCGGCGAGCATCTCGGGCTGCTCAAGCGGTTTGGCGGTTACGCCGTGACGTTCCGCGATGACGACGATCTGGTCGAAGACAAGCTGCTGCCGCCACTCACGCGGATTCTCAACTGGGGCACTCACCATGAGAAGCGGCCGTGGCACGTGCCGTACTCGGCGCTGGGCGAGTTGTTTATCGGGCGGGACGCTTTCCTGGCCGATCTGCGGCGGCGGTTGGATGAGGCTCGTGCGGAGGGGCGCTGGCCGAAGCACGCCGTCTGCGGTGTCGGCGGGATCGGCAAGACGCGGATCGTCGTCGAGTACGCCATCCAGCATCGCGACGTCTACAGCGCCGTCCTGATGGTCAGCGGCGATTCGCCCGAGTCCCTGCGGCGCGAGCTGGCTTCGGTGGCGAACCAGTTCGACCCCAGCCTCGACCCGGCGGCACCGGAAGAACTGCGCGAGCGGGCCACGCTCGACGGCCTGCAAAAAAATCCCGGCTGGCTGCTGATCATCGACAACGCCGACACCGAGGCGGCACGCGACGAGGTGGCCAAGCGACTGCCGCACTGGTCAAACGGCCATCTGCTGATCACCGCCCGGATCGCCGTCTGGCCACACAGTGTGGAGACGCTCGAACTGCACGTCCTCAGTGTCGCGGACGCCGCGCGGTTCCTGCTCAAAGCGACCGACGGCCATCGCCGCGTCTCCCCCGACGACGCCGATCACGCGCGCGATCTGGCCCGGGACGATCTCGATTGTCTCTGCCTCGCGCTCGGACAGGCGGCCGCCTACATCGCCCAACGCGAAATCTCGTTCGCCGAATACCGCCGGCGCTGGAAGGAGAATGAGAAGGACGCCCGCACCTGGGCCGACAAGGTCGTGCTGGAATATCACCAGGACAGCCAAGCCTCGCTCTCGGTCGCGACCACCTGGCTGACCACGTTCCGCGAACTGACCCCCGCCGCGCGCACGCTGCTGGAGATGCTCGCCTTCCTCGCCCCCGACCCGATCCCGCGCGGGCTGTTCGATCACCCGCAACTGCAAACCGAGTTGCGAACCGCGTCGGGCGTGCCCGAGGCGGACGTCGAGCTGGCCCTGGCCGAGTTGCGTCAGTATTCGCTCCTCACCCACACGGAGGACGACCTGTCCGATTCAGCCGGCCGCGTCCACCGCGTCCTGCAACTCATCACCCGCGATCGCCTGCCTTCCGAGCAGCGGCAGACCACGCTCACCGCGATCCTGTCGGCGGTCAACGTCTACACGCCGGAGGAATCTCGCGACGTGCTGACGTGGCCGGTGCTCGAACCGCTCCGTCCGCATCTGACAGCACTCGTCGGATTCGCTGACTCGGCAGGAATCGCCGACTCCACAAGCGACCTGTTGAACGTGATCGCCGGCCTGCTTTACGCGAAGGCACTCTTTGCTGAGACCGAACCACTCCTGCGCCGCGCGCTGGCCATCGACGAAGAGTCCTACGGAGCCGAGCACCCCAACGTCGCCATCCGCCTCAACAACCTGGCGCAGTTGCTCCAGGCCACGAACCGTCTTGCGGAGGCCGAGCCGCTGATGCGCCGCGCGCTGGCCATCTTTGAGCAGTCCTACGGAACCGAGGCCCCCCACGTCGCCGTCAATCTCGACAACCTGGCGCAGTTGCTCCAAGACACGAACCGTCTGGAAGAGGCCGAGTCGCTGATGCGCCGCGCGCTGGCCATCTTCATGCAGTCTTACGGAGCCGAGGATCCCCACGTCGCCGGTAACCTCAACAACCTGGCGCAGTTGCTCCAGACCACGAACCGTCTGGCAGAGGCCGAGCCGCTGATGCGCCGTGCGCTGGCCATCGACGAGCAGTCTTACGGAACCGAGCACCCCAACGTCGCCCGCGACCTCAACAATTTGGCGTGGTTGCTCAAGATCACGAATCGTCTGGCGGAGGCCGAGCCACTGATGCGCCGTGCACTGGCCGTCGACGAGCAGTGTTACGGAGCCGAGCACCCCAACGTCGCCATCAAACTCAACAACTTGGCGTTATTGCTCCAAGCCATGAATCGTCTGGCAGAGGCCGAGCCGCTGATGCGCCGCGCGCTGGCCATCGACGAGCAGTCCTACAGTGCCGAGCACCCCACAGTCGCCATCCGCCTCAACAATCTGGCGCGGTTGCTCCAGGCCACGAACCGTCTGGCAGAGGCCGAGCCGCTGATGCGCCGACACCTCGCAATCTTCGTCGATTTCACACGCCGCACTGGCCATAAGCACCCCCACCTGCGAGCGGCATTCGGCAATTATGCCCAACTGCTGAAAGCGATGGGCCGGTCGGAGGCTGAAGTGGCCGCGGCGGTGCGGGCGGTGAGGGAAGAGTAGAAACGCAGAGAGCGCTGAGATCGCGGAGAGAAGACGGGAGAGGAGGGTCTCTTTCTCTGCGTCCTCCGCGCTCTCTGCGTTTCCCGTCTTGCTTCTGACTCGCTCTTCCGGCTTCTCCGATGGCCGCTGCCGATCCGCAGCAGACTCAGTTCCACGCTCGGACCTTTCGCAGCAGGTCTGCCGCCTCACTGCAGAGGTTTCCTGCCGTCCGTCCGAGGTGACGGGCGGGTTGTGGGAGGTGACGAACTTTCCGGCAGAGGTGCCTGTCAGAGCACCCAACCTTTGTTCTACTCGTGCCGATGGCCGGTCGCAGCCAGCACCTCCGGATTGACGATGTGTTGTGGGCGCTGGCCCGATAGGACCAGGGCCGCGTGGCGGGCGCCGCGAGTCTTGGAATCGATGGACGACTCCACGGAGCTGCCGGCGCAGTGGGGTGTGAGCAGGACATTGTCGAGTTCGAAAAACGGATGGGGCGGCGGCGGTCCCGGTTCGACGAAGACGTTGATGCCGTCGAACACGTCGAGCGCCGCGCCGCCGATCCGGCGTGATCGCAAGGCGTCGATCAGGGCGGCTTCGTCGATCAAAGCCCCCCGGGCGGTGTTGACCAGTACGGCGGTCGGCTTGAGCAGCCTCAACCGGGACTCGTTGATGATGCCGCGCGTTTCGGACGTCAACGGGAGATGCAATGACACGTAGTCGGCATTCGCCAGGACTGCATCGAGCGGTGCCAGTGTCACACCGAACTGCGCGGCGATGGGCGAGTCCTTGTCGGGATTTCTGACCCAGGCCAGCAGTCGAAGTCCAAACGCGGCCGCTCGAACCGCGACGGCCTGGGCGCTGGCTCCGAACCCGATCAGTCCCAGCGTCTGTCCGGCCAGCCGATGCACGCCGGGATGACTGCGCGCGGTCCAGTTGCCGGATCGCATCGCCTCCATCATGTACGGCAGCCGGCGCTGGAACGCCAGCAGCAGGGCCAGCGTATGCTCGGCCTGCTCGTTCAGGCAGAAGTCGGGGACGTTCGTGACCAGAATGCCATGCTCGGTGGCCGCGGCCACGTCGATCTTGTCGGTCCCGGCCCCCAGGCGCGAGATCACGCGGCATCTTCGCAGCCGCTCGATCACCTGCCGCGGGATCGTGGAAGAGACGACCAGCAGGGCATCACAGTCTTCGGCGGCAGCCAGAATCTCGTCCGGCCGTTGCCCCTCGATCTCCGTCAAAACCGCGCCGACGCGAGCCAATTCTTTCCGTTCGACGGACTCCGTCGGATAGGTGGTGGCGTTCAAACGGACGGCCTTGAACATCGGCGAACTCCGTGGTGGGCTGTAGGCTGTTGGCTGTGGGCTGTGGGCAGTGGGGTGTGGGGTGTGGGGTGTGGGGTGTCATGACGTGGCCGCTCTCCACGAAGCTATCCCTTGGTGAACTCCTTCAGCCACCGGTCGTCCCAGAGTGACGGAAATGGATTGCGCTGAGGTGGGTGAGCGGACAGTGCCGCTTCGTTCAATTCGATCCCCAGGCCGGGCAGGGCGGGGAGTTGGTATTCGCCGTTCTGGCATGGATTCCAGCCGCCCACGAAGTCGGGTCGCCAGGGGATGTCGAAGTCGCCGAAGTTTTCCTGGACCAGGACGTGCGGTGTGGACCAACCGAAATGGATGGCCGCACACAGGGCCACCGGTCCGATCGAACAATGCGGGGCCAGCCGCAGATCCTGCGGTTGCATCAGCGCCGCGATCTTTTTGCCGACCGACAAGCCTCCGCAGTGGGCCAGGTCGAGTTGCACAATGTCGCAGGCGCGCAGCGCGGCCAGGCGCGAGAACTCTTCCAGCAGATACAGTCGCTCGCCGGCCGCGATGGGAAATGGCAGCCGCTGCTTGACCTCCTTGAGAAGATCAATGCTCCAGGGCGTGACCGGTTCCTCGTACCAGGCCGGTCGGTACGGGATCAAGCGCCGACCCATCTCGATCGCGCATTCCACCGACAACCGGCCGTGGACTTCGATCATCAAGTCGACCTTGTCACCGACGGCTTCGCGCACTGCCGCGACGACGGCTTCCGCGGCCTGCATGGCGTCGTCGGACATTTCTTTCCAGGCCGTGCCGAAGGGATCGAACTTCATCGCCGAGTATCCTCGGGCGACAACCTGTCGGGCCTTGGTGGCGTAGTCTTCCGGCGTGAGTGCTCCGCCATACCAGCCGTTCGCATAGGCCGGCAACCGCTCCCGGGCTCGGCCGCCGAGCAGCTTGTACACCGGCTGGCCACACGCCTTGCCGATCAAGTCCCACAGGGCGATCTCCACGCCGCTGATTGCCGTCAGAATTGTCGGACCACCCTGGTACTGGTCGCGAATCAAGCCCCCAATGACGCTCTCGACGTCGAACGGATCGACACCCAGAATTCGCTCTTCGACCCAATCCTGCAGCAGGCATTCCACGGCTCGTTCCTGCCATTCCAACGAGGCTTCCCCGACACCCGTCAGTCCGGTGTCCGTCGTCAGCCGCAGAAACAAATAGTTTCGCAGGCCGGCATGCGCGAGGAACGTTTCGAGCCGGGTGATTTTCATGAGGCGCGGATCTCGCTGAATGTTCTGGTACAGCCGCGCAGCATGTATTCGAAGTCGCCACCGGCCTGCAACCATTGGACGCCGCAGTCGATCAGCACGCGGGCAAATTCGGGATTGGCACCCAGCCCCGAGCCGATGAACTTGCCGGCAGCTTTGGCCTTCGAGGCGACGGTGCGCAGGACTGCGATCACGTCGGGATGAGTCGTCTCGCCCAGGCGGCCCATCGAGCCGGACAGATCCTGCGGTCCCAGGACGAGCGAATCGAGTCCTTCCAGTTTCAGAACTTCGTCCAGTTCCGCCACCAGTTCGACCGTCTCCACCTGGGCGACCACGAACAGGTCGCGATTGGCCTGTTGCAGGTATTCCTGTTGAGGCAGCCGGCCATACTGCATCGGGCGCCTTGGTCCAAATCCCCGCGTCCCCAGCGGAGGATAGCGGCAGGCGGACACGAACGCCGCGACTTCCCGGGCGGAGTAGGCGCGCGGCAGGATGATCCCTTCGGCTCCCGAATCGAGGACGCGCTTGATCCAGCCGACGTCACCACTGGGAATCCGCACGATCGACGCGGTCCCGCCGGCCCGGGCTGCGATCAGATGGCCGAGCATCGATTCGGTCGTCATGGCGTTGTGTTCCAGATCGATCCAGACGAAATCGACTTGGGGAGCCAGGGCTTCCGTCACCGTCGGGTCGCCGAGCGAGATCCCCGCCCCCAGGACAAGTTCACCGGCACGAAGCTTTTCTCGCATGCGGTTGATGTGCGTGCTGATCATCGATGGTCTTCCTCAACGGATTCGTCTCGCCGCGTGGCCTGCGCGGTTAGAGACTGTTCTCAAATGTGCCGGGTGAGTTATCGTGGTTTTACCCCTCTCCCCCGGCATCGGGGGAGAGGCGGGGTGGGGGGGCGGTTTTAACGCTCCCGGGGGGCGGCCCCCCCACCCACACCCCCCCCCCCCGGGCGCGGGGGGCGGCACCCACACAGAGGCAAGAAAAA
>JANODP010000547.1:0-18969 GCA_031412755.1 Schlesneria sp. | reverse complement strand
TTTCGTCAGACGAACTTAAGGAGAAACCGATCGCATCCTCGCCCTCCGGCCCCCTCACCCTAACCCTCTCCCCCGAAGACGGGGGCGAGGGGACAGGAGAAGGTCCGCTGCTGGCTTGTGCCAGCTCATCGATCAGCGCCGCGAAGGCCCGCAATTGGACGGCCGCTTTTTTGGGCAGATCGGAGACGTGCCCCGGTTGCCTTGCCGCGTCGAGCAGGATCGTTCCCGTACCATCGGCCCAGCGGACGAGCTTGTCGAGCGAACTCTTCCCGATCCCGCGCGTCGGCGTGTTGACCACTCTCAGGAAGGCGACGCGATCCTGCGGGTTCTCGATCAGCCGCAGATAGCCGAGCAGATCCTTGATCTCCGCCCGTTCGTAGAACGCCACCCCGCCGGCGATCTGATACGGAATCTTCTGCCGCGCGAGGGCCGTCTCCAGCGAGCGCGACAGCGAATTGACGCGATAGAAAATCGCAAAGTCCTTCCACTGCCGCTCGCCCGCCTCGACCAGGGCCGAGATTTCGTTGGCGATGCTGCTCGCCTCATGCTGCCCGTCGCGGAACAGCCGCAGTTCGACCGGCTCGCCGCTGATGTTGTCGGTCTTCAGCCGCTTCGCCTTGCGATGAACGTTGTGCGCGATCAGTCCGTCGGCGGTCTTCAGGATTTCGGGCGTGCTGCGAAAGTTCTCTTCCAGCCGGATCAGCTTCACGTCGGGAAAGTCCTGCTCGAACCGCAGGATGTTTTCGATCCTCGCCCCGCGCCAGCCGTAGATCGACTGATCGGGGTCGCCCGTCGCGCACAGGTTGGGTTCGAGTTGCGACAGCGCGGCGACGATCTGGTACTGCGCCTGGTTCGTGTCCTGATACTCATCGACCAGGATAAAGCGGTACCGCTGATCGAGCTCCGCGCGCAGCTCGTCCTGCTCGGCGAGCAGCAGCGCGACGTGGACCAGCAGATCGTCGAAATCGACGGCGTTCGCTTCGAGCAACCGCTTCTGATAGGCCGGATAAATCTTGGCGACAACTGCTTCGAGGTGCGTCCCGATTCCCTCGCCATACCGCGCGACGTACCGTTCCGGCGTGAGCAGTTCGTTCTTGGCCTGGCTGATCCGCGCCCCGATCTTGTTCGCGGGAAAGTGCGCCGCGTCGAAGTTCAGATCGTGCAACACCTGCTTGATGAGCTGCTGCTGATCGCCGGTGTCGTAGATTGAAAAGTTCGACTGCAATCCGACGGCTCGACCGTGCTCGCGCAGCAGTCTCGCACAGAAGCGGTGAAACGTGCTGACCCAGATCCGCTGGCCGGGCAGCAGTCGTTGTACCCGCTCACCCATCTCGCGCGCCGCCTTGTTGGTGAAGGTGATCGCGAGAATCTCCCACGGCCGCACACCCCGCTCGATCAACCGCGCGATCCGCCGCGTGATGACCCGCGTCTTCCCCGACCCCGGCCCCGCCAGGACGAGCAGCGGCCCGTGAAAGTGCTCGACCGCCGCCCGCTGAGACGGTGTGAGATCATCCGCCGGCAAAACCGGTTCATCGGCGGGCAAGGCCCAGTCGTCCTCGTTCATCACGTCTCTCGGCACTCCATTGTGCGGTCACATTCCTGTCGCGAGCCGATTCTATTCGTCCGGCCGACCAAACAGAATCGTCACCTTCGCGACACACCTGGCGGAGAGCCAAGAATTTGTTCGAGCGGCTCCGTTCACGCTTGGTCGAGGACCTGTGTGACCTTATTCTCCCGCACGTTCCCTCAGAAACTCTCCGAAAAAACGCGGTCAGCGGACCGTGATGGACTGAAGGTGGCAGGCGATGTCGATGCGCTATTCGCATGAGTTGTACCGGTCGATCGATGACGTGGACGGTGAGGAGTGGCGGGAGGTCTGCCGCGGTGCCCGGAACATGTATCTCGATCCGCGGTTCCTGAAGGCCGTCGAATTGTCGTTCGCGGCGGAGGCGCAGTTCTGGTACGCCGTGTACCGGGACGAGGCCGGCCGCGCCGTGGCCGCGACCTGCTTTTCGCGCTACCTCGCCGATGGTGCCCTGATGGCAACTCCGTGGGTCATGAAGTTGGCCCGTGGCGTGCGGCGGGTCTGGCCGGGGTTCGCCAAGTTTCATCTGCTGCTGTGCGGTCTACCGGTGCAGGCTTGTTGCGACAGCCAGTTGGCGATTGCCGACGGGGCCGACATGGACGGGATTCTCGCGGGACTGAACGAAGTCTCGCTCGAACTGGCCCGGAAGTCGGGATGCCGCCTGATCTCCTTCATGCAGTTCTCGCCCGAGATGGCGGCGCGGTTGGATGGGCTGTCTCAATATGGCTTTCACAAGGCACGGAGCGCGTATGTCTATCGCCTGGAAGGGGACTTCGGTTCGTTCGCCGCCTACACCGCCAGCCGTACCAGTCGGGCCCGGTGGAACCTGCGCAAGAGCCTGCAGAAATTCGAGCAAGCCGGGCTGACGTGCGAGCAGGTTCGCGGACGCGACGGGGCCGACCGCCTGTTCACGCCAGAAGTTCACCGGCTGTACCTGAACGTGCTCGAACGCGCCGAAGTCCGCTTCGAGTGCGCTTCCGCAGGTTTCTTCCAGGAACTCGCCCGCCAGCTTCCCGACGAGTCGTGCTTCACGATTCTCCGACAGGGCGAACGGATCGTCGCCTTCTGTTGCGGCATCGCGGGTGGCGACCAGCACGCGCTGCTGTTGGTGGGACTCGACTATTCGCTCAATGCCCAGGCCGATCTGTACTTCAACGTGATGTTTCGCGGGCTGGAGCACGGGCTGGTTCCGGGAGTCCGCGTCGTGCATTTCGGCGCGTCGGCCGATGAGTTCAAGCAGCGTGTGGGGTGTCACGGATCATGGTTCTCGCTCTACATCAAAGCGATTTACCCGCCGGGCAAAGTGCTGCTGAAGTGGCTGCTCGGCTCATTGTTCGATACGCGAGACGGCACGAACGCCCCGCCTCCGTCCGGAACAGCGCGGAAGTAGAACCGGGATTATTCATGGTCCTGTCTGTAGCTGAGTTCGCAAGAACTCAGTCGAACTCACCTTCACCACTGAGTTCTTGCGAACTCAGCTACAGCGCCAGGCCGATCGACGACAGCGGTCACGTCCGTTCACGAGCCGGCGTTTTCGACCTTGATGGAGGTGGTCGATTCGAACAGCCAGGGGCCGATCCAGAAGAGCCGGAACCGTTTTCGTCCGGTGAGCTTCAGCCCCAGTTCCTGGTGGTATCGGGTGTAGTCGTAAATCAGATGCAACCCGACCAGACCGAAGATCCTGTGAAACAGAAACGTGCCGTGGAACATGCAGGCGTGAATCGCCATCAGCAGCGGATTTCCATAGGGCCGCGAAAAGTCGACGACGAGAAATTTCCCCCCCGGGCGCACGAATGAGACGATCTGCCGGTAAACCTTTTCCATCACCGGTCGGGTGAAGACATTCAGAAAGAAGTTGGCGACGACGATGTCGAAGGGTTCGTCCGGAGTGTATTTCATGATGTCGCCGCACACGAATTCCGCCGTCAGGCCGGCCTGTTCAAAACGCAGGCGACCCTTGTGGATCATCGCGGGGGAAAGTTCGACGCACGTGACCCGGGCCCCCTTGCGAGCCGCGGCCAGTCCATCCTCGCAGGTTCCCGCGCCGCAATACAACACGCGGTCTCCCGGCTGGATGTCCTCCATTTGCGAGAGCCGCGCGGCAATGTTCTGCCCGCCCGTCAACACGTGATTCCCGAAATCGTAAATGGTGGCCACCACCGAAAAGTCGCGCGAACCATAATTGGTCGCTGCCGTCTCGCTCTTCGATTCGGTGGGAGCTTCTGCATTCGTGGTCATCTGCGACAGTCCTTGTGGTTATGCGGCCGAGGATTGAGTTGGCGTGCGGAAGTTGCCGTCTTCGCTGACGTCTTCGAAGCGGACGCTCATCCGTTTCGAGACGCCCGATTCTTCCATCGTGACACCGTACAACACATCGGCCACGGTCATCGTTCGTTTGTGGTGCGTGATCATGATGAACTGCGTCGACTGCTGGAACGCCTTGATGACGGCGGTGAAGCGTTCGACGTTGGCTTCGTCGAGCGCGGCATCGACCTCGTCGAGGATGCAGAACGGGCTGGGCTTGCTCTGGAAGATGGCCATGATGAGGGCGATGGCCGTCATCGTCTTCTCGCCGCCGCTCAGCAGCGAGATGCTGCGCAGTTCCTTGCCCGGCGGACGGGCGGCGATGTCGATGCCGCAGTCGAGCACATCGTCCGGGTCTTCGAGCACGATGTCCCCCTCACCGCCGCCGAAGACCTGGCGGAACAGCGTCTGGAAGTTCGTGCGGATCGTCTCGAAGGTCTCGGCGAACAGGCGGCGACTTTCCGTGTTGAGCTTGCGGATGATGTCTTCCAGCGTGTTCTTGGCCTCGACCAGATCCTGAAGCTGCGCGGAGAGCTGTTCAAAACGGGTCTCCAGCATCTCGAGGTCGCGCAGGCTGTCGGTGTTGACGCTGCCCATCAGCTTGAGCTGCTTGCGCAGCCGGTTGACGCGCGCTTCGAGTTCCGGGCGGAGGTCGGTGAAGGTGGGGCCGAGGGGCGAGGGCTGAGGGGCAAGGGACGGAGAAGAGGCTGGAACAGCGATCTCAGGCTTTGTCCCTTGCCCCTCAGCCCTCGCCCCTTGCCGTTCCTCCAGCAGCATCTGCAACGCCGACGCTCCCGACGCGACGACATCGGTCAGCTTGAGCTGGTATTCCTCGTCCAGCCGTTCGTCGAGCGTGGTCAGCGCGTGCTTCATGTCGCGCACGCGAATTTCATCGGCGTGCCGACGATCGGCCAACTCGCGGCGTTCCTTGCGGAGGTCCAGTTCCTGTTCGACCAGTTGGCTCCGTTCCACGCGCAGGGCCAGCTTGTCCCCTTGCAGCACCGCGGCCTCGGCGAGGACGTGTTCGGCGGAGAGTAGTTGTTCGTCGCGGGTGGCCCGTGTGTTCAGAATGTGCAGCGTGATCTGTTGCCGCTTGGCGAGCGAGGCGGCACAGCGGCGTTCGGCCTCGTCGTATTGTGCCGACCGCTGCTGAAGTTCTTCGATCAGGCGACCGACCGCCGTCCGCAACGCCTCCAACTGTTCGCCCTGCTTCACCAGATCGAGTTGATTGGCGGTCTTCTGCTGTTCGAGCTGTTGGAACTGTTGCTCGGTCGTCAGCAAATCTTCGGCGGAGGCGGCGAGGCTGGCTTCGAGGTCTTGCAACTCCCGCTCGGTCGCGAGGGCCTGTTCTTCGGCGGCCTGCAGTTCCGTCTGCCGCGCGGTGAACTCGGCGTCTCCCGCGCGAAGCTGCTCGGACAGCGATTGCCGTTCGCGGCGCAGGCGGTCCAGGGTTTGATCCTGTGCCGCCAGGTCGGCCTTCAAATCGGCGAGCCGCTGGTTGGCGTAGTCGAGTTCCGCCGCGACCGCCTCCAATTCCGAATCGGCTCCCGTCAGCGACTGATATACGGTCTGCAGCGCCGTCTCTTCCGCGGCGATGTCGCGGTCGAGCACCGCGAGGTCGTTCTTGATTCGCCGCAGCTCGCTCCGTCGCGACAAGAGCGCGGTCTCACTGCGGATCGTCCCGACGTACAGCGTGCCGTTCGCTTCAAGCAGTTCGCCCTGCAGAGTGACGAAGCGGAGGCCGTGAGAGGGTCGAGAGTGGAGAGACGAGAGACGAGAGCCAGCAGAGGGCGGAGAGTTGAGAGACGAGAGACGAGAGCCAGCAGACGACGCCTGCATCTCTGCATTTTCCGACTCTTGACTCTCCACTCTCGTCTCTCGTCTCTCCTCCGGCTCTTGACTCTCCACTCTCGTCTCTCGACTGCTATTCGCCAGTCGCACAGCGTCTTCGATCGTCCGCACGACCCACGTGTCGGCGAGGAGGGCGGCGGCGAGGCCCGTCGTACCGCGATCGGACAGCACGAGCGCATCGGCCCGCATGACGACGCCCGGTTCGCGCGACAGATCGGGCAACGAGGCGGGATCGAGTTGCAGATGGACGAAGCGCGACTGCTGCCAGACGGAGGGGACCGGCTGGCTGGCCGCCCGGTCGGGGATGGCGACGAAGCCGACGCGGTTCGTCAGCAGCACCGTCCCCTGGTTCAAGTAGTCGAGCAGCGACTGGTACTCGCGCAGGACGATGAGCTGCGCGCGGGGTCCGAGTGCCACTTCGAGCAACGCGGCGTGTTCCAGATCGACATCCAACAGATCGGCCACGCTGCCGACGACCGAATTCCACGGCGGATGCGGCGACGAGCGAGCCCGGTTGAGGATGTCCTTCACGCCGATGCCGAGTCCCTCCTGCCGCAACTCCAGGTCTTCGAGCAGGCTCTTCCGCGCGAGGGCCGCGCTGCGTTGTTCGCGCTGCTCGCCGAGCCGCTGCTTGGCCTCGTCCTGCTCGCCGAGGAGCGAGATCCGCCGCGTTTGCGTCGTGCGCAAAGCCTGTTGAGCGGCCGATTGCGATTGTGCCGCTTCGTCCACGCGCGAGAGGCTCTTGTCCCGTTCCAGCTCCTGTTCGGCGAGTGTTCCGTCGAGCAGATCGAGTTGCGATTGAGTCTTCGAGTGCGCCGTCTGCGCGGCCAGCAACGCGGCCCGCAACGTGGCAACGGTGCTCGATGTCGACGAGACCGCCTTGGTCAGCTCGAGCCGGCGCGTGCGGTCCCGTTCCTGTTGTTCGCGCCGGGCGGAGAGCGATCTCAGCGCGAGTTGAAGTTGTCCGTCGTGGGCCGCGATCTTGTGCCGGTTCTCGGCGTGATCGATTTCAAACTCCGCCAGCCGTTGCTGCTGGAGAGCGATCTCATCGTGAGTCTCCTGCGCCCGCCGGCCGAGCACCAGTTGCTGCTTCTGGAGGCGGGCCAGTTCCGCCTCGATCTCGCCCAGCCGCGCGGTCTGATGCTGAATCGCGGTTTCGTGCCCGGCAATCGCTTCGCGCCAGGTCGCACCGCGACGATCGACCTCGCGCAGCCGGTCATCGAGTTTCGACAGGTCCGCATCGAAGGCCGCTTCCCGGGCTTCGATCTGTCGTTGCTGTTCGGTGAGCGACTCGAGGCGTCCCGCCGACGAGGCCAGTCCCGCCTCGACGACTTCGAGTTCCGCCGTCAGATGCCGGTAGTCGTCGGCGGCCAGACCGTGCCACCACTGTTTCAAACCGACGGAAACCTCACGGTACTTCGCCGCCTTGGCCGCCTGGCTGCGCGTCGAGTTCAGTTGCGCTTCGACCTCATCGACGATGTCGGTCAGCCGTTCGAGGTTCTGGGCGACTCGTTCGAGTTTGCGCTGGGCTTCGACCTTGCGCGCCTTGAAGCGGCTGATGCCGGCGGCCTCCTCAAACACCGCGCGACGGCTGGTCGGGTTGGCTTGCAGGATCTGATCGACCCGACCCTGTTCGATGATGCTGTAGGCGGCCGTCCCCGCTCCGGTCCCCATGAACAGGTCTTTGATGTCCTTCAGCCGGGCGGTGGCCCGGTTGAGCAGGTACTCGGCATCGCCATTGCGCCAGATGCGGCGGCCGATCTGCACCTCCTGCGAATCGGCGGGGAGCCAGCCCGAGGCGTTGTCGAACGTGATGGTCGCCTCGGCGTAGGCACTCGGCTTGCGACTGGCCGAGCCGTTGAAGATGACGTCGGTCATCTCCTTGCCGCGCAGGCTCTTGGCCGACTGATCGCCCAGAATCCACTTCATCGCGTCCACGACGTTGCTCTTCCCGCTGCCGTTCGGCCCGACGACGCTGGTGATGCCCGTCGAGAAGTCGAACCGCGTGCGGTCGGCGAAGCTCTTGAAGCCGAACAGTTCGAGGGACTTGAGCATGAGGGAGGCCAAAAACTCAAACTTCAAGTTCCAAATACCAAACGAATCTCAATGGCCAGATCTCAATGAAGGAAACGTCCGCATCGCCGGTCGGTGAGATGCGCTGTGTTTCCTCCTTTGAGATTTGTTGTTTGAGATTCGTTTGGTTTTTGGTGTTTGAAGTTTGGAACTTTATTTCTTCGATCCGCTGAACCACGCGAAGCGGCTCTTGGGCTTGGGAACTTCCTTCTTCGGCGCATCCGGTTTGGGAGTGTCGCTCGGCGCCGTCTGCTCGTGGGGGACGTTGGCCATGTTGGAGGCGGTGGCTTTCTGCTTCGCTTCCTTCTCCCGGCGCGCCGTGGCTTCGTCGGGGTCGTCCTGCTCGGGGAACATGTTGGGAGTGAAGTTGTCCCGGCCGACTTTCGTCCCCTTCTTGCTGCCCGGCTTGCCGGGATCGCTGCCGGGACGGTAGTAGACCCGGCCCCCTTCGGGGAGTTCGTCGGCCGCCAACCGCGTCGGCAGGTTCTTCTGTGTCGAGGCGTCGGCCAGCATCTGCACGACGTCGGGATAGGTGGCCCCCAATTCGTCGGCCGCGCGGATCACGTCGGCCACGCGCAGCGAGACCTCGCGCCGCTGGTCGGGTTTGCCGACTTCAAACCGGGCCAGCGAGGCAGTCGTCGCACCGGGTTGTGCCGTCACCATGACGTTGCGTCCCGCGGTGAGGTAGATCGGCGCATGAAACTCTTGATCCGCTCCGAACACGACAATTTCGGGCCGGGTGCGGAGCGTCGTGTGGACCAGCGGCTCACCCGACGTGTGCAGGACGTGCAGCTTGTAGCCGCCGAGATTGCGGTTCTTCTTCACTTCCAGATCCTCGGGCAGACCGAGCGTCTCCCCGCGGATGAAGGGGTCGTTCCGGTCGAGCGTCCACAGGCCGCGGAAGGCTCCGTAGCGGGTCTCGGCATTCGACTCGTTCATCAGGTCGCGGAGCGCGATGTTCGCGTCGGCGTCTTCGAGCGTCGACATGGCCGCGAAGGCGAACACGCGGAAGGCGCGCTCGGTGCGGGCCGCCTCGACCAGCGCCGGCAGCCCGTCGGAACTGCCCAGGTACGCGAGGGCGATCGCCGAGTGAAACCGGCATTCGATGAGCGGCGAGGTCAGCCCCTGCTTCAAGATCGGAACGGCGTCGCCGCCGATGGCTTCCAGTTGCAGCGCGGTTTCGTCCGCCTTCTCGGCGACGAACAGATCCTGTTGCAGGCGTTGCATCCGCACGCGCATCGCGACGCCGTCCTCCTTGAACGACATGTGCCGGATGACCTGCAGGTAGCGCGGATAGTTGTCCTTGTACTTCGGATGGACCGACAGCACGATCTTCTGGTCGGTCTTCGCCTCGGCCATCGGCTTCTTGATTCCCTGCTTGTCGAAGTGATGGAACCGGCGTCCGATGACTTCGGCGATGCGCGTCGAGGTGCGGATGCTGCGGTACTCGTTGCGCAAAAAGAGCGACAGATCCCGCTCCTTCACCACGGTGGCGCCGCTCAACACGCGGCCGCGCTTGAGCAGCGCGGGTGTGTTCGCGGCGTCGCTGCCGATTCCAGCGGTCAGGATCGCCCCTTCCGCCTTGGCATAGGCGTGGCCCTGGAGCATCCCGCGTCCGGGGATGAAGGCCTGCTCGGTCAGATACACCTCCATCAGCCAGCCGCCGGCGATGCTGGTGGCGGGGACGCTGTCGGGAACCCGAACTTCCACGTCGATCTTCTCACCCTTTTTCAACAGCGGGGGAAGATGCGCGCGGACCAGCACGAGGGCCGTGTCGGGGCGCTGCAAAATCGTGTTGGGATTGGGGACACCGTTCTTCTTGAGATCCTCCATCAGCGCCGTGCGGAAGGCGGAGGGGGCGGGATCGCCCCCGGTACCGTTCAGCCCGACGACCAGTCCGACGCCCTCGAGCACGACCGGTTCGAGACCCGCGAAGCTGGTGTAGTCGCCGATCAGAGGGGTCTCGATCTTGGTGGCGAAACGCTTCGCCCGGTCGTTGCTCCCGGCGGCGTCATCCGAAGTTTCGTCGTCCGGATCGCTGAAAACGGCGGGTGGCTTGCCGCCGGCCGGTTTTCCGATCGATTTGCCGGCCGGCTTGGGATCGCGCGCCAGGAGCGCGAGCGGGAACGAGGCACAGGCGACAACGAGCAGCCACCAACCGAGAGGGCGCAACGTAGACATGGCCAACGACTCCTTTCGCGGCACGGACGCGAGCAGACGGCAGGACAGCGACAAACCACTCGCCGCCGAGGAGCGCACGAAATCCTTCGCGTGGCACGGGGCAACGAGGTGGATCGATCCACGAAATGAACAGGGACAGGGGAGGGCGGGAAGTTATGCCGGACCCTCAACCCGGTCAAGATGACTTCAACAGCCGCGAAGGGTTGAGGGTCGAGGGTTGATGGTTGAAGGTCAGAGGGAAGAGGTGAATGGAGCCGGATGTCTGGCTTTCCATCTTTCCCTCAACCTTCAACTCTCGACCATCAACCGCACTCGTCAGATCCCGTAGGTCAGCACCCACAAGATCAGGAAGGCCGCACCCATGAAGCCGACGATTTGCAGGAAGAGTCGGATCGCGCGGCCCAGAATCCGCTCGGGCAATTCGTAGCGGCTGGCGCTGTAGACCAGGCTGATCGCCAGCGCGAGCGGCAGCAGATACCACGTCGCTGTGACCTGAGCAAACAACAGGATCTGGGCGGGCAGCAGTGCAGTGAACATCGAACGAAACCTTGAAGGGGACGGGCCAGCCTGCCGTGGAAGTCGGACGCCGCGTCAGACCGGTGCCTTGGGGGCCGAACGAGCTTCGGGACGAGGCGGCTCGGTCGAGAGATCGCTCGTGCGTGGTGATTCGGTGCGCGGGGCTGGTGCCGCAGACTTCCCGGCCGACGGCGTTTCGAGATGTTCGTCGCCGAAGCCATAGGCGGGTCCGCAGAGGCAGTCCCAGACCACCAGCACATTCAACAGGCCCGCGATCCAGGTGAACACGAGCGCCAGTTCATACAGCTTCCCGAGTCGCTTGTTCAGGTCGTCCAGTTGACCGGGGTCGGGAGGCGATCCGTAGGCATTGAAAAACGATCGCGGGATCGTCCCCTTCATCACCCGCCCCGTGCCGTCGACGGCTGGCCCACCATCGACCACGCCGCATTCCAGCTCGCGCCGAAAACCGGCTTTGATGGGCTTGTCCAGCTTGAAGCGGCCCCCGAGTTTGAGTTCCACCGGCTGGCCATCGAGTTGTCCCGTAAACGTGCCGCTCAACTCCGAGCCGAACTGTCCGTCAACCGGTTCGAGCCGCACGGTACCCACCAGTCGCCCGGTGTCGGGTTCCTCGGACGGAGTCAGTCGTCCGGTGAACTCGGCCGTCATTGGTTTGAGAAGTTGCAGCGACTCGCGATTCGTGGGGTCTTCCGCCCGACGGTTTTGGATGAGCGCCGGCATGGCAACCGCACCCGTACCGAGCTGGGCCGCGTAGCTGAGGGCCACGTGGCGGAAGGCTCCCCCCCTGTCGGGCAGGTTGTAGACGACCATCCCCTCACCCAGCTTCTGCCCCCAGATGAAGAGTCCCAGAATGCTGACTGAATAGATCACTCCCTTGAGCATCCGTCCCTGGTAGAAGTGTCCCGCGCCGGGAATCAGAACCGCGAACAACCCCGCAATCCACGGGTTCTTCTCTTCCCAGGGCCTGGGATGCGGAGGTAATGGATTCGACAGGGGGGACGACATGCGGTGGGTTCTCGTGGATCGCTCGGGTTCGCAGCCAGTCGACACTCGCGCCAATCGGGTCGCCCGAACAAGGGGGCGGATTCTAGCACAGGCCCGAAGGATGGGACTAGGGCAGGCGTCTGACACTTCGCCCTGAGCGTCACGGCTCATCGCCCGGCTGATTTCTCCGTCGGCGAGGACTTTTCGCAGGCTTCGGCTTGGAATGGCCGATCAGTTCAACGTATCCTGATACCTCGCCCGCCCGCCTGTTTTGTCCCGCCTCAATTGCCCTCTGCGATTGCCAACCATGAGTTGTCGTTTGTCCCGATCATCGCGCCTGCTGCCGATTGTGGCTGTGTTCGGGATCGCGATGTGTCGGGCGGAGACGTGCTTGGCCGAGTTGATTGTCACGCCGCGCGAGGTCCGTCTGAGTGGCCGTCTTGCCGCGAGTCAACTTTTGGTCACCGCCGCCTCAACCGACGTGACGCGGGACGCGACCTACACGCTCGAACCGGCTGGCATTGTGGAAGTGTCGTCGTCGGGGTTCCTCAAGCCGCTCGCGGACGGACGTGTTTCGTTGCGCATCGAACTGCGCGGTGAGGCGGTCACCGTGCCGGTCATCGTCGAACGAGTCTCCACTGGCGAGCCGGTCGATTTCGAGCGGGACGTGCAGCCGATCCTCAGTCGCTTCTCGTGCAATGCCGGTGCCTGTCACGGCAAGCAGCGCGGGCAGAACGGCTTTCAACTGAGCCTGCTCGGGTTCGATTCGGACTTCGATTACGAGGCACTCGCCAAGGAAGGGCGCGGCCGCCGCGTGTTCTCTCCCGCCGCGGAGCGCAGCCTGCTGTTGCTCAAGCCGACTGGCGACCTCCCGCACGGGGGCGGCAAGCGGATCGATCGCGGTTCGTCCGAGTACCGCTTGCTCTACGACTGGATCACTGCCGGGATGCCGCGCCGTGCCGAAGCGGCTCCCAAACTGACGGGTATCTCCGTCGAACCCTCCGACCGCGTCCTGCCGAAGCGGACGCAGCAGCAACTGCGGGTCATCGCGAAGTACAGCGACGGCTCGACGCGCGATGTCACCCGGTTGACGGCGTATCTCTCGAACGAAGCGGCGCTCGTCGGGGTGAATGAGACCGGGTTGCTGACGGCCGGTCCGATTGTCGGCGACACGGCGGTGATGGCGCGCTACCTCGGGCACATCGCGGTCAGCGTCGTCGCGGTCCCGCATGCCGATCCGGTGGCGGACGACGTCTTCGCGAAGCTGCCTCAACAGAACTTCATCGACGGCCACGTCTGGACCAAGTTGAAGACGCTGAACCTCACACCTTCTGAGCCGTGCGCCGAACACACGTTCCTGCGCCGAGCCTATCTCGACATCATCGGTCGCGGCCCGACAGTCGATGAGGCGCGGAAGTTCCTCGACGACACGAGTGCGAGCAAACGCGAAGCGCTCATCGACGGGCTGCTCGCTCATCCCGAGTACGCCGAGCACTGGGCCAACAAGTGGACCGATCTGCTCCGTCCGAATCCGTATCACGTCGGGATCAAGGCGACGCTGGCGTACGACACCTGGATTCGCGACGCCTTCCGCAAGAACAAGCCTTACGACCAGTTCGTCCGCGAACTGATCACCGCGCGGGGCAGCACGTTCCGCAACGGCAACGCGGTCATGTTCCGTGACCGGCGCTCGCCCGAAGATTTGACGACGATCGTCAGCCAGCTCTTTCTCGGCGTGCGGCTGGAATGTGCGAAGTGCCATCATCACCCGTTCGAGGCTTATGGGCAGGACGAGTTCTATTCCTTCGCCGCCTACTTCGCGAAGATCGGCCGCAAGGGAACGGGGATCTCGGCTCCGATCTCCGGTTCCGAGGAGTTCATCTTCGCGGGCACGAACGGCGCGGTGAAGCACCCGCTGACGCAAGCCGCGATGACTCCGAAGCCGCTCTTCGGCACCGCTCCTTCGTTGGAGGGAGTCGATGATCCGCGCGAGGCTCTCGCCGCCTGGATCACTTCGCCCGAGAACCCGTTCTTCGTGCAGGTCATCTCGAACCGAGTCTGGGCCGACCTGATGGGCCGCGGCCTCGTCGATCCGATTGACGATCTGCGAGCCACCAACCCCCCCTCGAACGCGCCGCTGCTCAAGGCGCTGGGAGACGACTTCCGCGCGCAGGGCCATGACATGAAGAAGCTGATCCGCCGCATCGCGACCAGCTATGTCTACAGCCTGAGTTCGCTTCCCAACGAGCGGAACGCCGTCGATCAACGCAACTTCTCGCGGCACTACCGACAGCGTTTGCGAGCCGAAGTGCTGCTCGACACGGTCAGTCTCGCAACGGGAATGCGTGACGATTTCGAGGCGATGCCCGCCGGATCGCGCGCAAAAGAACTGTGGACGGCCCGCATCGACTCACTCTTTCTCGACGCCTTCGGCCGGCAGGATCCGAACCAAGATCCGCCGTGCGAACGAACGCTCGACACCACCATCGTGCAGTCGCTGCACCTGATGAACTCGAACACGCTCGCCAAAAAGGTCACCAGCGACGGCAGCCGCGCGGACGAACTGGCCAAGTCCGACAAGACCCCCGCGCAGATTGTCGAAGAGGTTTACCTCGCCCTCTACGCCCGCCGTCCCAACGCCGACGAACTGCAAACGGGCACGAGCCTGTTCGCCGAACCCAACACCAACCGCCGCCAGGCGACCGAAGATCTGATGTGGGCGCTGATCAACACGCCCGAGTTTGTGTTTGAAGACTGAAGAGTTGGAACCACGAAATACGCGAAAAGCACGAAAGAAGAGGCTGAACCACGGAAGGCACGGAAATTCACGGAAGAGGAATGAGGCGAAGAGTAGGTTGACGATGCCTAGAATGAGCCTCTGATTCTTTCCTCTTCCTTCCGTGCTGTTCCGTGACTTCCGTGGTTCTCGATCCCCTGACTTTGCTTTTCCTGTTTCGTGACTTTCGAGTATTTCGTGGTTCACCCTCCGGAGACTGACCATGACCGCGTATCGAAACTGCAACGGCATCACTCGCCGCAACGCCCTACAGCTTGGGTTGGGCGGGTTCATGGGGCTGGGCTTTGCCGAGGGACTGCTTCGTCGGGCGATGGCCGACGAAACGGCGGCGGCTCCGAAGGCCGTGGCGAAGGGCTGCATCCTGATTTGGATGGATGGCGGGCCGACTCACTTCGAGACCTTCGACCCGAAGCCTGGCGCTCCTGCCGAGATTCGGGGTGAGTTCGATGCGATCGCGACCAAGCTGCCCGGCGTTCATTTTTCCGAGCACATGCAGCGACTGGCGGGGATCGCGGACAAGTTCGCCACGATCCGCTCGATCCGGCACGATCAGGCCAACCATGGGGCGGGCAACCATTACATGATGACCGGCGCGCCGCCCCGCATTCCGGTCGGTTGCGGTGCGTTCGTCAGTTTTCATCCCAGCATGGGAGCCGTGGTCGCGCATGAGTTGGGCAAGCCGAACGGTCTGCCGCCGTACTTCTCGATGCCGTCGATGTCACGCTCGGGCGGGCCGAACTTTCTGGGAGCCAAGTACGCGCCGTTCGTCGTGTCCGACGATCCGAATGGAGCCAACTTCCGCGTGCGCGACGTGGCCCTGCCCAAGGGATTGACCGACGACAAATTCCTGTTTCGCAACGACCTGAGGAAGCGCGTCGATACGCTGCCGCGCATCAGTGACCGGGCGGCGGGCGACCCGACGCTGGCATTGGACGATTACTACCGGCAGGGCCTCGATCTCGTCACGTCTCCGGCTGCGCAAGCCGCGTTCGACGTGAGCAAGGAACCGGAGCAGATCCGCAATCGGTACGGTCGCAATTCGTTCGGACAACGGTTGCTGCTGGCGCGACGCTTGGTCGAGGCGGGCGTGCCGTTCGTCACCGTGTACGATGGCGGCTGGGATCATCACGCGGACCTGTTCAGTTCGTGCTCGAAGCGCCTGCCCGAATGGGACAACTCGGTCGCCACGCTGATCGAAGACCTCGAAGAACGAGGGATGCTCGGTTCGACGATCGTCACCGCGCTCGGTGAGTTTGGCCGCACGCCGAAACTGTCGACCCTGTCCGGACAGTCCAAAGCGGGTCGCGATCACTGGGCGAACGCGATGTCGGTCCTCATGGCGGGCGGCGGCATTCCCGGCGGTCTGGTAGTCGGAGCGACGGACCGCAACGGCTACTCGGCGGTCGATCGAGTTCTCTCGCCCGAGAACTTTGTCTCGACCATCTACACCAAGCTCGGCATCAATCCCGACAAGATGCTCTACACGCCCCAAGGCCGCCCGACGCACGTCGTCAGCGATCCAACGCCAATTCGGGAATTGTTTGTGTAGTCGTTTCACGACTGGTCGAACCCCGAGAAGCCGATGGTGTCCGAAGGAGTGGGGCCGGATCGAGGTTTCTGCCTGTTCGGATGAGAGCATCAGATTCCATGGATGGCACAGATCGGGGAAATCATTATGGGATTGGAACTCACATCGCCAGAACAGATGGAGTTGTCAGCAGAAACGATGGAACTGATTACTGATGCAGAGGAGACGGGGCGACAGATCCACGAGCTTCGACCGCTGACGCAGGAAGCTCTCGGCGTTCTCCAGACTCGACTGCTGGCCGAGCAGGTCTACAACAGCAACGCGATCGAGGGGAACACCCTGACATTGCGTGAAACGACGGAGATTCTGCAAACCGGAATGATCTACCGCGAAAAGCGCCGGGATGCGCAAGAGGTTCTGAACCTGCGAGATGCCATTCATCGGATTGAAGAATTAATTTCGGTCTCCGGTTCTGCTCACGATTTGGAAAACCTTCTGTCGGTCCATAGGTTCGTGTTGAAAGACATTCGCAACGATGTCGCCGGGTGCTATCGAGCGGCGGACGTGATGCTTCGCGGGGCAAAGTATCAACCGCCTGCCGTTGGTGATGTCGAACGACTGATGAACGAGTTCTCTTCCTTCGTCTCGACCACGCAACTTCCCGCGTTGCCGAAGGCGACCTGGACTCATTGGGCACTGGCTCGCATTCATCCGTTTCACGATGGGAACGGCCGTATGGCGCGGCTATGGCAAGACTTGGTGCTGTTTCAGGGGAATCTCACGGCTGCCATCATTCGTCGCGGAAACGCAGGGTACTACCAGTCACTGCAGTCGGCTGACGAAGGCGACTTCAACCCGCTCGCTCAACTGATTGTCCAGAGTTGCACGGCCACCATGCAGCAATATCTGAACGCCCAGCGTGAGGTGGATGAATTGAAGGGGTGGGCCAGCGAACTCGTCGGCGAAGTTGCCAAAGCGGACGCGGGACAGCTCCGCTTGGAATACGTCCGGTGGTCGAGTGCGATGGAGCAACTCCGCGATGCGTTTGAGCGATGCGCGACCCAAGTCACGTCCGCATCCGGTGGTCAGGTCGAACTCCAGATCTGGGCGCTTCCCCTCCTCGACGAAGCATCTTGGGCGAGCCTCCGATCGGGAATGCTTGCCGCGAAATCCGGGTTTTTCACATTGACCGGGACCAAGCAGGACAAGTTTGTCCGTTATTCCTTTTCATTCGTTCGTCACGCCATGGATGTGAGGTTGGACCAAGTGCTGCCCAGGCAATCGCCGCAAGTGAGCCTGGTTGTTGGCGAACAAACAGTCATAGGCGGGCTGTTTGTCCGACTGCAGAAGGATGAAAGTCAATTCGTCACATTGCGAGAGATTGTCGTGGTTGATGGTCGTCCGATTCGTAAACGCTACAGTCCACAGTTCGATGACTTGGTCTACGACTCGGACGCGGATGCATTGGTGATTGCCCGAGATTTCGTCACGGAAATGGTTCGCAATGCTCTGGCGTAGGTTTTCGACGGTCCGGTCCCTTGAACGTTTTTTCCTTCCACTCTTGTGGAACAGAACAGCCATGAGTTTGAAACATTTCTTGTCGCGTCTCGGATTCGGTGCCTGCATTATCGGCATCATGTTTGGCGCGATGGTTCCACTCTTCGCACAGGACGCCGGACCCGACTGGGTGAAGGTGACGGCCGATGCCGGGTGGCGGGCTCGCGATTCGAGTGGCGAGCTCGTTTACAAAGACAAGCTGTGGTTGTTTGGCGGGTGGTTCGATTCGTTTCAGGCTCCGCCGCGCGACGTGTGGAGTTCGGGTGACGGCAAGGCGTGGACGCTCGTCGAGAAAGAGGCCCCGTGGAAGTACAGCGACCTGCCGATGACGCTGACGTTTGGTGACCGGATGTGGTTCATGGGGGGCTGGACCAACGGGCGGCTGGCCGGTCACGGGGCGACGAACGAGGTCTGGTCATCGACCGACGGCGCGACGTGGGAACTGGCGTCGAAGGCGGGTTGGAGTCCTCGCATCGCGGCGGCGGTCGTGGAGTTCAAGGGTCGCATGTGGATGCTCGGCGGGACCGAGAACTATTACTTTGGCGACGACAAAAGCCTCAAGAATGATGTCTGGTCGGCGGCGGATGGCAAAGAGTGGCGGCTCGAAACGGCCGACGCCGGCTGGTCGCCGCGCGCGTACCATCAGGCGGCAGTGCTCAACGGTAAGCTCTACGTCTTCGGCGGCGGGAACTATGTGCCGAAGTATCACGCCGTGAACGATGTCTGGTCGTCGAGCGACGGCAAGACGTGGGAACGAGTCACCGAACACGCTGGCTGGTCGCCGCGATTGTGGTTCTCGTCCGTGGTTTATCGCGACCGGATGTGGGTGCTCGGCGGCTGGTCGAACGGCCCGTCGAAGAACTGGGGCGACGTCTGGCATTCGCGCGACGGCAAGGAGTGGACGCAGCTCAAGTCGAACGTGATCTGGAAGGAACGCCACGAGCACTCGGCCTACGTGTTCCAGGACAAGATCTGGGTCGCCGGTGGACACGCCCAACCGCTGAGTAATGAGGTCTGGTCGTTGGAGTTGCCGAAGGACTTTGGCAAGGGTGAGTGAGGCCGGTGAGGTGAGCGACTCGGGAATAAACGCAGGGACTCCCGAGTCCCTTCTGCATGTCGCTCTTCTACCGCATTGCCGCCGATCTGGTCGTGATCTTCCACATGGCCTATGTGCTGACTGTGGTGTTGGGGCTGCCCGCGATTTGGTGGGGCATCGCGCGGAGGCACGAATGGGTGAGAAATATCTGGCTGCGGGGCGGGCATCTGGCGATGATTGTGATCGTCGTCGGTGAAGCGTGGGCCGGGATCACGTGTCCGCTGACGACCTGGGAGCAGCAGCTTCGCGAGGCGGCGGGGCAGCAGGCGTATCGCGGAGCCTTCCTCGCCAACCTGGTTCACGATCTACTGTTCTACGACGCCGAGCCGTGGATGTTCGCGGTGGCCTACACGGCGTTCGGACTGCTGGTGGTCGGCTCGTTCGTGCTGGCACCGCCGCGTTGGCAGAAGCGATCGCAAAAAACGGAACAGGTTCTCGATGACAACACGCCGTCTCATCACCAGCCCGACGCGCGAGCG
>JANODP010000546.1:0-16793 GCA_031412755.1 Schlesneria sp. | reverse complement strand
GGGACGTGAGTCCCCTGATTCCGCCTGGCTTGCCATAGCCGCTGCATTCAGGGGACTCACGTCCCCCGCTCCGAAACCAGGATTGATCCGAAACCAGGATTGAAACGGCTGCTACAGTTGCGTCAGCCATCGCCACGACAGCCAGCACAGAATCGGAAACAGGACGAACACCAGAGTCAGGGCAATCACGTTCGCCTTGCGATCATCGGGCCAGCGGGCCATGCGACTCATGCCTTCCAAACACAACCGCCGCGACTCGGCGAGATCGCTCGCGTCGAATCGCGGCGGGAATTGAATTCTGCCGATCGGAGCGGCGTGAGAGGGTTGATGGACGGAGTTCAGACTCGACTTTTGCCCTCAACCCTCAACCCTCAACCCTTCAGTTCCTCGTCCGTCTCGGGGGCCGCCTCGTTGTCGGGATCGAACCATTCCGGTTTGAAGACGATTCGTTTCTTGCTCTTCATCGCGATGTTCGACGTCAGCGCCATGATGGCGTCCTTCATCCCCTGCTCGCCCGGACAGCGCAGGCCGTGTTCGGCAATCGTGCCGAAGTTGTTGGTGCGGATGCAGTGGGCGAAGTGCTCCATCTCTTCGGTGTATCCGCGGCTGACCTTGCCGATGTCGGCGACGGCCGATTGCTTGGAGGGACCGAGACTCGCGCTGGCACTGATCGCCGGCTGGCCGTCGTTCCCCTCGAGCACGTACAGCCGCTGGTCGGCGCTGGTGGCCGACGTGCCGACCCCCTCGCGATAGAGCATCGCTTCCGTCTCCTGCTTCATCACCAGTGTGGCCCGGCTGCCGAAGACCGTCTCACCATACGGGTCGCCGCTGAACGAGTTCGTGTTGATCGACGAGTACGTCACGATGCAGACATCGTTCTTGTCGTCGGCGTAGTGCGGGCCGGGGAACTCGAACGTCATGTAGACGTGATCGTCCACGTCGCGGTCGTCCGACTGCTGATCGGCCGTGCCGATCCCCTTCACGCCGTAATAGTTCTTGCCGCCGTAGCCGAAGCAGGCGATCGGCTGCACCTTGTTGAGGAAGATGCTCGCGGCGTCGAGTTGGTGGCTGCCCAATTCGGCCATCAGCCCGCCGCCGGTGTTGTTGTACAGCCGCCAGTTGACGAGCCGTTCCATTGATGGATAGCCGAAGTCCTTTTGGAGGAACTCGTCGATCGACAGGTTCTTCTCCTTGGCGCGGGCGGCCAGTTCCTCGATGTCGACCGCGAACTTCTTCTTGAACGATTCGGCGGTGTAGCCGCCCGGTCGCCAGCCATCGACGCCCGGGAAGCTGTTGTTGCGGTGCCACTGCGCCCGGATGAACTTGAGGTCGCCCATCAGCCCGCTGCGCATCAGGGCGTTGGCGTTGTCGTAGAGGACGTTGTAGTGGCGCTGGTGTCCGACGGCGAGCAGCTTTTTCTTGTCCCGGGCAACGCGGATCATGTTCTTGCACTGTGTGACCGTGTGCGCCATCAGCTTCTCGGTCAGGACGTGCTTGCCCGCCTTGAGGCAGTCGATCGCAACCTGCTCGTGTTGACAGAGCGGGACCGCGATGACGACCGCTTCGATCTCGGGATGCGCCTTCAGCAATTCATGGTGGTCCTTGTAGAGCTTCACCTTCAGGGCGGCTTCACGGCCGAGCTTGCGGATCAGCCCCCAGCGAACGTCGTTGCCGTCACCGTTCAGCGCCCGCACGCGGTTCTTGGCCCGCAGGTCGGCACAGGCCACGATGTCCATGTAGTCGGGCGGATGCTGAGTCAACAGCACGGAACCTTCGTCGCCCGTGCCGATGAAGCCCACCTTGACCGGGTTCCCCTTGATGGCCCCATAGCCGAAGTAGGCCGCTCCCAGTGTCGGCACGGCCGCCGCGGCCCCGACGAGAAACTGGCGTCGCGTAAACGACACCGCTTCGTGGAAGTTTTCCCTGCCGAGTTGTTCTTGTTCCGGTGTCAGTTTCATGGCGATCTCCTTCAGACGCGCGGTCATTCGGCCGCAGACTTCGTTGAAAAAACAATATGGTGCGGGTCGCAACCCCCTGCTACTCGACGGTTATGTAATCTTCCGCCGTCATGTTCAGGTAACCTGAAGCGTTTGAGTGCCGACGAATTCCGACACAAGTTGTGGTTCCCCGTCCTCCAGCAGCATGGCGATCACTTCGGTCAGATTCTGCTTCAATTCATCGAGCGTGGCACCCTGGGAATGGGCTCCGGAAAACCCGGGGACATACCCCACATACAACCCGGTGGTGGGACAGCGTTCGATCACCGCCGTGTAAGTTTGCATGACCTGTCAATCCTTCGAGACAGCACATTGCCGGACATCGGGACAATGGCACGTGACTACTTCTTGTTCGACTCGTCCTTCGGTCGTCTCATGAACAGCACCGAGATGGCGGCGTCGAGGCCGAACCATTTTCCGCTGGGCAGGGCCGCGATGGCAAGTAGCGCCAGCATCTCGACAAAGACTTTGTTGACGTACAGGTTGTGATCGATGCTCGGGATCTCCTGCACTCCCGGCCACGGTGGCATCGCCAGATAGAACAGGCTGAGCAGCGCGGCCCCGCCCAACGCCGAAAGCCTCGTGAACAGACCGAGCATTAACAGCAGCCCGAAGATGGTCAGGCCCCACATCGTCCGCAGGTTGATGCTGCGGATCGGACTCGACGCGGACGGAACCGGTCCGGCGGCGAGTTGCTCGACGCTGAGCAACTCTTCGGCGGCGGCAAACAACTCCTGTTCGAGTGCCTGCACCGGCCCGACCAGATCGCGGCGAAGCTGCTGGATCTCGATCCACTGTTTTTCGAGATGGTTCCAGTCGGACTTTGTCTTCGCCTTCGAGTACTGCTGTTCGTAGAAGGCGAGATAATTCTTGTACTTGTCCACGTCGCCGATCACGACGGGTTGTTGCTTCGCGGCAGAGTCGGCTCCCCCCTCACCTTCCTCGCCACCACCCTTTCCACCCGAACTGGCTTTCAGCATGACGCCGACTCGCTCGGGATCCTGCTTCAAGAGCGCGGTCAATCGTTCGAGAAACGACAGCCGCGACGACGACTTGGCGACTTCTTTGACAGCCTTGATGAAGTCGTCGAATGGTGCCTGTCTGTCCTTTTCTTCGGGCATTGCCTTCTCGGCGGCATCGATCAGCCGGTCACGTTCGACCGGCAACAGGTGCAGTTTGCCATCGACGATCAGCCGCTTCGCCTTCTCGTCGAACCGGATCGCCTTCTTGTGGACGCCCCCCACGCTGGCGAGATCGAACCCCGGCGGAAGGGCCTCCAGCGGCGCGGCGAACGAATCCTGTCCGTCCATCAGGCGTGCCAACCGGTCCTGGACCGGCTGCTTGCTGACGCTGCTGGGCTGATCGGTCCCGGGATAGTGGGCGACGAACCGTTCGCGCCAGTCGTTCCACCTGGCCGTCATGTGGTCGTGATTGAGCCAATTGAGGTCGTTCGGATCACCGGTCATCGCGCGGAACGTACTTCGCAGCGGCCCGGTCGCGTTTTTGAGATAGCCCTCGGCCGACCAGGGGTTGGAAGTCTTGAGCGTGCTCAATTTCCAGAGTCCCTCGTACATCAGGTGCCAACCGATGGAGATGCGGAGCAGGACCAACAGGATCACCGCCAGCAGCGAGATTTTTCGCAAGTCACCAGGCACGCGAAAGCCCTTCAGTTCGAGGGTTGAGGGTTCAAGGTTGAAGGTTGAAGGTCGAGGGTTGACGGTCAGAGGAAGAACTGGATGACTGGCTTTCATTCTTTCCATCAACCATCAACCTTCAACCATCAACCCCCCGCCCGGCACATTGTGCAGGATCGGATCGAGCGAACGTCCCTGCTTTGGCGGAGGAAAAAAGATCGCCCCGACGAGCGGGAAATTATCACAGCAGCGCAGGGCATTTTCGACCCCGAGGACGAAAAAAGCCGTCGAGAGGGCGTCGGCGAGGGCGGCATCCGGTGCGATCACGCTGACCGACAGCATCGTCTCGACCGGCCAACCCGTGCGCGGGTCGAGGATGTGTCCGTACCGTTTCCCCGCGTGGCGAAACCATTGCACCGCCGTGCCGCTCGTCGAGAGCGCCGCATCCTTCAGCAGCAACGTCGCGAAGGGCTTGTCAGGCAGCAGCGGGTTGCGGAGACCGACCGGCCAGCCGTCGTGTCCGGCGTGAGTCCCCTGTGCCCGGACACTGCTCCGCCCGCCATGCACCAGCCAGTTCGAGACCCCCCGTTCGATGAGATGTTCGCCCGCACGATCGACCGCGTGCCCCTTGCCGATCGCACCGAGATTGAATTCGACTCCGCGGCCGTCGAAGCACACGGTCCGGCTCGCATCGTCGAAGCGGACGTGACACAGCCCCGTCACGGCGAGTGCCAGGTCGATCTCGTCCACTGTCGGAATCCGGCTCTCGCTGCGGCAGCGACGCCACAGCGAAACCAGCGCCCCCGCCGCCGGATCAAACGCGCCGAGCGTGTCGGCACAGATTTGCTCGCTGCGCTTCAAGAGTGAGTAGAGCTCCGCATCGACCCCGACGCGCGAGTCGGCCGCCGCGCGGTTGACCATCGCCAGATGGGCGTCGTCGCGGTAGACGCTCAGCAATTGTTCGAGTTGCTGGACGAGTTCGAGCGCCTCGGAGGCCGCCTCGACCTGGAAGGCCGGCCCGTCGGGGTTGAGCATCACGTCGAAGTCGCAGGCCATCGCGACCGTTCGCAGCAGCAGTGTCGGCCCGCGACTCGGAACCTCTCGCGTCGCAGCGATCTCATCGGCGAGCTTGCCCTGCGCCTGTTCCCACTCGGAACGGATCGCTCGTCCTGTCAGAAAGTCGCGACGGTTGGAGGGAGATGGCTCGGGCATGATCTTCGGAAACGGTCCTCGAATCGCGGGGGTTATCTCAGGGAAACGGCAACAGTCTAAGACTTGATTCCGCACGTTCCGATCAAGCCAGTTTGCAGACTTCTCACCTCTTCTTCACGAAGCCTTCGCGAAGCGACGTCACCCTCTCCGCCACCTTGGAAGCCTGTGCTGGCTGGTGCCCGCACGTTCGAGGTTTGATTCGTGTCGAGGGATCTTGATCCCTCGACAATTCGTACCCCATTGGAAGGAGTTTGGCCATGTTGCCCTCACGCAAGAGGCGGTTGGTTCGTGGATTCACGTTGATTGAGTTGCTGGTTGTGATCGCGATCATCGCGGTGCTGATCGCCCTGCTGTTGCCAGCCGTGCAGCAGGCCCGCGAGGCGGCCCGCCGCACGCAGTGCAAGAACAACATGAAGCAGATGGGATTGGCGCTGCACAACTATGAGGCCACGCACCGCGCGTTTCCTCCCGCCCGAATCAACATCTCGGCGCCGCTGTATCAGGGGAGTTGGACGGCCATGTGTCTGCCCTACTTCGACCAGACTCCCCTGTACAACACTTACAATTTCAACCTGACGTGGACCGATCCCGGCAACCTTCCGGCCACCACGGCGCAGTTGGCAATGTTCATTTGTCCCTCGGCTCCCAGCAACCGGGCGAAACCCCCTTCCACGGTATTGCTCGGCGGCTACCCCTGGCCCGCCGCGGGATACGGCCTCTGCGACTACGGCTCGATGAACTCCGTGCGTCCGGCGTATTTCCTGAGCAACGGCCTGCCGACGCCACCCATGGGCATCGCCACCAACACCAACGTCCCTGCGACCGCAAGCAAATACGAGTGGGACGGAGGACTGAAAAAGAGTGAGGCCACGCCGATCCGGGACATTTCGGACGGAACATCGAACACGATCCTCTGTGTTGAAGACGGCGGTCGCCCTCAGGCTTGGTATTTGAACGCGCCCGGCACGGGCACTTCGGCCACGACCAAGGACGGTTGGGGGTGGGCCGACATTGACGCGGGTTACAGCATGGACGGCAGCATCGCTGCCGGCACAGCCGTTGGCAAAGCCAATTGCACCGTTCCGAGCGGACCGTGCGCTCTGACGACGGCCATTTCGCCCTACGCCGTCAACATGACGAACGACAGCGAAATGTACGCCTTCCACACCGGTGGTGCGCATGTGCTGATGTGTGATGGCACCGTGCGATTCCTCAGCCAGAACATCTCGGCGCAAACTCTGTCGGCACTCGCCACCCGCAACACCGGCGATGTCGTCGGCGAGTTCTGATCGTTTCGATTCTCGTTGAAACCAGCGAGCGCGGAGTCCAAGACTCCGCGCTCGTCTGTTTGTGGCGGCGACACGTATTGGCAACAGCGCTGAGGAAGAATTCCCGATGTCGATTCAGCGATTGTCTCTGGTGGCGTCGATCGCGCTGGTCTGCCTGACCTCCGATGCTTCCGAGCCGAGGTTCCTCGGTCAGACCGAGATTCCCGGCACGGCGATCGATTTCTCGCAACAAACAAGACAGCTCGAAGACGGCTCTCCCGCGAATCGCTTTGGCGGTTACGGCTCCGGCATCGCATGGCTCGGCAAGGGGACTCGGTACGCGATGATCTCCGATCGCGGACCGGGAGACGGTGCCACCTCATACCGCTGCCGGTTTCATCTGCTCGACATCGTGATTGGCGAGCCATCGACCCGCACGGTGAAGGTGACACTGCGCGAGACGGTTCTGCTGACTCATCGATCCGGACAACCGCTGATCGGAGCCTCGGCGGCCTTCGCGTCGGCCGGATCAACGCGCGGTCTGCGGTTCGATCCGGAGGCGATTCGCGCCAGCGGTCGCGGCTCGTTCTACCTGTCGGACGAGTACGGACCGTCGATCTTCGAGTTCGATGCGCGCGGCAAACAGATCGGTGAACTGCCGATCCCTTCCCGCTATGGCATCCTCAAACCCTCCACCAAGCCCGAAGAAGAGTTGCCACCAGCCAACACCTCTGGACGGCATCCCAACAAGGGGATGGAGTGCCTCGCAATTTCGGCCGATGGCGAAACTCTGTTCGGTCTCATGCAGGGACCACTCTTCCAGGACGGTGCCCTCGATGCGGACGGTAAGAGAGTTGGCACAAACTTGCGGCTGCTGGAGATTCAACGCCGGACCGGCTCGACACGCGAGTTCCTCTATCCGCTCGAACACGCGGACAACGGTTGCAATGAGATTGAGACCGTTGCCCCCGGACGGTTTCTCGTCATCGAGCGCGACGGCAAGCCGGGAACACCGGGTTGCATCAAGCACGTTTACGAAATTGATCTGCGCGAGGCCACGGACATCAGCCGAATCGACTCGCTGCCGGCGACGGGCTTTCCTACCGGAGTCCGCCCCGTGGCGAAGCGACTGTTTCTGGACCTGCTCGACCCGCGCTGGGGTCTGTCGGGTGAGTCGTTCCCGGCCAAGATCGAAGGGATCGCGTTCGGCCCGCGATTGAAAGACGGCTCGCGGCTGCTGCTCATCACCAGCGACAACGACTTCAAACCAGACGAGCCCACGAGCATCTACGCGTTCTCAGTGCGAATCGACTGAGGCAAGCGATCCGTTCATCTCAACGGTCGCCCCTCCACTGGCTTGCCGTTCGTGTCGAGGATCTGGAAGTGGTGGATGCCCGCCTTGCGGTCGCTGACGTGGGTCCACACGATCTGCTTGTCGCGCGTGACCTCGAACAGGCGGACTTTTCCCGGCCCCGTGTGATAGGCCGTGATGACCGTGTTGCCGTTCGGTAGCCGCTGTGCACCGCAGGCATCGTCAAATGGTTTCGACGGAAAATCGTCATTCGAAACCTGCCAGACCGTCTTGCCCGACGCATCAACCTCGATGCTCAGGTTGCCAACCGTGCAGTTGATGAGCGTGTGGCCATCGTCCAGCCGGATGGCGGTGAACGGCCAATTGGGCGTCGCAACTTCCCAGACAACTTTGCCGTCGGGCTGGTACTCGCGCACCACCTTGTCGAGCAGTTGGGGCACGAGGTAATTCCCGTTCTTCAGCTTGCGGGCCATCCGCGTTTGCAGGTGATGATCCTTCGTCTGAGCCTGCAGCGCCACATCGACCGCGATCTTGCCTTCGCGTGTCACTTCGAGCAGCCTCGGTTTGTCTCCCGCCTCGGTCAGCAGGATGTTCCCGTTGTCGAGGGCCTGCGCCGTGTTGACCTCCGACTGCGTCCCCTTGAACTCGAAGACCGTCTTTCCCTCGCGAGTCACCTCGACCACCGAGCCGCCATCGTTCGACTTCGACAACGCCAGCAAGATGTTCCCGTTGGAAAGCACCCAGCCGTCGCGAGTCGACTTCGGGTACGACCACGTCACCTTGCCGTTGCCATCGAGAATGTAGGTCTCACCCCCCGTGGCGAGGAACGAGTGCGTGATCTTCGACGGCACATCGGCGGCACGAGTTTGCCGGTTGCCGGACGCCAGACCAAACACGGCGACGAACAGGACAGACAGGACGAGAGCGCGAGGTGACGGAAGCATGATGAATCTCTGGGGGGTGGAATGGGACCAAAGTAGCCCGCACTCTCCGAGTGCGCGGCCGGTTTTATTACTCGGCTCCGCACTCGGAGAGTGCGGGCTACATGGGCGAGTGCAAAGCTACGCCTTGAAGCCGGTCACGTAGGGCAGCTTCGCCGCGGTTTGTTTCACGGCCTCGGCTCCTTCGAGCAGTTGGCCGAGGAAGTCCCAGTTGCCGGTGGTCAGCGAACTGCGGGCACTTTCGAGGATCGTCACCGGAAACGAAAGGTCTCCGGCTCGCACCTGCTTGGCTTCGAGATCGACCGTCACGGCCAACCGGGGATTCGCCGTGATGGCCGCCGCCAGCCGATTGAGATCGCCTCGCGCGGCACTGACGCACGGGACGCCGAGACCGGTGCAGTTGCCGAAGAAGATCTCGGCGAACGATTCGGCGACGATCGCCTTGATCCCCCAGCGGATCAGCGCCTGAGGAGCATGTTCGCGCGACGAGCCAGAACCAAAATTCCGTCCCGCGACCAGCACGTTCCCACCCTGGAAGCGGGCATCGTCGAACGGATGTTTCGAGTCCTGTTTGCGGTCGTCCTCAAAGGCGTGCTCGCCGAGACCGTCAAACGTCACGCACCGCAAGAAACGCGCGGGAATGATCCGGTCGGTGTCGATGTCGTCGAGCAGAAGCGGCACACCGGTGCCGGTGACTTGGGTGATGGTTTGCATGGTGGCCTTTGATCAGGTTGAGTGAAATCAATTACGTTCGTAGGGGGTGGGATCGTTGTGGTGAAGCGAGTCATTGCGACATCTTCTCACCGATTCTCGCATCCAGCCGAGTCAGCAATTCCTTGGTCGTCAGCCACGGGCCATCGGAACGGGCACGCTGCTTGGCGCTTTCGATTTCGGCCTGAGTGAATCCGTGCGTCATGATGCCCAGCGACTGCCCTTTCGCATCGCGGACTTCCAAATAACCCGGATGCTCTGCAATCAGTTTTGCCTGCTCTTCCGTCACGGTAATAAACGGCATGTTTGGTTCTCCTCGCATTTGAACAGGGAAAAACTCACAACATTTCGCGCACATCGCTGACACAGCCGTTGATCGCGGCGGCGACGACCATCGCGGGGGACATGAGCAGCGTGCGGCCGGTCGGGCTCCCCTGGCGGCCTTTGAAATTGCGGTTGCTGGACGAGGCACAGACCTCGCGGCCCTGGAGCTTGTCGGGGTTCATGGCGAGGCACATCGAGCAGCCCGCGCCGCGCCATTCGAAGCCCGCCGCCTCGAACACCTTGTCCAGTCCCTCGGCCATCGCCTGTTGCCGGACCAGTTGAGACCCCGGCACGACGAGGGCCTTCACGCCCGGAGCCACATGATGCCCCTTCGCGATCGCCGCAGCTTCGCGCAGGTCGGAGATGCGGCCGTTGGTACACGAGCCGATGAACGCAACGTCGATCTTCACGCCGCGGATCGGCTGCTGTTCCTTGAGGTCCATGTAATCGAAGGCGTCCTGAATTCCCTTCTGATCGTCGGGTGAGAAGCCGGCCAGTGCGGGCAGCTTCTCGCTGACACCGACCGACTGCGCGGGATTGATGCCCCACGTGACGGTCGGCTCGATCTCGCTGCCGTTGAACGTGACAACATCGTCGAACTCGGCGTCCTTTGGTGACGCGAGGCTCAACCACCACGCGGCCGCGCGGTCAAAGTCGGCTCCCTGCGGAGCAAACGGCCGACCCCGGATGTAATCGACGGTCGTCTGGTCCGGGTTGATGTAGCCGCAGCGGGCCCCCCCTTCAATGCTCATGTTGCAGATGGTCATTCGCTCTTCCATCGTCATCCGGTCGAAGACCTCGCCAGCGTACTCGTAGGCGTAGCCAACACCCCCCTGCACGCCGAGCTTGCGGATGATGTGCAGGATCACGTCCTTGGCAAAGACGCCGCGTCGCAGTGTGCCGGTGACTTCCACCTTCCGGACCTTGGGCTTGCCAAGGGCCAACGTCTGTGTGGCGAGCGCGTCGGCCACCTGACTCGTGCCGATTCCGAAGGCGATTGATCCGAACGCGCCGTGAGTGCTGGTGTGGCTGTCGCCGCAGGCGATCGTCATGCCGGGTTGCGTCAGTCCTTGTTCGGGGCCGACGATATGGACCACGCCCTGACGGATGTCGTCGAGGTTGAAAAAGCGGATGCCGAACTCGCGGCAGTTCTGTTCGACGGCCGACATCATCTGCTCGGCCAGCACGTCGAGAAACGGCCGAGCCTGGTTGTCGGTCGGGATGATGTGATCGACCGTGGCCAGAGTCCGCTCGGGAAACAGCACCTTCAGTCCGCGATCGCGCAGCATCGAGAAGGCCTGCGGGCTGGTCACTTCGTGAATCAGATGCAGTCCGATGAAGAGCTGTGTCTGGCCCGAAGCCAGCGTGCGGACGGTGTGAGCATCCCAAACTTTGTTGAACAGATTTCGACGGTCGGTCATGGCAAAACCCAGAGAAAATAGAACTCGAAACAGTCTGCGACCGATTGTAGCAACCGACCTGGCCCGGTGCGAATCGCCCGTCGCGACAGACACCGCGAAAACAGCGTGGTTCGCGGCACAACCGGATCGACCCCTCGAACCAGACCGGCGCAGTGCATTGGCTTCTGAACGAGACACGAATACGATCACAGTCGGTGGTCGAGTGGCCTCGCGGCGAGTTGCCTTCGCGCTGTCCATCGTCCACGGTTTTTGATCAGGATCTTGCGATGTTCCCGCTGTGGGATGACGTGCCGGCCCAGCGAATACCATTCGTGAACTACGCGATCATCGTCGCGTGTGTGCTGGCGTTCGTCGTGCAGCTTCAGGCTCCCGAGGGTGGTGAACAGATCGTGCGTGAGTTCGGCATGATCCCGCTGCGGGTCGTCGATCCCACCGTGCAGTCGGCAGTTTTGGAAGGTCGCGACGAAGCCGGCCATCGGATTCGCGAAGAAATCAGCCTGGCCTCGCCTGTTTCGCCGCTGATGACGTTGTTCACGAGCATGTTCCTGCACGGAGGCCTGATGCACATTGTCGGCAACCTGTGGTTCCTGTTCATTTTTGGCGACAACGTCGAGGATCGGTTCGGGCATCTCGGCTATCTGTTGATGTACCTGCTGAGCGGCGTGGCGGCGGGAGTGATGCACATCGTGGCCGATGCGCATTCGGTCATTCCGACCATCGGGGCCAGCGGTGCGATTGCCGGTGTGATGGGGGCGTATCTGCTGCTCTATCCCCACGCGCGAGTCATGGCCTTGATCCCGTTGGGGCCGTTCATCCGGGTGATGCCTGTTCCGGCCTACTTCTTTCTGGTGCTCTGGTTCGTGATTCAAATCGTGTCGGGTTTGCAGACGAGCGCCGCCATGGGTGGCGTGGCGTGGTGGGCGCACGTCGGCGGGTTTGTGGCCGGAATCGGTGCCACCGGCCTGATGCGTGGAGCCGGACGGTTGCAACCGCCGCCGCGCCCGAGTCTGGTATATGGTTTTCCGCAGTTTCATGAGGAGCGACGACCGTGGCATTGATTCTGGCCAGCACATCTCGTTACCGCCGCGAATTGGTGATGCGGCTCGGCGTCCCCTTTGAGTGTCAACCGTCGGGACTCGACGAGGACAAGTTCAAGGTCGATGGAATCGGGCCCATTGAGCTGGCGCGGACACTCGCCACAGAGAAGGCTCTGAAGCTGGTCATTACGCACCCGCTGGCGACGATCATCGGCTGCGATCAGGTGGTCGATGTCGAAGGCCGCATCCTGGACAAACCCGAGACGCTCGAAGCGGCGATCGAGCAACTGTCGTTGCTCTCCGGTCGGTCGCATCGGCTGGTCACCGCGGTCTGCGTCTGGCATGAGGGGCAGATTCAGACGCACGTCGATCTCACCACGCTGACGATGCGCCCGGTGCCCGTCGACGCCATCGCGCGCTATCTCGCCGCCGACCAGCCCCTCGACTGTGCCGGGTCGTACCGGCTCGAATCGCGCGGCATCGCCCTGTTTGAGCGAATCGAGTCGGACGACCACACGGCGATCGTCGGCCTGCCGCTGATCGCGCTCACCACGATGCTCATGCGGTGCGGTTACGAGATTCTGTGACGGGGGGCGACTATCATGCCGCGATGAATCCCACGCCCCCGCTTTCGAAAATTCCCTCGCGCGACGAACTGGCCCTCAACTACCTCGACTCGCTGCCGTACGCCCCGTACCCGGTCCAGGAAGAGGCGCTGCTGGCGTGGTTCGAGTCGAACGACGGCGTGATGGTCTGTGCTCCCACGGGAACCGGCAAGACGTTGATTGCCGAGGCGGCCGCCTATGAAGCCCTGCACACCGGTCAGACGATTTACTACACGACGCCGCTGATCGCGCTGACCGAGCAGAAGTTCGCGGAAATCCAGGACGCGGCCGAACGCTGGGGCTTCCGCCGCGACCAGGTCGGCCTCGTCACGGGCAATCGCCGCGTGAACCCGGATGCGACCGTGCTCGTCGTCGTCGCAGAGGTTCTTCTCAACAGGTTGCTAACGTCGCACTGGGCCGCGCATGAGGAGAAATTGAGGGACGAGGAGCGGGAGAGACAAGGAGAGGGGGAGACAAGGAGAAGGGGAGAGGGGGAGACGAAGGCAAGCGGAGACTCGGCCCACGCTCCATCCGCAGAACCCGACCTCATAGGTTGGGACGCGGACGAAGCGCCGACGAATGTCGCAGCGACATCTTCATCCCCCTCTCCCCCGCTCCCCTTGTCCCCCGCTCCCGCTTCAGCCGCTCTCGACTTCGACCGCGTCTCCGCCGTCGTGATGGATGAGTTCCACAACTTCTCCGATCTCGAACGGGGCATCGTGTGGGAGTTTTCGCTCTCGCTGTTGCCGAAACGTGTGAGACTGCTCCTGCTCTCGGCGACGATTGGAAACGCGAGCACGTTTGTCGGTTGGTGCCGCAAGATTCACGGCCGTGCGCTGGAATTGATCCAAAGCTCGGACCGGCGTGTCCCGCTGAGCTTTCAATGGGTGCCGGACAAGTTGCTCACCGAGCACCTCGAAGAAATGGCGGCGGGCGAGGAAGCGGAGCGTCGCACGCCGGCGCTCGTCTTCTGTTTCAATCGCGAGGAATGCTGGAACGTCGCCGAGGAATTGAAGGGCAAGTCGATGCTGGCCGATGGTCAGCAGAAGCGGCTCGTGGCGGAACTCGACAAGCTCACCTGGTCGAAGGGAGTCGCGCCGAAGCTGAAACAACTGCTCATGCGTGGCGTCGGCGTCCATCATGCGGGCGTGCTGCCCAAGTACAAGCGGATCGTGGAGGAACTCTTCCAGAAGAAGCTGCTCACGATCTGTGTCTGCACCGAGACTCTCGCCGCCGGCATCAACCTCCCCGCGCGGTCGGTGGTTCTGCCGTCGCTGCTGAAGGGAAAGCCGGGCGAGCAGAAGATCATCGACCCGAGTTCCGCGCACCAGATCTTCGGTCGCGCGGGTCGTCCGCAGTTCGACACGGAAGGGTTCGTCTACGTCCTCGCGCACGAGGATGATGTCAAGATTCTGCGCTGGAAGGAAAAGTACGACCAGATTCCCGAGGACACGAAGGATCCGAACCTGATCCGCGCGAAGAAGGCGCTCAAGAAGAAGATGCCGACGCGCAGCCAGGACCGGCAGTATTGGAATGAACCACAGTTCGAGAAGCTGCGGTTCGCGCAGCCGGGAGACCTCGCCAGCCGCGGACCGCTGCCGTGGCGGATGCTCGCGTACATGTTGAAGCTGTCGCCGGAAGTTGATCGGCTGAGAGCGCTCGTCCATAAACGGCTGATGGACCCGAAGCAGCTTGAGGCCAGTGAAAAGCATCTCGAACGGATGCTGCTCACACTGCACGCCGGTGACTTCGTGAGGCTCGAACCGGAACCGCCCCCGCCGCCCGAGATCGTCCAGCCGGGTGAAACACCTGCGCCCGCGAAGGATGAGGCTCCGAAAGTGTCGTGGCTGTCACAGCAGCTTCAGGCCGCGGTCGACAAGAAGTTTGAAGCGGCGACCGGCCAGAAGGTCATCAAGGACGACGACAAGGAGAAGGATCGCTATCGCGCGATGCAGGCCGTCCCGACCGAGCGGATCGAACAACTGTTTGCCTTTCGGGCCGTCAACCCGCTCTACGCGATGTTCCTGCTCGAACACATCGGCTATGGGGATCGGATGGAGCGGCTGCTGGTTCTCGAAAGCGTGCTGGAGTTGCCTCGCGCCCTGATCCGTTCCGTGCGCGTCCCGCCTCCGCACAAGCTGCCTCCCGGCCCGCTGGCGCTGGAACGAATCGACATCGAACTCATCCAGCGCGGCCTGATCGCGGCGAACGACCTCTATCCCGAGTTCGATCCCGACATCCCGTTCGAGGATCGCAAGTACGCACCACCGCTGGCCGACAAGCTGCGGATGCTGTTCGAGTCCGAATATCCCGACGTGCCCGACGTGATGGTCCAGCCGGTCATGGTCGCCGCCGACCTGCTCGAAAACTTCGGCGACGACTTTTGGCTGTTCGTCTCCACGCGAGACCTCTCCAAACAAGAGGGCCTGATCTTCCGCCACCTGTTGCGGCTGGTCCTGCTTCTGGACGAGTTCAAGCAGGTCACGCCGGTCGGCATGGACTCGAACGTCTGGCAGGACGAACTGCGTGAGATTGCCGAACGCCTGACCGCCTGCTGCCGCCTCGTCGATCCCACCTGCACCGAATCGGTCCTCGCTCACGAGGACGAGGCGGACTTCATCGAACATCCACCGAAGTGACACCGAAATTTGACGGCCGCTTCGTCTTGAGACAAAGTTGAGCATCAGGCATCATGTCGGCCGATGTTGATGAAGGCGAGAACCGGCTCACGACTTAAGTTTGATCGACAACAAGAGGACCGCGACATGCTTCACTGGCTTGGCGACCCGCATCGACAGCACCGCACGATCACGCGTCGAGACTCTCTGCGCGTCGGGATGCTCGGTGTGGGAGGGCTCGTGCTGCCGGACCTGCTGCGGTTGCGAGCGACTGCCGCGCCGTTGTCCGCTCCCGGCAAGACGACTCCCAAAGAGACGGCCGTCATCCTGCTCTTCGTGCATGGCGGGCCGAGTCAGCTCGAAACGTATGACCTCAAGCCGGAGGCCCCGACCGAAATTCGCGGCCCCTTCCTGCCGATCCCGACCAGCGTCCCCGGCATCGACATTTGCGAACATCTGCCGAAGCAGGCCAGGCTCGCCGACAAGTTCACGCTCATTCGTTCGTGCTGTCACGATCAGGCCAATCACTTTGAAGGACACGCGCGGTTTCTGAGCGGTTACGGCCAGTTCAAGCCGGGCAGCAGCGAATCGTATTACCCGCAGGTCGGTGCGGTCGTGAACCGCGTTCTGTCCGAGCAGCGCGGCGGACTGGGTGCGGTCGCGATCAACGGTGTCGTGTTGAACGGCCCCGACTACAGCCCCGGCATCGCGCAGGGGTACTGGAGTTCGCAGTACCGCGTGCCGATCACCAACTTTCATCTGCGGGACTCCAGCCTGACCGTCGATGGCGGGAGACTGAATGATCGGCTGGCGATGCTCCGTTCGTTCGATCGCTTGCAGCGCGAGGCCGATCTGACGGGAGCCATGACCGGGTTGGACGTCTTCAACGAGCGGGCCATCGGCATCCTCACGACGAACCGCGTGCGCGACGCCTTCGATCTGACGAAGGAAGACCCGCGCACCTGCGACAAGTACGGAGACGGCTACGGTCGCGAAGTCCTCGTCGCGCGGCGGCTGGTCGAGGCGGGAGTCGGCTTCGTCTCCGTCCGCATCCCCGGCAGCGGCGAGGGAACCAAAGCCTACGACTGGGACGATCACGCCGTGAACTGGGACCTGCTCGGCGCGATGAACGCCCGCCTGCCGAAGTACGATCACGTCGTGAGCACGCTGATCGAGGACATCTTCGATCGGGGCCTCGACAAAAACGTCCTCGTCGTCATCACGGGCGAGTTCGGCCGCACGCCGAGACTGGAGTTCAAGGATGGCAAGATTGGCCGCGATCACCATCCCGGCGCGATGTCGATCATGGTCTCGGGCGGCGGCATGCCGATGGGGCAGGTGATCGGAGCGACCGATCATCACGCGGCCCGACCCAGCACGAGGCCGCTCGATCCTCACGACATTCTCGCGACGATCTACCACCATTTGGGAATCGATCACACGGCCGAATTCCCCGACCCGCGCGGCCGCCCGATTCCGCTGACGCGCGGGGCGCCGATCGCCGAGTTGGTGTGATGCCCGGCATCACAGGCAGTCAGCGTGCGCGAGCCCGACTCACAGGCTGGCAGCCTGTGCTAGAAGCAGTTTCAAAACGCCGGGAATCATCATTCGCAAGACAGGCTCTTCGGAGCGGGGGACGTGAGTCCCCTGAATCAGCACGTCAATGCAACACACGCGAATTCAGGGGGCTCACGTCCCCCGCGCCGAAGCAGG
>JANODP010000545.1:0-4544 GCA_031412755.1 Schlesneria sp. | reverse complement strand
GGAGTCAAATTGGCCCGCAACTTCGGGGGCAATCCTGTCCCCTCGCTCCGGCTTTGCGGGGAGAGGGTTAGGGTGAGGGGTTCTTCTCCTGTCCCCTCTCCCCCCGCCTTTGGGGGGAGAGGGTTAGGGTGAGGGGGGCTTTCGGCGGGAGGTTGATCGTGGATGGTCGAGAGTTGAGGGCCGGAGTTAGAGGATTGTTCAATTTGGAGAGTTGTGTCACCGTCCGACCCCCTCACCCTAACCCTCTCCCCCGAAGACGGGGGAGAGGGGACGGCGGTCGCGACGCGACGCGAAGAGGATACGAGGCGTTCGGCCACAACATCGCCGCGCTCGTCGAGCAGCCATCGATCCGCATCGTTGGCGCCGGCCTTCTCACCGTCGATCACAATGGCTTCCGTCACGCCCTGTCCGGCAATCAGTAGGTCGAGCAACTTTCGATAGTACGAGGCCTCGTCACCCGGACGCAGCGGATCGACCAGCATCTTCATGCGGCCTCCGCAAATCAGGCCGTCGTCCCAGCCGTAGTCGTTGTCGAGTTGAAACGAGAGCAACTCGATCGAACCGCCCGCCAGCAGCGTCAACGCGCGGCGTTTGACCTCGGCCTCGACACAGCCGCCACCGAGCGTCCCGACCTGCGACCCATCGGCAAACACGAGCATCGCCGCCCCCGCCTTCTGCGGCGTGGAACCGCGCGTCTCGACGAGCGCCGTGTAGCAAACAGGCCGGCCGTTCCGCAGCGCGACATCGAGTTCTTGGATCAGCGAAAGCATGGTGGGTGAATCATCAGCCGATTGGAGACAAGGAGAGGGGGAGACAAGGAGAGTGGGAGACAAGGAGAAGTGATCGTTGCTGACATCACTTTCTTCCCCTTGTCTCCCCCTCCCCTTGTCTCCTTGTCCCGCTTCACTCCCCCGGTTTCCTTTTTGGGTGCAGGATGACTTGCAGGCCCTGAGACTTGGTGGCGCGCATGTATTCCGTGATTCGCTCGGCCTTGGCGTCGAGACGGCCTCCGATGAACTTGGCCACGATGGCGATCACGTTTTCGTTGGCCTGACGCCCTCCCGCCGCCTTCTGAACTTCCGGGCGTCCCGTCCGGCTTCCGAGTTCCAAGATACGGAACGGCCCCACGATGTCACTGTTGGCCGATCCGCCGGGTTGACCGCCCAGCGGAGTGGGCGATGGTCCGCCGAGCGCCGAACTCGGCAGGAGAAACGAGACTTCGTCGTCCGGATTGACTCGCATCGAATTGAACGTCCGCGTGTCGATCGGAATCCAGATGGCAACCTCGTCCTTGCCAAGCTTGTCGTTCAAGTCCTTCGCGCCCGGCGTGCGGATGTCCTGTTGGAGCACGAGTTCTCCACCGCGGTAGCTGCGGTTGGACGGCCAGCCGACAACCAGCGGACGATCGCTCCAGTGCGGCGCGACCTGATCCAGATTGCCGACCGCGCTGCTCGGGATGTCGACCTTCACCAGATGCGAATCGAGCAGCGTGTCGCCCACGTTGATCTGGGATCCCGCGCTGACACCGATGAACGACACCTTGGCTTGTTTCCCCGCCAGTCGTTCCAGATAGAACCAGTTGCACACCGCGCCGGCCAGTCCCAGCCCCAGCGACAGCAACAGCCCTTGGATCCCTTTCATTTCGCCATCTCCTGAGGATTCGCCGGCGCCGACCAAATCACGCCGGACAAGGTGCCATCTCGCTCGCGCCGCATTTGCACGTCGGCCACCATGTCCGCCGTGCGGTATTTCAAACTGACCGATTGCGTGCCGACCGACTTCGACACCACGGCCCGCGCACCGAACGAGACATCGAACTGTTGTACCCAGCCCGCCAGATCGCCGCGACCCTGGAAGACCAGCCACTGACAACCATCCGCTCCGCACATCTGCGTCACGCGCCGTGCGCCGTCTGGAAGTACGAGGCCTCGCACCGGCGAAGACTCGGCCACGCGGGCCGCCTCGGGACGGAATGAGTAAATCGTCCACGCGCCCGGCCCTGAGGGAAACGCCAGCCCCCAGCCGACGACTCGTTGAGAAAGTCCCCCGCCGTCGTCGTCGGCAGGCTCAACGAACCGCGTCGCCACGAACGAGGGAAGCGGATCCTGCCGACGGTAGACGTTGCCCAGCGTCGAGTCCCACAAGAGCGGCGGAGCCGTTTGCAGGGCGGTCAGCCATTCTCGCTCGGCCTCCGTCGGGGAAGCTGCGGGCGGCTGCGAGGAAGCCACGATCGACTTGGCCGTCTTCGTCAACTCTTCGTCCAGTCGCCGGTCGTCACCCTGCAGGGGAATGCGTTCGATCGAAGTGGTTGCATCGCCAAACTGCATCGCAATCGGGGTGCGGTTCCAGTCGAGATCGGCTCCCGTCAACCCGGACACGTCGGGGGCGACCGCCTGCGGATCGGTGCGCCACCAGTCGATGAGCTGGCCGCCGACGGACAACCCCACGACCGCCACGAACCCAATCACGAACAGGTCGATCGCGCGGCGAGTCAGCTTGGAACCAAGACTCGGCGGCGGCGAGGGGAGTGTCATGACGAGATGGAATCAGGACGGGCAGGGTGGACGGCATGACCAGCGAGCGGTTGGACCATCGAACGGACGTGCTACCGGCCGACTCCCACCGGTGAGGGTGGACAGGGACAGGTCATCATCGGCGGGCAGACGCAGCGCTGGAGATCGGCCGGGCGGGAACATCCCAGGAAACCGAGCGTTCCCATGAACTGTTGCAGGTCGCCATAGCGCTGCCGCAGCGGGGCGATGTCGCCGTCGGGCGCACCGCACTGCTCCAGGCGGCAGATCCAGGACCTGTACATGCCGGTGAAGCTCCCCGACATCGAACAGGGGAGACGATCGATCCGGCTGAGCAGCGAGTTCGGATTCGTGTGGCCGTCCTGATCGATGCGCGAGATGGCGCTGATATACAGGGCATTCGGATCGGACATGCAGAGCCGCCCCAGGCGCGGATAAAAGTCGGGGGCGCTTCCGGTGTAGCGCTGAAACTCGTCGTCGTTGTCGAGCGGATAAAGATCGGCCTGGTTCGGATTCGTCTGCAGCCTCTGCAGGTCCTGATCGAGCAACTGCTTGTTGTTGTCGATGGCCGGATCGAGAGCGGCCAGGTCGGCGTGTTCGATGTCCCACCAGACGCGCGACCGGGGATAATCGTTGTGTGGAATGCCGAGCGTGTTGTACTGCCAGTGGTTGTCGAACAGGTCCTGGTTGAGGTCAAAGCGGAACCGTCCGCCGGTGGCCGGCAGCGCCCCCCGGAACACCGGCAGATTGCGTTCGAGGTTGGCGTGGCCCCGAATCACGTCGTCGTCCATTTCCAAACGGCCCGGCACATTGATGGCCGCGACGGCATTCGGGGCCGTCAATTGCTGGCCGCGCGTGCAGTTGCAGAGCAGATCCTGCGTCGAGTCCCATTGCTGGTTGACATCGGGGAGTGACGTCCCCGGTTGAGCTGACAGGTTGGCCGAAGCCGGCCAGTAGGGGGGCGTCGCGTTGAACTCACCGGTCCGCGCCGCCAGCGTCCGCCAACCGGCATAACGGGCGTTCGTTTGAGTCCTGATCTTCCACGCTCCCACCACACCGAAGTCGATCATCAGCGCCATCAGCATCACCAGGATCGGCAGGACCAGGACAAACTCCAGCGGCGCGAGACCGCGGCGCGAATGCGGAACTCGGAGCGCGGAACTCGGAGTGCGGGACTCGAAGCCTGAGGCGGTCAGCAATGTACGACGGCGGACTTGCATGGTTTTTGAATCGATCTGGGAATGTTTGATTCAGGCTCCGCGTTCCGAGTTCCCCGCTCCGCGTTTCAATGTCCGTTCACCAAATGGAAGTCCTGCGGCGAAACGTTCTGCAACGGCGGCGGCTGGTAGTTCTGCAAACCGCCGTTCAGATAGCTGCCGGGATGCTGCGAGACGATGGTCGGGACGTTGGCGGCGGTGGCGGGAACGAGCTTGGCGGTCCAGTGCTGGTTGAACAGATCCCACCGGCCGAACCGTTCCCAGCGGGCATCGAACGAGAACGTGTTTCGGTTGTCGATAATCACGTCAATGGGCCGGCGGTCGTCACAGATCAAGTCGGTCCGGCTGTATGGATCGGTGCTGGAACGGGTGTGCTGATTCCACCATCCCGGCGCTCCATCGTAGTAAATACGCCACGCCCAAACGGTCTGTCCGGTGTTCGGGTCCTGCCCACAGGGAACATAGTCCGCCCACGGACAGCAGCGGAACTTGCCGCGCGGCAGGAAGATCGTTGCCTGGGCAAAGGTGGTGGCGTAGGCCTTGCTGTCCCGGTCGAGCGGATTGCGGAACAGTCCCGGAAACATCGTCTGCTGGTGCGGCCAGTAGACCGACGACACGAAGTTGAAGTTCTTCTCGAGCGTCTGCTGATCGAGCGGCTTGGGCGGCTCGCACGGACCGCCGGGATAGTTCGGCTGACTCGGATCGGTGATCTTCACGCAACTATCCGGAAACGTCGGGGGATCGCGCAGCACAAACGGCAGATTGGTAAAGGGGTATTCCTCTTCCAGCAGATTAT
>JANODP010000544.1:0-29910 GCA_031412755.1 Schlesneria sp. | reverse complement strand
CTAGGAAATTGCGGATTTCATCGCGTCCAAAATTAAAGATCATCGTACCCCAGTCAGGATGTTCCCCCTGGCGTGGATCTTCATGCTCGTAGAGCGCTGTCCCGTCGAAACGACGCAGCCCGTGGTTGTCTTTCGGAAAGTGGGCCGGAACCCAGTCGATGATGACGCCGATCCCCGCCTCATGGAACTGGTCCACGAACTCCATGAAATCGTGAGGCGATCCAAACCGGCTGGTCGGTGCGAAGTAGCCCGTCGCCTGATAGCCCCACGATCCGTCGAACGGGAACTCGTTGATCGGCATCAGTTCGATGTGCGTGTAGCCCAGATCCTTCACGTAGTCGATCAGCAGCGGGGCCAATTCGCGGTAATTAAAGTACTGGCGTCCATCCTGCGGTCGCTTCCACGAACCGAGATGGAGTTCGTAAATCGAAACCGGTTGCTCGTACCAGTTCTTCGATTCGCGACCGGTCATCCAGTTGCCGTCGCGCCACGAGTGGCCGTCCAGGTTGTAGATGATCGACGCGCTCTTCGGTGGAACCTCGGCGGCAAAGGCGTAGGGATCGATCTTCTGCAGCAAGTGACCTTCACGGGTTCGCAGGGCGAACTTGTAGGCCTGACCCTGCTGAAGACCCGGCACGAAGCCCCACCAGACGCCGTTGTCACTCGAGTTGAGGGGGTTGCGGCCGTGCATCCACGAGTTCGCATCGCACAGGACGGAGACCTCGGTGGCATTCGGTGCCCACACGGAAAACTTCGCTCCGGGCACGCCGTCCTGAGTGTCCAGATGTGCGCCCAAGTGGCGGTAGAGCGTCGATTCCATCCGAGATAACCTGAGTAATTGAAGGGGCTTGAGGGGCAAGCGGTTGCGGGGTTGTCATGGCCCTGCGACGGCGGAAAATCCTGCCGCAGCGACCGTCACAAGCGCGGGGATCGTAACAGTTGGGCCAACCCCGAACAATGCATGCGATTCGATGCGGCTTCAGGCATTTCGCGCACGAGGATGGCCCGATCACGATGTAGAGTTGGACCGGGTTGAAGTCGTTCGATCAGTCCAGGTCTATATCGGTAACCGCCGCCGTGACTCTGACGCGTAGGCACCTTCTGACGATTGGACCGTTCGCGCTCGTGGCAATCTGCTACGCGGTGTCTGCTCCCCCGTCGAGTCTGTCGGCGGCGCGACTCACCGGAGGCTCGGTCGTTCAGGATCGGATGGTTGTCGAGCCGAGCCGTCAAACCGCCGCCTGCCAGGCGGTGGCCAGCGACCTGCGCCAGCGGTTGCCCGTCGATTGGCGCGTCGTCATCCACGAGCCGTTCGTGCTGGGAGGCGATTGCGACACGAAGCATCTCAGCGAGTCTTATCGTCGGACGATTCTGCCGACGGCGCGGGCTCTCAGCATCCAATACTTCGATCATCCGCCGGCGTGGCCCGTGACAATCCTGCTCTGTTCCTCGGACGACAGCTTTCGCGCGTGCCAGCAACGGCTCGGTGAACGTGAACGAACCGAGTACTCGGGGCTCTATTCGCGAATCGAGCATCGCATCGTGATCAACGTCGCCACGGGAGACGGCACGCTGGCTCACGAGTTAACCCATGCGCTGGCTCATGCCGACTTTCCGTCGCTCCCCGAATGGCTCGACGAGGGATTGGCGTCGCTCCACGAAGAGTGCGAATTCTCTGCGGACGGTTTGCGTCTGATCGGCCTCGACAACTGGCGGCGGACCGCGCTGCGCGAGGCCCGTCAGCACGAGCAGCTTCGCCCGCTGATCGACCTGGCAACCGAACGATTCGCGGCGTCGGATCGCGCGGCCCTCGACTATGCGCAGGTGCGGTACTTCTGCCTGTTCCTCCAACAGCGTCGGTTGCTGGAGCCGTTCTACCGCAAGTGCCGCGCGCGCGCGGCAGCCGATCCGACGGGAGTCCTGTCGCTCTGCGAACTCTTCACCACGCGCCGGCCCGGCGAGATTGACGAGCAGTTCCTGGCGTGGTTGGACCAGTCGGCGGCCTTCACACCGTAGCGCATGCCGTCCGCGCGTCAGGAGCTGAACTCGCAAGAGTTCAGAGTTCCCCGGCTCACTGAATTCTTGCGAATTCAGCAACATGCCGATCTCTGCCGCGCGCGACCAGTTCACAGCAAACCCTGCTGTTTGCGGCGGAGCATGCTGAACAGGTTACGATACGGCCGCGCGGTTCCGTGCCGGGACGGTGCCGGCTCGACCGCCGTCTGGCTCGTTTCAATGGTGAAGGGTGAGGCGGAGGCGTTGGTTGAATCTGCGTTCTGCGCCACGCCGTCTCCCGCAGTGAAATCTGCGGACGTGAGTTCCTCTTTGCCGGACGGAGACAACAACGAGCGAAGTTGTTCGACAGAGGAGTTCTCCCGCGGTGGCAGGTCGAGCGTCAGTCGCAGTTGATCGGCCAACTGACAGACTTCGCGGCCGAGCCGATCCTCCAGCGAGCGGCTCTCGATGGTGCGTTCGGCCTCGTCGAATGCCGCGACCGCGGACGAGTCCTGGGCGTCGTCGGTGGGGTTGTCCGCGTGCAGGCTGGTCGAGTCCCAACCGACCTCGCCCGACACCTGCGGCAACAATTCGTTCAGGCGTTCGCAGACGTCCTCGAAGTCTGAGTTGGTGCGCTGGTCGCTCGGTGCGGAAAAAATCGTCTCACTGGCGGATGCTTCCATTGCGGCGGTCGCTTCCGGGGCGGACGGTTCCGCTCCTCCGGTTGGCTCGGCCTGCGACGACATCCAGTTCAGGGCATTCTCGTCGCCGGACGCGACCGATTCGATGATTGCCTGCGGTTCGATGGTTGCCGTTAAGTGAACCTCGTGGGAGGTGCCCGTGTCCGATGCGTTCAACTCGGACGGTTCCAGCCCCGCGTCGATCGCGGCATAGCGATCCAGCACGAGTTCCTCGACGAAGCCTCCCGGCAGCAGCGATCTCACCGGCGCGAATGTCTCCGGTATGGGCGGGACCATCGTCGAGTCGGCCGCACCGATTTCCCAGCAGGAAGGAGTTTCGATCATGGTCTCGCCGCGAACGTCCTCGTCATTGGTGTCGCTTGCCTCGCGTGGCGTGTCCGCATCCGAGGATCCGAGGGGCGGCTCGATGCTCCAGGTGGCGTCTTCGGTTTGAGAGGCGATCAATTCAAATATCGACTCAAATTGAGTCGCAGTGGCTGGCGGCAGGTCGGCGCCGATCTCGACGGATTCCATTGCCAACGCCGGCTGCATCTCTGCGGCGGGTTCGGCCGAGTGGTCATCCTCGAACGACTCGCCCTCAGTTGCGTGGTCGTCAAAATTCGACTCGGTCGCATCGGTCTCAAACGAAGCCGTCTCGCGGTGAGTCGGCTTGTCGAACGAACTCTCGTTCCAGTGGAGCGGCAATTGCCGCAGGTCTTGCAGCGCCTCGCGGATCATCTCGGCGGGAACGGGCTGTTGTTCGGCGACGTAGGCCAGCAGCAGCGCGTGGTCGCAAAGTTGGTTGATGCAGCGCGGAACACCATCTGCGGCGCGGCCGACCAGTTCCAGGGCCTCGGGCGTGAAGATTTCGTCGGTGCGACCGCCAGCCCACGTGAGGCGATAGTCGATGTAGTCGAGCGATCCGGCCCGGGTCAGAGTTTCGAGGCAGACATGGGCGCGAATCCGCTGACTGAGGGCTTCGAGGGTCGAGAGCGCGAGCGTTTCCTCCAGGCCAAGTTGACCGACCAGCACCAGTCGCACGAGGGGTCGGCCGTGTTCCGCGAGGTCCGACAGGATGCGCAGTTCCTCCAGCAGGTCTTCCGAGAGTTGATGGGCCTCATCGCAGATCAGCACGAGGGCTTCGCGCTGCGGACGCAGGGCGCGAATGGCGGGAGACAATTCCAGCCGCAACTCTTGCTCGTCCTGTTGACGGTACGAATGATTGAGTTCGCAGAGAATGGTTTGCAGTAACGCCCGGCGCGTAAGGAAACTGGCATGACGCAGCAAGACAGATTCGAATCGGTCCCCGAGTTCGCTGCGCAGCCGTTCGCAGAGCAGCGTCTTGCCGGTTCCGGCCGGCGCCGACACGACCGCAATCCCCTGTCCCTGTTCGACGCAGACCACGATCTCGTCCAGCGCCGCCTGAATCGACCCCGACGCCAGAAAACACTGCGGATCGGGAGTCGCCGCAAAGGGACGTCGCTGCAAACCGAAGAAGGCTTCATACATGAGAAGAAATCCTGCACTTGATATCCGGAATTTCAGATCCAAAATTCCCAGCGACCGCCAACGACAGATGCTCCAAATCTTGAATCTCCCGCCAGGCGCGGGTCTTCGGCAGGGAGACTGATCGAACTGGCACGGTGAGGTACTTGAACACAACCGCTACGTCCGACACATCACCTACGACCGGAACTCGCGAGGTCGAGGTCAGACTTTGACGATTGGGCGAAGAAGGATGAGAGAGGAAGGATGAGAGAGGAAGGATCAAGGTTGAGAGATCACCGATCAGGAGTTGGAATAATCCCCTTCACCGGCCGAGATCGAGATCATCCTCCATCACTCATCATTGATCCCTCATCCAAATTGATCCCTGATCCGACTCACAATTTTCCCTGTGTTGTTTGGCGTTGCTGGCAGACTGTTTTGCGAGTTGGCCCGGCACGTAGTAGACTTTCCCCGTCTTCGCGGCGACGGTCCGCGAAATCTTTTGCCCCATGAGAAGGTTGTATGTCCGAAGGACGTGTCCAGTTCCGCAACCACGAGGATGTTCGCAGCCTCTTTGGCATTCGGGACAAAAACCTCCGTCGCCTGCGCGACGTGCTGCACATCGACGTCGTACTGAGGGGAGACGAACTCCACCTGCACGGCGACCAGACTCAAGTCGATCTCGGGACCGAGATCGTGTCCGAGTTGCGGGCGATCATTGAACGCAGCGGACAGCTTCACGACGAAGACCTCGAACGGGCCTTGCAGCGTTCGATGTTCCCGAGCCACGGGGCGTCCGACGAGTCGATCGACGTCTTCCACAAGGCCCGCAAGATCCGCCCGATGGGTGAGGGACAGCGCGGCTACGTGAAGGCGATCCGCGAGCACGACATGGTGATCTGCTCCGGCCCCGCCGGATCGGGCAAGACCTATCTGGCGGTCGCGATGGCGGTGAACGCCCTGCGGTTGGAGCAGGTCCGCAAAATCGTTCTCGTCCGCCCGGCACTGGAGGCGGGTGAGAAGCTGGGCTTCCTGCCCGGCGACATGCTGGCCAAGGTCAATCCGTTTCTGCGGCCGATGCTCGATGCCCTTGGCGACATCCTCGACTTTGAACAGGTCCAGAAGTACCTCGACAAGGACGTGATCGAGATCATTCCGCTGGCCTTCATGCGCGGCCGGACCCTGAACAACACGTTCATGATTCTCGATGAAGCCCAGAACACGACGATCACACAGATGAAGATGTTTCTGACGCGAATGGGGCAGCGCTCCAAGATCGTCGTCACCGGCGATGCGACACAAACCGACCTGCCCGACAAAATCGAAAGCGGCCTGATCGATGTCTGGCACCGGTTGCAGGGTGTCGAGGGGATCGCGTCGGTCGAACTGTCGGCCCAGGACATCGTGCGGCATCCGTTGGTCCGGCGGATCGTCGCAGCCTACGACACGGACCGAAAGGATCGGGCGGACCGGGGACATCTGATCTCGCCGGCGGTGCCGCCGGTCAAAAGTGGTGCAGCGTCGATGAACAACTCGAACCCAACCCATGTCTCGAGGGACGAGCCGCAGGACGCGGACTCTTTCCTGGATGAAGTGCCCTCCTACGGGCGAATGCAGGCAGGGATGTAATCGCGTTGACGCGGAGTCCGTTCGCGTCGACCGGTCCAAATCATGCGTATCTTTCCTGTCCGAAAAATTCGCCCCTCCCGAGTCACGAGTCTGAAATCAGGCTCGTGGACGGGCCGGCTTGGCAGTCAACTCAGCCACGGTGACGTGTCGCTGCGATTGGCGATTTGCCTGCTGTTTCTGATCGCGCTCGTGTTCGGCATGGGAAGCTGGAGCGTTCCGTTCCCGCATCGTCTGGGTGACAACGCGCCGAACGGGATTCTCGCGCGAATCGATTTCGAAAGAATCAACCTTCACAAGACCGACCTCGCCAAATTCGAACGGGCGAACCGCGTTCCGCCCGTCTTCCGCCATTCCGCCGACGGACTGGAACGGTTGCGGACTCTGCCCGATGAGTTGCGGAAACACCTGTTTGAAGTGGTGACGGTCAGCCGGTTCACGGAACTGTCGGCCGAGACGCACGCCGCCTTCGGATGGGTCTCGGCCGGGCCGAAGGCCGCGTTCGAGCCACCGTTACCCGAGTTTGAAATCGCCTGGCAGCAGCTTCGCACGGCGATCGGTCCCGCCGCGACAGCCGAACGGAAGATCGACGAAATCGTCGGCGAGTTCAGTCAGTTCACAGTTCCACTGCGGCAGACCGGCATCCTCGATCCCGCAGAGGTCGCGCGACAGAAACTCCGCCTGGAGGTCGAGATCGCCGTGGTCTCGAAAGAGGACGACGACGAAATTCAAACCCACCGCGTGGCCGACCTGCTGCTGGCGGAAATGCTCAAGATTACCGGCAATCTGGGCGGTCAGTGGAAAACATTCGCCGCACTCAAGCCGCATCAGGAGATTCTCGACCGGTGGCTGATGAATCGCGCCGCTCCGACGCTGGAGTTCGACCCGGCCGCAACCAACCGCACGCGGGACGAAGCGCGACTCAACACGCCACCGGTCATCGACGCCTACAAGCGCGGTGCGCTGTTGGTGGCGCCGGAGACGGAACTCGACGCGGAGACGCTGGGAATTCTGAAGGCTCAGTACGACGCGGCCGAACGGCTGGTGTCGTTCTCCGAGCGCGCGTTGCGAATCGTCACGGTGTTGCTGCTGCTGATCGTGCTCGTCGGAATGAACGGCTATTACCTGACCCGCAATGAACCGCGACTGGCCACCAGCGTGGGACGATTGACGGTGTACCTCGCCACCGTCACCGTGGCCCTGGTGATCTGCCGCTGGTTGTCGTTCGATCCGTGGCGGGCCGAGGTGGTACCCCTGCTGTGCGTCGTGATGGTGCTGGCCATCGCCTACAACCAGGTCCTGGCGGCCCTGTCCGGTTTCTCGATGACGCTGGCCCTGACGCTGGCGACCGGCCGCAGCGTCGGCGAGTTCGTCGTGTTGATGAGCGCCGTCGCCGCGTCGGTGGTGCCGCTGAATCAGGTCTCCAACCGCATGAAGCTGGTCAAGGTCGGCTTCTGGTCCGCGGTGACGTATCTGCTCGTGATGTGGGGCGTCAACATCCTCGAAAGCCAGAATCTCGACAGCCTCTGGACCGACCAGCGGCTGCTGACGGTCAGTTTGCGGGGAGCGGGCTGGTGTTTTCTGACCGGTTTCATTGTCTCGGGCAGCCTGCCGTTCATCGAGCAACTGTTCGGAGTCGTCACCGACATCAGCCTGCTCGAACTGAGTGACGTTTCGCATCCGCTGCTGCAGGAGTTGGTGCAGCGGGCTCCGGGAACCTACAGCCATTCGTGCAGCGTCGCCGCGATTTCCGAAACGGCGGCCGATGTCATCGGGGCCAACGGACTCCTCTGCCGCGTGGGAGCCTACTACCACGACATCGGCAAGATGCTGAAGCCGCATTACTTCGTCGAGAACATGACGGCCGGGCAGGTCAGCCGCCACGAGTCGCTCAATCCGCAGATGAGTGCCCTGGTCATCATCGGCCATGTGAAGGACGGCGTGGAACTGGCTCACCAGCACAACCTGCCCGAACCGCTGATCGCCTTCATCGAACAGCATCACGGGACGACGCTGGTCGAGTACTTCTTCCACGCCGCCACCAAGCAGGCCGAGGCGACGCCCGATCACCGCTTCGACGTGCAGGAGTCGGCGTACCGCTATCCCGGCCCAAAGCCGCAGTCGCGTGAAGCGGCCGTGATGATGGTGGCCGACGCGGTCGAAAGCGCCTGCCGGACCGTCATCGAACCGACGCCGAAGCGGATCGAAACGCTGATCCACGAGATCGCGATGAAGAAGCTGCTCGACGGCCAGTTCGACGAAAGCTCGCTCACGCTCAGCGAGCTCGCGCTGGTCGAGGACTCCCTGACGAAATCGTTGATCGGCATCCACCACGGCCGCATCAAGTACCCCGAGCAGAACAGGTACCCCGATCCGAAGCCGTCGTCTCCGCGGCGCAGTGATCCCGAGGTGGCCACCGTCCGCATCACCGACTCGATCTCGCTGCCGGCGGCGAAAGCCCAATGAACGGGTTCCCCCCCATGAACGGGTTCTCCCTCAACATTGCCAATCGGCAGACGTGCCTGGTCCCGGACGAGCCGCGATTGCGCGAGGCCGTGGTGCGCATCCTCACGGAAGAACGCGTCCCCTCGGCCGCGATCAGCCTCGCGCTGGTCGATGATGCCGAGATTCAACGCGTCAACCGCGAGTTCCTCGGCCACGACTATCCGACCGATGTGATCAGCTTTCGGTTGGATGAGGCCGGGGGGCAGGAGTCAGGGGTCAGAGATCAGAGGTCAGAGGTCAGAGGTCAGGAAAAATCAGAGTCATCGAGCGCTTCTTCCCTCCCTCATCCCTCATCCCTCATCCCTCATCACCACCTTGAAGGCGAACTGATCGTCAGCACTGAGACCGCGCTGCGCGAGGCTGCCGCGCACGGTTGGAGTCCGCAGGACGAACTGCTCCTGTACGTCGTGCATGGCCTGCTGCACCTCTGCGGGTACGATGATCTGACCGATGAGGCCCGGCCCGCGATGCGGGTCCGCGAGCGAGAAGTTCTCGCCGGTTGGCGACTGGTTCCGACCGGGTTGGAAGCGTGACGGCATGATTCTTCCCACCCTCCTCGCCGTGTTGTTGGTGCTCGCCTTCTGGAGCGCGCTCGGGTGCGATTCCCTGCGCGACTTTTCCTACAGCCGGCTCGAAGGCCTGTGCAAGGACCGGGGCGTTCCCGAACGGTTTGGCCACATTTTGAAGGAACAGGGGCAGGCACTGCTGGCGCTGGAGTTTCTGCTCACCAGCGTCACGCTCGTGCTGGCGGCCGTGCTCTGCGTCTGGATCGGCTGGCCGATGGTGGCCGATGGCGAACCGACGCGCCGCATCGCGTGGAAGTTCGTGCTGCAATACGCGGGGTTCACGGTGCTCACGTTCTTCGCGGCCGACGTGCTGCCGTGGACGATCGCACGCGTCGCCGCCGAATCGTTTCTCTGCCGCTGGTGGCCCGCCATCGAAGCCTTGCAGACGGGCCTGCGTCCCATGCTTTGGATTGCCGACCAGCTCGACCGGCACGCACATCGCCTCGCCGGGCGGGCCGAGCCACAGACCGACGATGCATCCGTGCTGGAAGAGGACATCCGCTCCGTCGTCAAAGAAGGCGAACGAGAAGGGGTCCTGGAATCCGGCTCAACGGTCATGATCTCCCGCGTGATGCAGCTTCAGGACGAGGACGTCGGCGCGATCATGACGCCCCGCACCGAGATGATGTGCGTTCTCGCCGACTGCACGCTGGAAGAGGCCCGGGTGAAGTTGATCGAATCGGGGCACTCGCGCATGCCCGTGATCGGCGACTCGACCGACGATGTCCTGGGAATGCTGTACGCCAAGGATTTGCTGAAGGCCCTCGAACCGCACCGGACCGGTGAACCGATTGCCGTGCTGCGGGACATCATCCGCGATCCGGTCCACGTGCCGCTGACGACGCGGATTCCGGCGCTGCTCGAACTGATGAAGCGGCAAAAGGTCCACATCGCCATCGTCAACGACGAGTACGGCGGCGTGGCGGGCCTCGTCACGATGGAGGACATCCTCGAAGAGATCGTCGGTGAAATCGCCGACGAGTACGACGAGGACGATCAATCCGGCGAGGACATCTGCGTGGTCTCGCCCGCGGTCGTCGAGACCGATGCGCGCGTGCGACTCGACGAATTGAACCGCCGCTTCGACTATGGCCTGCCGCCGAGCGACGACTTCGACACGATCGGCGGCTTTGCGTTCTCGCACATCGGCCGCATGCCTTCGGCGGGTGAGACGCTCGACTGGGAACGGCTCCGGCTCACGATCCTGGCCGCCGACGCAAGACGCATCCAGCGGGTCCGCATCGAACTGCTCGACGGACCGACCAACGGCGAGGCGACGTGACCGTGGGGTTGGACGACAGGAATGGGACGGATGAGACGAATGGGTCTCATCCGTCCCATTCGTCTCATCTCATCGCACCTTGGTTCCGCTCAGCACTCCGCAGTGAACCAGCGTCGGCACGACTTCGCCGGGCGTCAGCCCTGCCGCGACGAGCCACTCGCGATACTCCCGCGCGCTGTACGCCCGACCTTCGGTGAGCGAGAACAGCGATGCCGAATACAACGCCACCGGCAACGGTCCATCGTGGTCGTCGTTCAGGAAGACATCGTGAATCAACAGTCGACCGCCCGCCGGTAAAGCATCTGCACACCGCCGGACCAACTGACGGCAATCGGGCTGGTCCCAGTCGTGCAGAATGTTCGACAACAGGATCGTGTCGGCCGTCGGCAGCGGATCGGCAAACATGTCGCCGGGATGCAGGTCGAGACGGTCGGCCACTCCGTGGGAAGCCGCGAACTCGGCGGCAACCTTCAAGACTTCGGGACGATCGAACACGATGGCCCGCAGCGCGGGATGGCGTCTGAGACAGGCAATCGCATAGATCCCGGTGCCGCCTCCCACATCGAGCAGCGTCTTTCCCTCGAAGACGATCCGTTCGGCCAGGACCGGCGCGACGTTCCTGGCTCGTCCGGCCAACGCCAGCGTCAGCCGTCGAGCCGACTGCTCCTGCTCCATCGCCGAATCGAGCCCCTCGCGATAGATGAACGCCGCCCCCGCGTCGGACTGCTCCGCGCGAGCCAGTCGATTCGTCTTCAGCCGTTCGACCATCTCGATCACACCGGGACTGCCGGCTGCCAGACCGACGTAATCGCCGACGAAGAATTCTCCGCCCGGAACGAGATGCTCGCGAGCCGTCTCACTCACCGTGAGCCGTCCCGCCGCATCGGTTTCGACCAGCCTCATCGCCCGCAGCGCGGTCAGCAACACCACGGCCGCCCGCTCCTCCAGACCCAATCGCTGGCGCAGGTCATCCCACGACAAGGCCTCCTCCGCCAGCAGCCGAAACAGTCCGAAGTGAGCCACCGCTGCCGTCAGCAACTCGGTCCCGTAGCTGCCGCGAAAGTGCTCAAAGATGAGTGTCGGATCGGTCACGGGCGGTGGCAACGGCGACATGTTCGAGTCTTTGTTTGTGAGTGAAGTCGTGATGTCAGGGGTCAGGCACTCCACACCGCCGCAACCGATTCATGAGTTGAGTATTTCCGTGACCACGTTGCCGTAGACGTCGGTTAGTCGAAAGTCGCGTCCGCCGTAATTGAACGTGAGTCGCTCGTGGTCGAGACCCAGCAGGTGCAGCACCGTGGCGTGCCAGTCGTGGATGTGGACCGGCTTCTCCACCGCCTCGTAGCCGAATTCGTCGGTGGCTCCGTAAGCCAGACCGGCCCGCGCTCCTCCGCCCGCCATCCACATGGTGAAGCCCTTGTTGTTGTGGTCGCGACCGTTGCCGCTCTGCGCATACGGCGTGCGTCCGAACTCGCCGCCCCAGATGACGAGCGTGTCGTCCAGCAGGCCGCGTTGCTTCAGGTCGGCCAGCAGCGCCGCCACCGGCCGGTCGGTCGCGACACAACTCTTCGTCAGTTCCTCCTTGAGCAGGAAGTGGTGGTCCCAACCGACGGGGGCGGTGATCTCGATGAACCGCACTCCCGCCTCCGCCAGTCGGCGGGCCATGATGCACTGCCGCCCAAACCGATCGGTCGGCAGTCCCGAACCGACGCCGTACAACTTGAGGATCGACTCGGGCTCGGATTTCATGTCGAGCACCTCGGGGACTTCACCCTGCATGCGGAACGCCAGCTCGAACGATTCGATGGCCCCTTCGATTTCGGGATGATGCGTGTCGCGTTCGAGCTTGTGCAGATTGAGGCTGCGCACCAGATCGAGCTGCGCCCGCTGCTGGTCGCGCGAGATTTTGCCGTTCTCCAGATTCTTCAGCGGCGGCCCCGGCTCCTGGTCCTTGCCCAACAGGGCGGCATAGAACCCGGGAATCTGGTTGCCACCGAGCTTGGTCCCCTGACAGATGGCGGGCAGAAACCCGCTGCCGTAATTCCGCGCGCCGCCATTGTCCGACGGAGGGTTCACCGTGATGAAGCCGGGCAGATTGGAGTTCTCGCTTCCCAGTCCATACAGCGTCCACGCTCCGACCGACGGACGCACAAACTGGAAGCTGCCGGTGTGCATCTGCGTGAAGGCCTGCGCGTGGTTCGGCAGGTCGGTGTGCATGCTGTGGATGACACACAATTCGTCGGCCTGTTGGGCCAGCAGGGGAAAGACCTCCGAAATCCAATGCCCCGACTCGCCGTGCTGTGCGAACTGAAAGGGAGAACCGAGCAGCTTGGCTCCGCCGCGTTCACGACCGATGGTGGACGCGGCCCCCGATTGCCCGTTCAGCGTCGGCTTGTAGTCGAACAGGTCCACATGCGACGGACCGCCGTTCATGCACAGAAAGATGACTCGCTGGGCCCGGGCCGGAAAATGCGTCGCCCGGGGAGCCAACGCGCCGCCGCGTGCAGCCGTCTCCTTCGCCGCCGCCGCGTGAGCCATCCCGGCAAACGCGAGGTATCCGAAACCGGACGCACACGACTTCAACGCCTGTCGCCGCGAAATGTACGGCGTCCGAGAATCGCCAGCGAGTGGGATTGCCATGATCGACGGACTCCTTGGTTCTGCCTGGAAACTCACCACGCCGAGTTGGTCTCGGTGGCTTGCTCGCCTTGGAGGATGGGCACTCCGGCCCGTCCGTGTTTTGTCCTCAATGCAGGACGGGCAGGAGTGCCCATCCTCCAAGACACGTCACCTACTTCGCGGCGTCGGCCTTCACCGTCAGCAGCTTGTCTTCGGGGAATGTTTCCAGCTTGAGGTTCCGCCACTGGACCTCCTGCGGCTGCTTGTTCGAGTGCAATTGGAGGCCGATTGGGGCGGCCTTGATCCGGTCCGGTTCCGGCTCGCGCCAGTCCGAGACCAGTTTGCCGTTGAGCACAAACCGGATGCGGTTCCCCTGCGCGAGGATTTCGTAGCTGTTCCAGTCGTGCTGCTTGCTGACGTCCTTGGCGATGTCATTGTTCTGGTGAATCATGTTGCGCCCATAGAGGTCATAGAACCCGTGGCCCGACGGAAACATGACCAGATGCCCGGCGTAGGTGGCCGGGTCGTTCCGTTCCGACGCGACGCGGCCCCACATCGCGATGCCCGAGTGCATCTCGGACTCGGCCAGCTTGAAGTCGAATGTCAGGCGGAAGTCGGTGTAATTCTTCTCGGTCAGCAGATAGGTGCTCACCGGGATTTCGGCGGTGTTCTTGCCGATGATGACTCCATCCTTGACCGACCAATACTTGAAGTGCCCCACCCAGCCGTTGAGGTCTTTCCCGTTGAAGATCTCGACCACTTCCCGCTTCCCCTCGCGCGGCGGCACGACGGGGGCTTCCTTCTTCTCCTGAGACCAACCCGTACCGACCGACAACAGGGCGATCAAACCGGCAACCACAAACTCACGGCGCAATGACATGGCAATCGTTCTCCAAGGTTAAGGGACGGGGACTGTTCTGCTCAGAAATGACCTATCCACTCAGCGCAATCCAGCCAAACGCAGCCGCTCCTCGGCCCATGCGGCTTGTTCGGTGGACAAGGATTCTCGCGGATCACCCGTGTGGTCGGCGGCTCGGTGGTACTTGAACAGGCTGTAGATGGTTTGGAACGCCAACTGGATGTCGAGCATCACGTCGGGGTCGCCGGCGAGAAGCGGGATCGGCACTTCGGGGAGAGGCTGATCGAGTGCGATGGGCCAGGTTTCAACGCGCGGTCTGCGATTCGCGCGGCTCAGGAAGACGAAGTAGGGGACCGACGGAAGCGGCGTGGGGACGGGAAACCGTTCGCCGATGCGCAGCAGGTCGATCTCGACAAAGTGCGCGGGACCGGCCAACAGTTCTCGACGCCGCTGCTGATACTTGGCCAGACCGTCGCCGCGTTTGTTCGTGGGCGAGAGGACCTCAATCGACGCGACCAACTCGCGCGAGGCCGCGTCGCGGATCACGATGAAGGGCTGCGTCAACGATTCGGGCATGACCGCCTCCAGCACGAGCGGTGCTGTGGCAGTCGTCGTCGTGCCGTCATTCGGTGCCTCACCCGCATCGTGGTAGACGCCCACGTCGGGATAGCGAACCCGCTGCTCGGTCCATTCGATCGGGTCCAGCGTTGCCAGCACCACCCGCTCTTCGGTGAGTGCGAGGTAACGGTCCGGCAGCTTCGTCATGAGCTGCCTCGCCAGCTCATCGATCAGATTTCGATGGACGACATTCCACAACGGCCCTTCCAAGTAAGGGTCCATGCCGGGAAACGGGTTGGACATGATGGGCCTCCGTCTGTGTCGATGCTTCTCACGCCACGCGATCGCACGGCGAATATGGGACCGCTCCGATTGGTTTCATCGAGGTCAAGACGCGGGCCACCCAGCCATTTCTTCGGCAGTGATCTCGCACCGCAACACGCGACAGCCTGCCGCTTGAACGTGCCGATGAGCGGATCGGACGGCCTCTTCGAGCGACTCGGCCTCGCGATGAAAGGCCACGTAAGGCTCACCACAATGCTCACCAGGAGAGCAGTCGTCTGCTCCGGCCTCGAAGAGGGCGTTGGACCAGTCGAGCAACTCGCGCGATTCCGGCGCGAGCCAAAAGGTGAATTCAAACAATCTCGGAGTCATGTCATTCCACCTCGGTTTCGATCCCTGAGCCTTCTTCGGACTGACCCCAGTGCGGGCAGCGATCCACATACCGCACAATGTCACGGGCGTGAGCCTCTGGATTGCGCGGCGTGGACCATACACTTTTTTGGCAACCCTCACGTACGCCTGCCGGGCACTTGAGAACGCAATAAGCATGACCACCACCCGGTCGTTGAGTCCAGCCCCGACTCAGCGCGTACTCAACCGCGGCCCGGATGTGCTTGTTGGGATGCATCATGCTTTCTGCGAGGGCTTGCTACTTCGCCTTCTTCTGGAACGTGTAGATTCCCTTGCCGGTGGGGCTGACGATGTTGAAGTAGACTTCGCCCGCTTCGTCCTCACCGAAGCTGATGACGGCCAGGACGCCGCCGCTGTAAGGGATCGAGCGGTTGGCGACGACCGACTTCTTCACATCGTCGTACTTGAGCGCCCAGATCTTGCCCGAGACGTAGTCGGCGTACAGGTAGTGGCCCGTCAGTTCGGGAACCTTCTTGCCGCGATAGACGTAGCCGCCGGTGATCGACTTGCCGATGTCGTGGTGGTACTCCCAGATCGGGTCGATCAGGCCGGGGGCCTCGCTGGTGCTGTTCGGGGCGAACGGGTGCTTGGCCTCGCGCAGGTTCCAGCCGTAGTTGCCACCCTTCACGCCGAGGTTGATCTCCTCCCAAATGTTCTGGCCGACGTCGGCGATCCAAAGCTGACCGGTCTCGCGATCGAACGAGTGCCGCCAGACATTTCTCAGCCCGTAGCAGTAGATTTCGGGGAGGGCGATCTCCTTCTTGTTGGCGGTCTTGTCGATGAACGGGTTGTCCTTGGGACAGGCGTATTTCTTGCCGGGGTCTTTCTTGTCGACGTCGATCCGCAGAATCTTGCCGAGCAGCGTCTGCAGGTTCTGGCCGTTGCCGTGAGGATCGTTGCCCGCTCCGCCGTCACCGAACGTGACGTACAGATATCCGTCGGGGCCGAAGCAGATCGTGCCCCCCTTGTGGTTCCAGTACGGATGAGGAACTCGCAGCAGTTCCTCTTCGCTGTTCGGATCGGCCTTGTTCGGATCGCTCTTCGAGACCTTGAACCGAGACACCACCGTCGTGTGAGGCTGGCTGGTCGTCGTATAGAAGACGAAGAACTCACCGTTCGCCTTGTACTTGGGATGGAAGGCCATTCCGAGGAAGCCTTCTTCGTTTTCCTTGTCGATGTAAACGACCTTCTTCTTCATGTCGAGGAACACCTTCGTCTCTTTCGCGTCGGGCGTGAAGACGTGAATGATCCCCTGCTGCTGCGGGACGAACAGGCGGTTCGAGCCGTCTCCCGCGTGAGTCAGCAGGATCGGGCGCAGCGGCGTCGGCACGCCGTTCGTGTCCGACTCCCACCCGGTCCACTTGAGGTTCTCGAACGCGACCACCGGCTCCACGGCCAGCGGCGATTCATCGACTTGAGCGGCTACAAACTGGCAGGGCCAGACGATGAGCAATGCGGCAAACAAACAGAGGCGTCTCACGATGGAAGGCTTCCTGTAACAAGAGGGTGACGGACAGAGTGAATGCAATTTGAGTTCATTGAACCGCCAGACGGTATCTCCAGCGTCCGGACGGCGTCTGCCTGCGCGTGAGCAGAAACTTGGCGTTGAGTACCGAGGATGCCTGGAGACCATCCGCATCAGCCACCTGCGGAACGAACTTCGTTTTGGACCGCGTGTGAATCGTGAACAACATCTGGCCGCGACGGACATCGACGAGCCAGTACTCGCGCACGCCGGCGGCAAAGTACGCCTTCGGCAGTCGGACGGTGTCTTTCTTCACGGAACTGTTGCTGACGATCTCGACGATCAGATCGGGACCGCCTTCAAACTCGACGACGTTGTCGTCGTTTTCATTGGAGCCGGATTTGCCGGGGACTGGCTTCACGCGGCCCTCGGCCAGAGACGTCTCCGTAATGAACACCAGATCCGGCTCGGCCGAGAGATTCGCTTCCGTGGAGACAATCCTGGTCCTGTCCGAGAACAGCCAGCCGAAGTCGTTCTCCGTGGCAAACGGGTTGAGAACTTCAGTGATCGCCACTTTGGGGCTGCCGTGAGCGAAGGCATTTTCCGGCGACATGTCGACCTCGATTCGTCCGTCGATGTAGTCAATGCGGCCCCGTTCGGGAAACTCGTCCGAGAGCATCCAGCGGCGGAAATCGTCGAGCGTGCGCAGGTCGTAGGGAATTTCGACCTGATCCTCAATGCTGATCAGAGCGGTGGACATGACAAAACTCCTACGACAACTCGGCACGGACGGTTTCGAGCAGTTTCTTGGTCAGCTTGATGCCGTCGGGTTCGCTGGTCTTTTTCCCTTCGTACTCGACACCGATCCAGCCGCGGTAGCCGTAGGACAGGACGATGGGGAGCATTCTGCGGTAGTCGATCTTGGTTTCGTTGCCGTCATCGTCGAAGTCGTAGGACTTGGCGCTGACACCCTTGGCGAACGGCATCAGTTCCTCCGTCCCCTTGTAGAGGTCGTACCAGATCTTGTCGGCGACTTTGAAGTTGCCGAAGTCGGGCAGAGTGCCGCAGCCGGGATGGTCGACCGTGCGCATGACCTCGGCCAGCCACGCGCCGTTCGACGACAGGCCGCCGTGGTTTTCGACGATCACGCCGATGTTGTGCGTCGCACCGAACTCGGTCAGTTTTCGGAGGCCGTCCGCCGCCAGCTTGATCTGCTCGCGATACGGACCGCTCGACTGGGCATTCACGCGGATCGAATGGCAACCCAGAAACTCGGCCGCCTCGACCCACTTGAAGTGATTCTCGACCGCCGTGGCCCGCTTCTTCTCATCGGCATCGCCGAGTGCCCCTTCCTTGTCGCACATGATGAGGACGCTGGTCACACCGTTGTCTTCGGCCCGTTTCTTCAACTCACCGAGATACGCCGCATCCTCGGCCTTGTCCATGAAGAACTGGTTGACGTACTCGATGCCGTCGATCCCGAACTCGGTCTTGGCCATCCTGGCGAAGTCGCGCGGATCGGCCTTGTCGTCGAAGAACCGCCGATGCAGCGACCACTGGGCCAGCGAGATCTTGAACAGCGGAGTCTTTTCCTTGGGAGGATCGGCGGCGAAGAGACCTCGCCCGAGAGCAGCGGCCCCCACCCCGCCGATCAGCCCGGCGGAAGTGGACAGAAATTGACGACGATTCAACGGCAGGGACATCAGCGCGGCTCCTCGAACGGAGTGTCGTGGACGAAGCGTGCGGATTCTATTCGTCCACCCGAGCGAATGGGAACTTGCCTGAGTCAGAAAAGTGGGGCGGGCGGATGCTCTGCAAACCCGCGACCCCAAACCCGCCGAACCGTTGCTTGCGGATTCACGCAGCGGCTCGTGTGGATTGTCGGAATCGCAATTCGCTGCCTTTCAGCAGCTCTGATACGGCATGAGCAACCGTGCCTGGGGAGTCTCATCCAAGTCGGGGAAGTGACCGTGGGCGATGGCGTCGCCGAGCGAGGTGACTTGTTTGAAGTAGCGGTCCGCGGGGAGACCGCCTGACAGACGCCGGCGCAGCTCCTGGCAGATGGCGTCGGCCGCCTCGCGGATCACGTCATTGTCTTGACGTGCGGCGTAGAGGCTCGTCACCAGCACGACCACGGCGAGTTGAATCCGTCCCGACAACTCGGCCATGCAACACTGACGGTCGGCCAGTTTGAGTTGGAACTTTCTCATCGTTCCGCTGATTTCGAGAGAGCTTCGTTGCAGCCAGTGAGAGGCAAACTCGGCGTGCTCGTGCAGGCGGGCGTTTCCTTCCAATCCGGAAGCGTCATAACTGTCGGGCTGTGTGAATTCCATGTGCGGCCGGTTCATCTTCCGCCCGATGAGCCACTTCGCGTACTTCATCAGCGGTCCCTTCAACGCCCACAGGTGCGACGGATTGGCGAGGTTCGGCTGCTTGATTCCCCGCTCCGCGAGAGTCCTGCCGATCGGCTCGAAGAACTGTTTGCCGTGCTGCTTCACGAGTGACTTGAAGAACGCCATGCCGAGCATCTCGCCTTCACCCTCGTAAATGCACGGGGCGAGAAAATCGTGAATGTTGTCGCCGAACAGGTGTCCGTGCAGGAACGATCGTCCGCCGTGAGTCTTCATGAACAGCTCGATGGCCGCCTCCTTCTGAGCCTCGCTGCCGAAGATCTTCGCGATGATGCATTCCATCTCGCCGCGATAGCCCTGGTCGAGCAGCCCCGCCGTCCAGTCGGTCAACGCATCGCACGCGACGATCAGTCCCGCGAGATGCCCCATCCGGCGACGGACCAACTCGCGCGTCTCGATGGCCTGGCCGTACGTCTTCCGAAACGTGGCCCACGGGATCATGTTGGCGAGCATCAACCGCATCACTCCCGCCGCGTTGGCACACAGGGCGACGCGGCCCCGGTTCAGGCCGTGATAGGCGATCGTCAGCCCGTCGCCGCCAGCGGGGTCGAGCAGATTCTCGACCGGCACGGGGAAGTCTCGGAAGACGATCCCAATGTTGTGCGCGTGTCGCAGCGCATAGAGGCCGTATGACTTCAAACGAAACTGGTCGGACTCTTCGTTCGGAAGATCGACGATGAGGACCGCCGGCTTGCGCTCGATCAGACAGACCAGCCCGATGGTGCGGCCCGGCGCGACGTTCGTGATGAACAGCTTCTCACCCGTGACGTAGAACGTGTCGCCGCGCCGGACCGCGACCGTGCGCAAGGCCGTCAGGTCCGAGCCGGCACACGGTTCGGTGAGGGCGAACGCGGAAAGACGTTCTCCGCGGGCGAGTTTCGGCAGGAAGCGCTCCTTCTGCGCGACGCTGCCGAACGTTTGCAGCGGATCGACCGCACCGATGCAGCCATGCACCGAAGCCAACCCGGCGATCGTCGGGTCGAGCTGCGCCATCTTCGTCAGGAAGCGGGCGAACTCGGTGAATGAGGCCCCCGCGCCGCCGTGAGCCTTGTCGACCAGCAGCCCCCAGTAACCGACGTGGCCCAGATTGCGAAGCACTTCGTCGCGGAACTTGCCACGCGCGTCGTGCAGCGATCCCCGAACCAGGTGATCTTCGACGACGGCCAGTGAGTCGCGCATGACGGACGCGGTCGCCGTCGTCTCTAAAGGAGCCCACCTCACCCTAACCCTCTCCCCCGAAGACGGGGGCGAGGGGACAGGAGACAACGCCCCAATCTGTGGCGAGAATAATTCGACCGGCACGAATCGGTCCCACACGGCGCGGTGGATCGGGCTGCTGGTCGTTTGATGCTGCCGCGAGAAGAGCGATTCCACCTGCTCATCCGCCTTGTCCATGGCCCCGGTGCGGCGGACCTCTTCCTCGCTCTTGCCTCCCAACTTCAGAGCGGTCTCGGCGAATGACGCCCCGGTCTCCGACATCCGCTTCGCGACCGAGGGTGGCAGGGTCCCGACCGATTCATCGGTCGCCAACGGTTCATTCCTGTTCGCGATCATGATGGCGTTCCTGGCTGGTGGTGGCTGATCGGCGTGGCAGTGTTCTGTTAGTCGGGATCAATGGGACTAATAGGAATCAATGGGACTTATGGGACCAATGGGACTTACGAATCTCCTGTGTCCCTTTTGTCCTTTTCGTCCCTTCGGTCCCTTTTCTTCTTCCTCACAAAAGTCGGTGTTCGTGCGGGTGTTCGATCTGTTCGACCAACCACGCGGCGGGAGCGAACCGTGGCCCGAGGGTCTTCTCGAAGTATTCGAGCTTCGCGACCGTCTCGCCGTAGCCCTGCAACTCGCACATCCGCAGCGGGCCGCCGGTAAACGGAGCGAAGCCGGTTCCGAGGACCATCGCCAGATCGACCATCCACGGCTCGGAGACGACTCCCTCGTGCAGGCACTTCGCCGCCTCGTTCACCAACCGCAGGACGATGCGGTCACGAATGTCGTCGGTGGAGATCGGACCTGCCGGCTCGCTCCGGCGCGTCCCGCTGCCGAGGTGGTCCGGGGAGTGGGCGGCAATGACGGGTCTGCCGGTCTTCCCCTTCTTGTACCGATAGAAACCGAGTCCCGATTTCCGGCCGAGGTCGCCGCGCGTCACCATCTCGTGGAGTCGCCCGGCCGTGGGACTCGGTTGCAGACTGAGGCCGCTCAGAGTATCGGCCACCTGCGCGGCGACATCGAGTCCCACCTGGTCGAGCAGTTCGAGCGGACCCATCGGCATGCCGAACCGCCTCAGCGCGCGGTCGATCTTCTCCGTCGAGACCCCCTCGCAGTGCAGTCGCACGGCCTCGTCCAGATACGGGAACAGAATCCGGTTCACGACGAAACCGGGGCTGTCGGCGGTGACCATCGGCACCTTGCCGAGTTTCTTGACAAACTCCACCAGCAGCGCGACGTCGTCGTCGCGCGACCGGTCTGTTCGCACGATCTCGACCAGCGGCATCCGATGGACGGGGTTGAAGAAGTGCAGTCCGAGAACCCGTTCGGGATCGCGGATCGGCAGCGCGATGTCTCGGATCGACAGCGCCGACGTGTTCGACACCAGCACGGTGCTCGACGGGCAATGCCGTTCGAGATCGCGGAAGACGTCCCGCTTGATGTCGAGCCGTTCGGTGACGGCTTCGATGGCGAGGTCCACGTCGGCGAAGGCGGTCCAGTCGGTCGTGGCCGCGATCGCACCGATCTTGTGAGCGGCGTCGGCCTCGGTGAGTGCGTGTTTTCGCACGGACTCCTGGAACAGTTCGCGGATGCGGATCAACCCGGCTTCCAGCAGTTCGGCGTTGATCTCTCTCAGCACGACCTCGAAACCCTGCGAGGCGGCCCAGTGCGCGACCCCCGCCCCCATGATGCCGCCGCCAACCACACCCACCTTCGTCACGCGACGCGGCTTGATCGTCGAGCCGTGAATCCACGTCTCGGACTTCCGCGCCCGCTCGCGCTGGAAGAACAGGCCGAGCAGGCTGCGATGCACTTCCGTCAGGAACAGGCTGGCGAACTCATCGCGTTCCACATCGAGGCCATGTCCCATCCCCCCGCGAAGTCCTTCCGAAACGGCGCGCAGAATGGCGGGCAGCGCGGGATAATGCTCGGCGTTCGCCGCGATCCCGCGCCGGGTCGCCTTGAAGACGAGCCACCGCCCGAGCGAAGTCCGATCTTTGAACCACATCCACCAATTGCGCGGATGATGTGGTTCCACGAAACGCCGAAACAGACCAGACACGACGCTGCTGAGATCCAGCGTGGAGTCTTTTTGATAGCGCTCGAACGGATCGCCCTCCGACTCGACGATCACGATCCTGGCAATGTCGCGATCCATGTTTTCGGGTGTCGTGAGTTGATCGGCGAGTCCCATCCGGACGGCTTCGGCCGCTCCCACCTTCTTACCGGTCAAGATCATGGGAAGTGCGGCCGACAGGCCAATGAGACGCGGCAATCTCTGCGTTCCGCCCCAGCCCGGCAACAGGCCGAGTTCAACCTCGGGCAGTCCGAGTTTTGTGCGCGGATCGTCGAGGACCAGTCGATGCTTGCAAGCCAGCGCGAATTCCAGGCCACCACCCAGACAAACGCCGTTGATCACGGCGACCGTGGGAATGGCGAGATCTTCGAGCCGCGCCAGCAGTTCCTGACCAGAGTGGCACGCTTCCCGCGCTGCGACGGTTGTTTGCAGGCGTTCGATCATGCGCAGGTCCGCGCCGGCCAGGAACCCGTTTTCCTTGCCGCTGCGAAAGACGAGGGCCTTCACCGTCTCATCGTGTTCCACGGCGAACAGCAATTCATCGAGATCGCGCAGCACGCTCTCGTTGAACACGTTCATCCCCTGGCCCGCGACGTTGAGAATGGCCGTCAGGATTCCGCGATGATTGCGATGCACGTCGAAATTGGTCAGATGCAGATCCGTCATGATTGTTCTCCTGGGTCAGGGGCAAGGGCTGAGGGCCAAGGGACAGAAGTGATTTCTCCGCCCTCGTCCCTCAGCTCTTAGCCCTCCGCCTCTGTTTCCACCCACATCGCCATTCCCTGCCCGCCGCCGATGCAGAGTGTGGCGAGACCTCGATGCAGTCCCTTCTCTTTCAGCGAGCGCAACAATGTCAGCACGAGCCGCGCGCCTGTCGTACCGACGGGATGCCCGAGTGCGATCGCGCCGCCGTTCACGTTCAGTTTGTCGGGCGGGATCTCGCCGAGCGCCTTCGTCCGGCCAAAGTGCTCCTCGGCGAACGAGTCCGAGGCGAAGGCTCGCTGACAGGCGATGACCTGCGCGGCGAAGGCTTCGTTGATCTCGAACAGGTCGAAGTCCGACAGTCTCAGGCCGTGCCGGGCGAGCAATTGGTGCGTGGCATGGACCGGGCCAAGCCCCATGCGACGCGGCTCACACCCGGTCACGGCGTAGTCTCGAATGAATCCCAGCGGAGCGAGTCCCAGCCCAGAGGCTCGGCCCGGCGGCAACAGCAGCAGCGCGCACGCGCCGTCTGTGATGGGACAACTGTTGCCCGCCGTGACCGAGCCGGAGGCAGGCTCAAACAACGGCTTCAATTTGGCGAGGGCTTCCCTCGTCTGGTTGGCGCGCGGACCGGTGTCGCGCGTGACTTCCTTCGCCGAACCGGGGGACTCACGTCCCTCGGTCCGGGGTGATGCGAACGTGACCGGCGCGACTTCGCCCTTGAAAAAGCAGCGGTCCCACGTGGCCGTCGCCCGCTGATGGCTAACGAGTGCGAACTGATCCTGCTCCTCGCGCGAGATGCCAAAGTCCTTGACGAGCAGTTCGGCCGTCTGCCCCATGTTCAGGCCGCACGTCGGATCGATCAGGCCGAGTTGCAGCGCGGGGATCGGCTTGAGCATGGAGGGGCGGAGCCGAGTCAACACGCGCAGCTTCCCAAACAGGGATTGCTGCCGGCCCAGTTCGACCAGCAACTCTCGCATGCGTGCATCCCACAGCAGCGGGACGTTGGACATCGACTCGGTTCCGCCAGCCATGATGATTTCGGCGCGGCCTTCGCGGATCGACTGCCACGCGGAAACAATCGCCTCCATCCCCGAGGCACAGTTGCGGTTCACGGTATGCGCCACGCGGTCCTGCGGGACTCCGGCCTTCAGCGCGATCACGCGCGCGATGTTCGAGGTGTCCGGCGGCGAGGCGACGTTGCCGAAGATCACTTCATCCACTTCGGACGGCTTCAGTCCGGCTCGCTCCAGCGTGGCGGAGACGGCGACTCGACCGAGTTCATCGGCCGGGACTGACGCCAGCGTCCCGAAGGCTTTCGCGAACGGCGTCCGCATTCCCGCCAGCACGGCCAGTGGTTCCGGGCAAGTGTTCTTGAGTGACATGATCGATCCCCTGCATCAATCCGCGAAGGCCAAACAACGGACAGGAACGGAGTGACCGGGCGATTCGAACCGAGTGGGATCACCTCCTTTGAATCGCGTTCCCATCCGTTCCTGCCTTTCCAGCATACGATCCGCGTGTGAATTGTCCCGTGTGGATTTCAGTCGTTTCAGTTTGTCGCCGTTCCGAAGCCGTTCATTTTTCGGGGACGGGATTCGGAGTCTCGCGCAGTTTTCTTCTCAGAATCTTGCCGAGGAAATTGCGGGGCAGATCCCCGGCGATGACCTCGATGATCTTCGGCACCTTGTGGTGGGAGAGGTTCTCCTTGAGGAACCGTTCCAGTCCACTCCGGTCGAACCCGGTCTTGCGGTCGATCGCGACGATGGCCTTCACAAGCTCTCCCCGTTGCGGATCGGGAACGCCGACCACGGCCGCGTCCCTCACACCGGCGAACTGCCGGATGACAAACTCGACGTCGCTCGGATAGACGTTGAAGCCGCTCGTGATGATGAGGTCCTTCTTCCGATCGACGATCTTGAAAAAGCCGTCTTCGTCCTGCGTGGCCAGGTCGCCGGTGAAGAGCCAGCCCTCGCGCAGGATCCGCTCGGTGGCCTCGCGATTGTTCCAGTAGCCCAGCATGACCTGTGGTCCGCGAATGATCAGTTCGCCGATCCGGCCCGGTTCGAGAACGTCGTGCCCCGTGTCGGCATCGACGATCCGCGCGTCGGTGTCGGGCAGCGGCAGGCCGATCGTCCCGACGCGGGCGGTGTCGTCGAGCGGTCCCGCGTGTGTCACGGGACTGCACTCCGACAAACCGTATCCTTCGACGACCCGCGCCCCGGTGAAATCGGCGAACTCGTGGCAGGTCTCGGCCGACAAGGCCGCTCCGCCCGAGATGACCCACATCAGCGACTTCACGTTCCAGCGGTTCTGGTGTTGGCGGAGCCGCTGGTTGAGGAGATTCAACATGGCGGGCACGGCCGGGAACACGTTGGGCCGTTCGGTCTCGATCAGCTTCAGAACCGCCAGCGGATCGAACCGGTGATAGAGCACCAGCGTGGCGGCCATCGCGATCCCCGAGGTCACACACGTCGACAAGCCGTACGAATGAAAGAACGGAATCGCGGCGAGCAGGATGTTGCGACCCGTCCTGTTGCCGCACCACGCCTTGATTTGCAGCGCGTTCGCCAGCAGATTGCGATGTGACAACGTGACGGCTTTCGGACTGCCCGTGGTGCCACCCGTGGGCAGGATGTACGCCGGCGCGTCCGCATCGACGACGATCGGATCGACCATCGGCTCGACGCGAGACAGTTCCGCCAAGAAGTCGCCCGTCACGACCTGCGACTCGTTCCGAAAGCCGCGCCGTTTCAGACAGGCTGCGCGGTAGAGGAGCCGCTTCACGGCGGGCAATCGGTGCGCGAGCGAACACGTCAGCAGGCGGCTCGGCCGATGAGCCCCCGTTGTCGCGAGCGGGGCCAGCAGATCGAGGGCCACGACCAATCGGCAGTCGGTGGCCCGTAGCAGATCATCGATCTCGACCGCCACGGACAGCGGGCTGAGAGACACCACGAGGCCACCCGCCATCCAAACGCCATACGCGGCGATCAGGTATTCCGGGATGTTCGGCAGCAGCAGGCCGACTCGATCGCCGGGCTTGACGCCGAGAGACTGGAACAGCGCCGCCGCTCGGCGGACTTGTTCCAACAGGTCGGCGTAGGTCAGCGTCTCCTGGAAGTAGCGGATTGCCGCTCGCTGCGGGAACCTGGTCGCCGCCTGTTCGAGCAACCACCAGACTGGCTGATCGGGATAGAGCAGATGCCTTGGTACGCAGGCCGGATAGTGATTCAACCACGGGGCGGAGGTGTCCTCCACCGCGAACGGCTTCGCGTCGAGTGCCAGTGACATGATCTGCCTCCTCGCTGACGATCGTGCTGCTGCATCATCGGGTCCAGAACTGGTGTGCGAACGGCGAAAGACCTCTGAAGAACCCTTCCGGGGCGACGCGGGTTCAGGGTGACTCTACGACTGTGACACGGGACACACGCCGTCGGACGGCTCGATCAACTCGTGTTCGTCGGGGTCGGGATGAGGCGAAGAGCGGGGATCAACCCGGCGATCAAGGTCTTCGGATCAGGCCGATCATGTCGGCGAACCGGACTCATCTGACATGGGAAAGTATCCGTCATGTCCAACCCAGAGCAAGTGGTCTGTTGAACTGCGATGACAGAATTCGTTTCTTGGAGAGGGGACGAAGACTCTTGCCGGAAATACCGGTTGGCCGGCAGCCCTCCCTGACGCAGGAGAGTCCGAAACCTTTTGGGAAGGCTGGTGTTCGCCTTCCCTGCCGTTCAACTCAATATCTCTTGTGGCGAAGTCGCGAACGGCCGATTAGACTGTCACCCGTCATGCAAACCCCCTCGCGACTCCCTGTTTCTCGGTGGCACACCCGGCGGTGCGGGGCGTCTTCGCTGGACTACGTTCTGATTCTCGCGACGATGCTGCCGATCGTGGCCTTCATCATCACGAAGGGTAAGAAGATGATGGCGCTGGTCTGGGAGATGCTGTCCGTGCAGGTCTCGTGGCCGTTCATGTGAGGTTTGATTCCCGCAAAGTCCCGGGTGGAACACCCGTACTTTTCAAATACCTTCCCGCAGTGACGTTTCGGAGCACACGATCATGTTTCACGGTTCCTCCTGGCAAAAGCTGATGCAACGGGTCCACCGCGATGAGCGCGGCGCGGTCAGTCTGGAGACGATTCTGATCGTCGCCGCGATCGCTCTGCCAATCCTGATTTTCATCCTGAAGTTTGGCTGGCCGAAGATCCGCGACTACTTCAACACGGGGATGCAGAACCTCGAGGACGAAGGCAACAACGTGACGACCGGCAACAACGGCACCTGACGCGAGGTGGTCGTGACGTCCGAGGTTGTCATTCCGATCGTGCTGGTGCTGCTGTTGCTCGTCGCCACCGTCACGGACGTGAAGCGGCAGATGATCTACAACTGGAACACCTATCCCGGCCTGTTGCTGGGGTTCGTGCTGCGGTGGTGGGAAGGTGGCCCGGTGGGACTGGAAGATGCGGTGAAGGGGTTCGCCATCTGTGGCGGCTTGATGCTGGTCTGCTTTGTGTTGTTCGGCCTTGGCGGTGGCGATCTGAAGTTGATGGCGATGATGGGAACGTTCCTCGGGTTTGAACGAGGAGTCGAAGCGCTGTTGTGGACGCTGGTTTTGGGAGGCATCCTCGGCGGAGCGGTGATCGTCTGGCAGATCGGTTTCGTGAACATCGTGGTGGGAATGGGAAGGCAACTGGCTCTCATGTGGCGGTACAAAGGTTGGGTGCCGCTCAGTACCGAAGCCCGTCAGCCGCTCCAGCAAACGTTGTTTCTCGCCCCGGCCGGATTGCTGGCGACGTTGATCGTGACGTGGGATCAATGGAGTAAATTACTCAGTGGTGAACCGCTGACAGACCTGAGTTCAGTTTGGGCGGGGCTGTTCGTACTCTCGTTGAGTTGACATCGTGCATCGTGACATCCTCATCGCCTGCCTCCCCTGTTTCGTCGTGCTGTGCGCGGCGATGCTGGTGTTGCGCGGAGTGCTGGCGGTGGGAGCGGCCTCGTGGGACTGGCGGCGTCTGACACTGATGCACCGCTGCCAACGGGGCGGCGTGCAGTCGCTGGCGTTTGTCCTGACAATGCCGATCTTCATCATGGTCGTGCTGCTGATCGTGCAGGTCAGTCAGTTGATGATCGCTCAAATGGTGTTGCACTACGCGGCGTTCGCCGGAGCGCGGGCCGCTTCGGTCTGGCTGCCTGCGGCGGTGGATGATCCCTCGACCGAGATCGACGATTACTCCGAAGTCGAGAACCGCGTCAGCGACCGCCCCGCCACCGATGACGGCGACTACACGACGTTTGAAGTCGGCGCGTCCAGCAGCAGCCAGAAGCTGTGGAAGGTCAGGGCCGCCGTGGTGCAGGCTCTCGCGCCGCTGGCCCCCTCGCGCGACCTGGGCTCTCAGGCTCAGATGACCCGGCTGAACGATGTCATCTCCGCCAACCAGCAGATGTACACGACGCTCGTCCCCGCCTCGCAATCGAACTCGCGCATCCCGGTCCGCATCGCCAACAAGCTGAAATACACCGATCAGAACACGCGCGTCGTGGTCGAGTGGCGCGACGGGCGCGACGCCAACGGGCGCGATTCGCTCGACAACACCGCCTACAACGTCCGCAACCACCCCTGCCCGGATCCCGAATTGCAGACGAACTATCGCGAGAGCGAGATCGGTTGGCAGGCTCCCATCACCGTGTATGTGATCCATCAGTTCGCGCTGCTGCCCGGTCCCGGGCGTTTTCTCGCGGCACAACTGGTCCGGGCCGACGGCCTGCCCGATCGGGTCAGTCCGCGCATCAAACAAAACAGCAACACCAATCGGACAACCTACACGACGCAGATGACGGCGGCGGCCACGATCACCTGCGAGGGCCTCAAGTCGGTGAAGCCGCTCGTCCAGCCCACCCATGCTTTGCCGGGGCGATGACGAATAGGTTGAGAGTTGATGGTTGATGGTTGAGGGGCAGAGAAAGGCCACGATGGACTCACGAACTCAACACACTGAAATCCGCAATTACGCCGCAAGCTCACCAACGAAGGTGAATCACACCAGCGGTCCCCGCGAGCCGGCAGGTCCGCAAAGTCAACGCCGTCGCAGTCGGCTATCTTTTCTCCTTCAACCTTCAACCTTCAACCCTCAACCTTTCTTCGCCCGCGTGCACCGCGACCAGCGGGGAGCGATCGCGCCGCTGTCGGTGTTTGCGATCTTCCTGTTTACGATCCTGATGGTGCAGATCGTCAACGTGGGACGGCAGATCGACGACAAGCTGCGGATGCAGAACGCGGCGGATGCGTCGGCCTACTCGGGGGCGACCGTGCTGGCGCGCGGGATGAACGCCATCGCCTTCAGCAACCACATGCTGTGCGAGACCTTCGCGCTCACCGCCTACATGCGCGAGGGCCGCGATCGCAAGTCCGAGAAGTTCGTCCCCGAAATCCTCGACGCGTGGGAGGTCGTCGGCAATCAGTTCGCCAACGGAACCGGAACCGCCCCGCTGTCGCAGAAATTCAAGCTGATGGGCAAGGCCCTCGTCGACAGGAGCATCGGCGGGAAAAGCAAAATCGATATCGAGCGTGACATGGTTCGCGAATTTGGTGAGATGACGTTTCACCAGTCCCGCGTCACGCTGCCGCTGTTCGAGTACATCCTCGCCGGACCGGACGCGACGACTTACGAGGGCCGCACCGACACCTCGCTCGGCGGTTTCATTCCCCGTTTTCAGCGCGCCGTCCTGCAGTCGGTGCCGCACATGTCGAGCGTTGCCTCGGACGAGATTTCCATCCGTTACGGGACGAAGGTGCAGTCGCAACACCGCAACGAAAAACTGCGGGGATTGCTCTGGTCCACGAACGTCGCCGTCGTCGGCCAGCTCGATGAGTCGGCCCCCCTGACGAGAACGCTCCCCGCCATCGACCCCTCGCGCTACGGCTACGATCTGTCACAGATCGACAACACGCTGGTGATCGACTGCGACACCTGTACCTGTTGCTACGAGTGCATCAGCCGGACACAGCGGCGGCAGTTGGCTTTCCACTATCTGGAGGACTGGATTCGCCATTGGATGAGTCCCTACTTCGAGTACCCCGACGATGGAACCAGACCTTATGGCGCGACCTCGGCGAAGATGTCGAATCTCATCAACCTGTGGCGGGTCTTCACGTGTGCCAATCTGAATAAT
>JANODP010000543.1:0-14187 GCA_031412755.1 Schlesneria sp. | reverse complement strand
GTCTTCGGAACGCACCGTTGTATTCGTTCGGTGCGTTCCGAAGACTCCACGCACCCTACATTTTCTCACGCCAGAATCTTCTCGATCACGTTGCCGCTTACGTCGGTCAGGCGGAAGTCGCGGCCCTGGAATTTGTAGGTGAGGCGTTTGTGGTCGATGCCGAGTTGGTTGAGGATCGTCGCGTGGAGATCGTTCACGTGGACGATGTCGACGGCGGCGTGGTAGCCGAACTCGTCGGTTTGGCCGTGGCTGTGGCCTCCCTTGATGCCGCCCCCTGCCATCCAAATCGAAAAGCCCTTGATGTGGTGGTCGCGGCCGTTGCCCTGGGCCAACGGCGTGCGACCGAACTCGCCGCCCCAGACGACGAGCGTTTCGTCGAGCATCCCGCGCTGCTTGAGGTCCGCGATCAGGGCCGCGCACGGTTGATCGACTTCCTTCGCGATCCCCGCGATGCCGTCTCGCACTCCGCCGTGGTGGTCCCAGTCGCGGTGATAGAGCTGGATGAACCGCACTCCGTGCTCGGCGAGGCGTCTCGCCAGCAAACAATTCGCGTTGAGCGACCCGTCGAGGCCCGTGCAGCCGTACTGTTCCATGATGTGCTTCGGTTCCTTGGACAGGTCCATCAGGTCGGGGACGCTGGCCTGCATCTGGAACGCCATTTCGTACTGGTTGATCCGCGTGGCGATTTCGGGGTCGTCGATGCTCGCGTCGAGCAGGCGGTTGAGTTGGTTGGTCGCATCGACGACATCGCCCTGCTGATCGCGAGTCACTCCCGCCGGGTTGTTGATGTAGTAGACGGCGTCTCCCTTCGAGTTGAACCGCACCCCCTGAAAGCGACTCGGCAGGAACCCGCTGTGCCACTGCCGCGACGCGATCGGCTGCTGCTGCCCACTCTTGCCGGTTGAGGTAAGAACCACAAACCCCGGCAGGTCATCGCAGTCGGCACCCAGCCCGTACCAGGCCCACGACCCCATGCTGGGCCGGCCCGAGATCGTCGTCCCCGTGTTCATGAACGTGTGGGCGGGATCGTGATTGATCGCCTCGGTGACCAGCGACCGGATGATGCACAGTTCGTCGGCCACTCCCCCCAGCTTCGGGAACTGGTCGCAAATCTCCTGCCCCGACTGACCGAACTTGGCGAACTTGTGCTGCGGGCCGAGGCACTTCAGTTTCTGCCCCTGAAGCTGCGCGATCGGCTGCCCCTGCGTGATCGATTCGGGCATCGGCTGCCCGTCCTGCTTGGCCAGTTCCGGCTTGTAGTCGAGCGTTTCGAGATGACTCGGCCCTCCCGCCATGCAGAGATGAATGACCCGCTTCGCCTTCGCCGGCCGATGCAATGGCGAGACGACTCCGTTCCACCGTGTACTCGCGGGGGACGAGACCGCCTCAGCGGCCTTGAGCGTCCTCGGATCGAGCAACGACGCAAGGGCCATCGCGCCGACACCGGTTGTCGTGCGGGCCAGAAACGAACGGCGGGAGACTTCGCGGCGGAGGGCTTCGTAGTTCGAGTCGAATGTCGTCATGGGGATTCCTTCGTGTGGGTTGTTTCTCGAATGCCACCAGCATTGCGCGACTAACAGATGGCAGAGTTGAGGTGGAAGAGAGTCGCGTCACGCCGGGACTGTATCGGGTTCAAAATAGTGCGGTGAGGGGAGGGATCGGCCTTCCGCCTGAAAGGTTTCGATGAGCAGTTCAAGCACTTCCTTGCCATTCTTGGCGGCCTCCTCATAGGTCGCTCCGTGCGTGCGATTGCAGGGGAACTCGGGCAGCGTCACGACGAAGACCTGATCCGTCTCAGACCATTCGATGAGCATGCGGTATTTGGCGGTCATGACGTTTTCTCCGCTTCGCGAATCATTCTAACGACGTCCTTTTCCTGATAGGGCTTCGCATCATCGCCGTCATTGCCAGAGAGGGTGATCGAGTCTTGCAGCGTCGCATGTGACCAAACCGTGTGGCTGCCTTTTCCCGCGCGCATCACAAAGCCAGCTCGTTGGAGCATGCTCTTCAACTCGCGGATCTTCTTGGGCATTCCTGACTCCCGGCGCGGCCGGCCTTGGGCATCGTTATCTCGCGACCTGCGGATGGTTTCAAGACGTTCGCCTATCGCCGACGATGCTCACGTTCTTCAGGGCCAAGTCTAGCCGCTCCAACAAGCGATCCAACTCTGCACGGGTCTCGTCATCCAGGCTCCACGCATTCGGCTGGCGACGGCGATCCGTGGTGAAGAGACCTCGCTGGTGGAGCACGTATTTCTCGACGGCCAAAAACCCGTCGAGGCCCGCTTGAAGTTGCAGGCTGACCAACGCACAGATTGGAAAGTAGAGGCGGTAGGTGGCGTCGTCGTCTCCGCGCTGGAGGGCCTTCCACAGGGCGACGAGGGCGGGCAGGAACTCCATGCCGGGCATGGTGCCGACGATGCCGCGGCGGAAACTGTCGACGAGGCAGACTCCGCCCGAGCCTTCGTAGATGCGTGCCTCACCACCGGTCGCGTCACGCAGCGCCGACAGGTTCGGACCAATCGGTGAGGCTTCCGGTTTGAACAGGATTTTTTCATGGCCGAATCGCTGGAGCAGTTCGACGCAGACCGGGATCGGAATCGGCTGGCCGACGTAGCCCGAGGCATCCTGCACGATGACGGGCAACGACACTCCTTCGGCCAGCGCGATGAAGTAGTCTCGCACGGCGGTCGCGGGCAAACGTGAGGCCAGCGGCGGAATGGCCATCACGGCGTCCGCCCCCGCTCGTTCGGCGAGCCGCGCGTACTGCAGCGCCTGCTGAGTCGATTCGGCGCCGACCCCGGCGAAGAACGCGCCGCGACCGGCGTTGAACTCGGCGAGCTTCTCGGTGAGAGCAACCCGTTCGTCGAACGTCAGCCGCAACAACTCCGACACCATGCCGGTGCCGAAGCCGTCGGCTCCGACCTCAAACGCCCAATCGACCTGCCGCTTGAGGCTGAGAAAGTCGATCGAGTCGTCGTTCAGGAACGGTGTATGTGCGATCGGCAACACGCCGACGAGTGGCTTGGTCATCTTCAATCCTTCAGAGGAGAGGGAACCACGAAATACTCGAAAGACACGAAAAGGAAGAGGGAATGAAAGTGAGTTGTCGGCCAATCTGTTCGGTCCTTGGCATCCGGCTGCCGCCTCTTACTTTTTCGTGTCTTTCGAGTATTTCGTGGTTCAAACGTCTTCGCCTACCAGTCGCCAACGCTGCCGTCGGGGTAGAAGACTCGCTGGAGAAGTTCCTGCTCGAACGGGTGCTTTTTCACTTCGGCTTCGTTGATTTCGATGCCGAGGCCGGGGCGAGTGTTTGGCCGGACGATGCGGCCTTTCGGTTCGACGGTGAAGCCTTCCGAAACGACGTCGCTGCGCCAGGGGACGTCGTTGTGAACGGTCTCGCAGATGATGTAGCTCGGTTGTGAAAAGCCGAACTCCAGCGAGGCGGCGGTGCTCACCGGGCCCTGTGGGTTGTGAGGAGCCAGCGAAATGCGGTGCGCTTCCGCGAGGGCCGCGATGCGCCGCGCGGCGGTCAGTCCGCCGCAGTGGGTGATGTCGAGCTGGCAGACTTCGCAACCGCGCGCGTGGAACAGGTCGCGGAACGTGGCGAGATCCGTAATCCGTTCGCCGGTCGCGACGGGCGTCGTGATCGCCGCATTGATCGCGGCCAGTCCCTCGATGTTCTCGGGCCAGCACGGCTCTTCGAAAAAGTAGAGGCCGTAGGGATCGAGGGCCTTGCCGAACTGAAGGCCCATCGCGGGGGAGGGCCTCGCGTGGCAGTCGACCATGATGTCGATCTCGTCTCCCACGGCATCCCGCATCGCGGCGACGGCGGCCTCGGCCAGTCGGATTGGACGCAGTCCTTCGAGCGGCATTGTGGGAGGAACCGCCATCGCCTTGAAGGCGGTGAATCCGTCCTCGACCGCGCGGCGGGCCAGATCGCCGAACTGCTTCGCGTCATCGACGGAGGTTTCGTAGAAGTCCTCCATCTTGCCGCCGCCGAGATGGCTGTAGGTCCGGACGTAATCTCGCACGCGCCCGCCCCACAATTGCGAGCAGGGCATGTTGGCGATCTTCCCGGCAATGTCCCACAGCGCGAGATCGATCCCGCTGATCGCGGTCGCGCGCACGATGCCGTTCCCGTGCCAGAAATGTTGCCGGAACATCATCTGCCACAAATGTTCAATCCGCCGCGGGTCTTCGCCAACGACCAGTTGAGAAATATCTTCGACAGCTCCGACCACGGCGCGGGTGTGCCATTCCAGAGTCGCCTCGCCCCAGCCGTACAGCCCCGGCTGATCGGTCACCACTTTGACGAACACCCAGTTCCGCATCCGGGCGTGGCAGACAAGAGTTTCAACAGCGGTGATCTTCATGGGAGGCCAGTATCAGAGGAGAGCGGTTCACTGTCGTCACGGACTGCGCTACTGCAACGGCGCGGCACGATCCTATCCGAAGAGCTTCCAACTCGCTGCTGAGCCAGAGGAGCGGATTGGCTTGGCAAAGGGCGAGGAATGGGTCGGACGGTTGAGTCGCCTCGTTGCGGTCGCTAGCGTTCACACCTGTTCACACCGGAGTTTCGCCCGAGTCCTCCCTGATGTGTGATGCGGATTGCACTCGGCCACTCTTGATGGAACATCATGTCCGATTCGACAGGCGACGCCGATCAGCCGAACTCTCAGGCCTCTCCCATCGTGGATTCTGAGCCGGAGCAGCCGGCTCCTCAACCAGCCGGCGCGGGAGCCACTTTACGTGCGAGAGTCGTCGATCTACCGCTGCCGGATGCCCACTCCGGTCATCAAAGCTTCTGGTTGTGGGTGCTGTGCCTGACGGGCGTGGATTACTTCAGCACGCTGGGTTATCAGCCGTCGATCGCGTTCGAAGCGACCGGGCGGTTGGCTCCGCTGGCCACGGTGCTGCTGGTTCTCGTCACGCTGTTCGGTGCCTTGCCCGTCTATTGCTATGTCGCGGGGCAGTCGTTTCACGGGCAGGGTTCGATCGCCATGCTCGAAAAGCTGGTGCATGGCTGGCGCGGGAAGTTCCTGGTGCTGGTGCTGCTGGGTTTCGCGGGGACCGATTTCGTGATCACGAAAACGCTGTCCGCCGCAGATGCCGCCGAGCACCTGATTCACAACCCGCTGTGGCAAGACATGCCCCTCTGGCTGCAAGGCTATTCGGGACAACTCATCCTCACCATGACGTTGTTGGTGATGCTGGGAGGTGTCTTCATTCGCGGGTTTGGCGAGGTCATCGGCATCGCGGTCGGGCTGGTGGCGGCCTATCTGGTGTTGAATGCCATTGTGGTGATCGCGGGCTTGAATCACCTGGCCGAGCATCCCGAACTGATCGCGTCCTGGTGGAGGGAAGTGCAAGACGGAAACTGGTTGTTGCCGGAGGCTCCGGTGCGGGGGCCGGGATGGGGGGCGATCATCATCGTCTGCCTGCTGTTTTTCCCCAAGCTGGCCCTGGGCCTCAGCGGCTTTGAAACCGGCGTGGCCATCATGCCGATGATCCGCGGCGGCAGCTCCGATTCACCGGACAATCCCGTGGGACGGATTCGGAACACCCGCAAGCTGCTGATTGTGGCGGCGTTGATCATGTCGTTGTATCTGCTGGGCTCGTCGATGGTGGTCACGATGCTGATTCCGCCGCATGAACTCGGAAAGGATGGGTTGGCCGCGAACCGCGCGTTGGCGTTTCTGGCTCACGGCCAGGGCCCGGTTTCGATTTGTCCGTGGTTCGGCAACGTGTTCGGCACGATCTACGACATCAGCACCGTCCTGATCCTGTGGTTCGCCGGTGCGAGCGCGATGTCGGGACTGCTGAATCTGGTGCCACGTTATCTGCCGCGCTATGGCATGGCTCCCGAATGGGCCACTAACTTTCGAGCGCTGGTGGTGCTGTTCACCTTCATCAATCTGGTGGTGACGCTCGTCTTTCGGGCCAATGTGGAGGCCCAGGGCGGGGCCTACGCCACCGGCGTGATGATGCTGATCTCCAGCGCCAGTGTGGCGACGATCGTCGATCAATACCGCAAGCGGCAGGGCTCGAAGTTCCAGCGCATCGTGTGGCCGTATGTGTTCATCGCGGCGGTATTCGTTTACGTCACGGTGATGATCGTCATCGAGAAGCCCGAAGGGATGGCGATCGCCAGTTGCTTCATCCTGGCCGTGATGATTTCCTCGCTGACGTCGCGCCTGATGCGCAGCACCGAACTGCGGTTTGTGAGCTTCCAGTTCGTGAACCACGAATCGCATTTCCTGTGGGACTCGTTGCGGCATCTGGAATTCCCGGTCCTGGTTCCCCATCGGGCCGGAGGAGCCCGGTCGCTCGCCGAAAAAGAGGAGCTGATCCGCCAGATGCATCACCTGGACGCCACCGTGCCGATCGTCTTCATTGAGGCCTCCGTGGGGGACGCGAGCGATTTCTATCACAGCCCCGAGATGGAGATCTCGAATGAAGAGGGCCGCTTCATCATTCGGGTGACGAAATGCGTGTCGATCGCACACGTCCTCGCCTCCATCGCCCTGGAACTGTCCAAGTCCGGCTCACCCCCCGAACTGCATTTCGGGTGGTCCGACGAGAACCCGCTGACCATGAATCTGGGCTTCGTGCTGTTTGGTGAAGGGAACATTCCGTGGCTCGTTCGGGAACTGATCACCAAGGCCCAGCCTGATCCCGCCAAACAACCGCGCGTGATCATTGGCTGATATTGCGCGCCGTCCGGCTGCCTGGGCTGGAGTGCCACTTCAAAACCAGCCCGACGCGCGAGCGAGGGGTTCGCGATCATCAAGCGACAACACCTCGCTCGCGCGTCGGGCTGGTTGATCGTTCAGGTGCGTCTCCTTTGGCAACGAACGGTATTCCTGCTAGCGTATCCGCCGGTTTGAGACGCAGTCATCACTGGTCACGCTGTGACGAACGCTGAGTCCGCCTGACTGCGGCGGAGCGGGGGAACCAAATGAGAGCTGTTAGCAGTTAGCTATTAGCTGTTAGCCAAGACAGAAGAGCCGACGGACAACGTCGCGACAGTTCTCCTGCCTGGCTAATCGCCAAGAGCTGGCAGCTAATCGCTGCTCGGGGCTAATTCGGCTTCAGCCGGAGGGAGACAACTCGACTCCCAGCCCGTCAGCTAACCTCGTAGGCGGGTCGAGGATGAGGGATTGAATCCGGGCACGTCGGTGCCGCTTTCGGTCCCCTTCTGTTACCGATCCCATGTGCGGATCGGCCTCGCCATGCGCGCCAGTGCTGCGTCTCGGGGAGAGTGACATGTTGGTTCAGGGGAACCGTCCGCGCCAGTTGCACTGGTTTCACGCCGGGCCGATGCTGTTTGGCGACTGGGGCACGAGCCGGTTGTACGTGCTGGGGTTGTGCTTCTTTCACGCACAACACGCCTCGTTGTGGTTGATGCTGGCCATGTCCGGCCTGTTGATCGCCGTCGGCTGGGCCTACTCGGTGATCTGCCGACTGTATCCCGATGGCGGTGGCGTGTACTCGTCGGCGCGACATCGTTCGCAATCGCTGGCTGTGTTTGGAGCGCTGCTGCTGACGGCGGATTACGTGGTGACGGCGGCGCTCTCGGCACTGGACGCCTTTCATTATCTGGGGGTTCCGCATCCGGAATACTGGGCGGCTGGCAGCATCCTGTTGCTGGGGGTCGTCAACATTTTCGGCCCCACGAAGGCCGGGACCGCCGCGCTGTTCGCCGCATTGATGACGATCGTTTTCAGTCTGGTGATCGCCGTGGCGGCGGGACCGTCGTTGCCAAACGCTCACATCGCACCGATGACGGGTTCACCGTTCATCTGGTGGACGCAGTTCACCGCAATCATTCTGGCGATCTCGGGCGTGGAGGCGGTGGCCAACATGACGGGCATCATGGTGGAACCGGTCGAGCGGACAGCCCGTCGCGCCATCTGGCCCGTGATGATTGAGATCGTCGTCCTGAATCTGGTCCTCACGCTGGCCATGCTGGCGATCCCGCTGGCGGTTTTGGGAAACGGTGATCCGTCTCAGGCGTATTCGGCTCACCGCGACGACATGCTGCGCGTGATGGCCGATTACTACGTGGGACCCGGGTTCGCCGCCGTGGCGGCCATCGTGTTCGCGTTGCTGCTGCTGTCGGCGGTGAACACCTGCCTCACCGATCTCGTGAGCGTTCAGTTCATGATGGCTCGCGACAAGGAACTGCCGAAGCCCTTCGCCGGGCTGAACAAATGGGGCATGCCGCTGATCCCGCTCGTGGTGGCAACGATCATCCCGATCATCACAGTCTTGGTGGTCCCCGATGTCGGACATCTGGCCGATCTGTACGCCATCGGCGTCGTCGGAGCCGTCGCCGTGAATCTGGGGAGTTGCGTCACGACGTTCAGCCTGCCGATGCAGCGGTGGGAACGGATCCTGATGTCGATCCTTGCCGTTCTGATGATCGTCATCTGGTTCTCGATTGCCTATGAGAAACCGCACGCGCTGGCTTTCGCTGGGATCATCGTGACGATCGGCATGGCCACACGCTGGGTCACGCACCATCGCGCCGTGATCGGCGACCGAGTCAGTTCGCTGGTCGGGCAGATTCGCGATCTGACGGCGGGCAGCGCGGAATCCATCCCCACACTGAGCGGTCCCCGGTACCTCGTCGCGACGCAGGGCAATCCGAAACTGGTCGCCTTCGCCCTCGAACAGGCGAAGCAGGCGCAGGCCGAGTTGCTGTTCCTGTTCGTTCGGCACATCGCCGTTCCGATGCTGGGCCCCGCCAACAAACCGGACATCGCGCAGGATTCCGATGCCCAAAAGGCGGCTCTGCAGATTCAGGAACAGGCCGCGGCCGCGGGGGTTCCCATTCGTTTCCTGTACACGATGGCGGACAACATCGCCGAAACGATCGTCGATTTCGCCGTCACCTATGGCGTGAACAGGGTGATGCTCGGAGCCACCCAGCGCGGCGCGCTGTGGCGCACGATGAAGGGCGACGTCATTCAGGGGGTGGCTCAACACCTGCCTGAAGCCACCCAGTTGCTGATTCAGGCGTGAAAGTAAGGTTGAGAGTTGAAGGTTGAAGGTTGAGAGATCGGAGACCACAAGGGAGGCTCTTTCTTCCTCTTCCATTTTCGGAGAACATTGCATGCTCGACCCGACCCGTTTTGTCACGCATGCCGGGCAGTTGCCCATCGAACACTTCGAGTGGGGCACGCTCCAGTGGCTCTGCAATGCGAAGTTGTCGCCACGGGCCGAGCAGACGCTGGGGTTGTGCCAGATCCTGCCCGGCCAGCGCAACCCGAGGCACTATCACCCGAACTGCGAAGAAGTGCTGTACATGCTCACCGGACGAGGGCAGCACAGCTTTGAGGACGACGACCTGGAACTGACCGCCGGCATGACGATCCGCATCCCGGTCGGAGTGACTCACAACCTGACCAACACCGGCGACGAGCCGCTCATCTGCCTGATCGCGTTCAACTCGGGCGACCGGCAGACGGTGTTTTTGGAAGGATGAGGGATAAGGGATGAAAGATGAGAGATAAGGGATAAAGATTCAGCGCCCAACTCATCCCTCATCCCTCATCCCTCATCCCTCATCCCTCATCCCTCATCCCTCATCCCTCATCCCTCATCCCGCCAACACCGTGTCCACCGCGTCCAGCCAATCGATGATGTCGTAGCGCGAGCGGCAGCGCTGGAGTCGCGACCACTTGGCCTCCAGCTTCATCGCCCGGGAGATGTACTCCATCATGCGCAGGTAGTACTCGGGGTTCTTCGGCTGCTTGACGATGGCGAAGAAGAGATGCACCGGCTCGCCGTCGATCGCCTCGAAGTCCAAGCCGCGCTGGCTGAGGAAGATCGACGCGATGCTGTGCTCGAGCTCGACACACGCCGTCATCGGGAGTGCCACGCCCGAACCGATGCCCGTCGTCCCCAGTTCTTCGCGCTTCAATGCGGAGGCGATGCAGAGGGGCAGAGTGGCGGTCGGGAAGCCTCCCGCACTGGCGATCGCCGTGAACATCTCACGAATCGCCCCCGACTTGTCGTTCGCCGCGAGATCGGCCTGGATCGCCGAGTAGACAATGAAATCTGAGAATTTCATGAAAGCACGCTCCTTCGTGGGAGGAAGTATGCCGCGAGGGACCGGGCGATGTAAATGGGGGATGATCCGTGGCAGCCCGTTGAAAGGAAGAAGAGGTGTGCCACGGCTCTGTGAGCCGTGGGAATAGTCGCAATTCTCTCGACAGACACACGGCTGACACAGCCGTGGCACACGATCAATCCGTTTTTTCCAGGCCTTCCTTTTTCATCAGGTTGGTGGCACGTGCGACATCGGCGAGACACTTCCGTTTTGCAGGGCTCGCCGCTAAGTTGCCTCGCATCGGTCAGTTCTGATTCTGATGCAAGGGAGTACGTGATGAAGTGGTCTGTCTGTTGGAGCGGTCTCGCGGTCTGTTGGTTCGCGGCGCAGTTGGTGTTCGCTCCGGTTCCAGCCGGCGCGGGCGATTGGCCTCAATGGCGCGGGCCGAACCGCGACGGGATCGGCCAGGAGTCGGGGTTGCTGCGCGAGTGGCCCCAGGACGGCCCGAAAGTTCTGTGGCAGATCGATTCGGTCGGTGTCGGTTATTCGTCGATGTCGCTCCAGGACGGACGGCTCTTCACGCAGGGAGACCTCGACGGCGTAGAACACGTCATCGCGCTGGATGCCACCACCGGCAAGACCCTCTGGTCCGTGCAACCCGCTCCCGTCCTCAGTTTGCTCGCCGAGAAACTGGCCAACGAAATGAGGGGCCTCGACCGCAACAAGGACGGCGAAGTCGATGAGTTCGAGGCGCTGTCGCGCTTCGGTTGGGATTTCACCCGCTTCGACAAGCCCGCGCCGGGAGACGCGGAAGCCCGCGCGAAATCCCGCGCGGCGGCGATCTACTCGAAACTCGATCAGGATGGAGACGGTCGCCTCTCGTTCGCCGAAGCCGGTAATCTGTTAAGAGACCAATTCGAGCGAGCCGACGCCGAAGACAAGCAGGCCGATGCCGCCCAGGTCGCCGCGGCGCGAACGGGCTTTCTCCTCAAACAGAGCGACAAGGACGAGGACGGCAAAGTCTCGCGTCAGGAGGCGCGCGGTTCGGAACTCGACCGGCATTTCGGGCGCATCGACCAGCGCGACCCGGCCACCAACAAGAACGACGAGCAACTGACCGCCGAAGAGATCGACACGTTCTTCACCAAGCAGCAGCCGGGCCGCGATGGCGTGATCACGAAGGACGAACTGGTCGGCTTCTACGCGCAGGCCAGGCCCGCCGGAGACGGCAAGCTGACGCTGGACGAATTGCGAGGCCCCTTCGGCGGCTACCGCAATGGCATGGGTGACGGCCCGCGCGGAACTCCCTCTGTCGACGGCGACCGCGTCTATGCCGAAGGTGGCAACGGTGACGTCACATGCCTGGACGCCGCGACCGGCGCGACGGTCTGGCACGTGAACCTGTCGCGCGACTTCGGCGGCGGCATGCCGGGCTGGGGCTACTCCGAGTCGCCTCTGATCGTCGATGGCCTCGTCGTCGTCACGCCCGGTGGAAAGAACGGAACGCTCGCGGCCCTCGACAAGACGAGCGGAAAAGTCGTCTGGACGAGCGGCGAGGTGACGGAAGGGGCTCACTATTCGTCGCCCCTCGTGGCCGAGATCGGCGGTGTGCGGCAGATCGTTCAATTCGCGCGCGAGAGCGTCTTCGGCGTCTCGATCAAGGACGGCAAGTTCCTGTGGAAGTACAACAAGCCCGCCAACGGCACAGCCAACTGCTGCCAGCCAATCGTCGATCAGGACCACGTCTTCGCATCGAGTTCCTACGGGGTCGGCGGCGGCTTGGCGAAGATCACCGTCACCGGAGACAAGTTCTCGGCCGATGAGGTTTACTTCGAGAAGCGGATGGGCTGTCACCACGGCGGCATCGTGAAGATCGGCCAGTGGATGTACAGCAACAGTGGCGGCCCGCTGATCTGCATGGACTTCCTGACCGGCAAGATCCAGTGGCAGAACCGCAGCGTCGGCAAGGGTTCGCTGATCGCGGCCGACGGCATGCTGTACGTCTTCAGCGAGAACCACGAAATCGCCCTGGTCGACATCAGCCCCGGCGAGTACACCGAACGGGGCCGCTTCAAAATCAAGTCGCACGGCCGCCCGAGTTGGGCGCACCCGATCATCGCCGACGGAAAACTGTTCCTGCGCGATCAGGAGTCACTCACTGCGTATGATCTGCGCGGCAACTGACCCGCGAACCAATTCGATGAGCGACTCAGTGTTCCACTGCCACTGGGCTTGTCCCGGTGGCTCGACGGCTTCTGCACTACTCCAGTTCAGAGACCGGCAAGCAGGGAAGAAGTAGCGCACAAGCCAATAAACCACCGAGGCAAGCTCGGTGGCGTCTCATTCAGTCGCCGCCAGTCAAGTTCCGTCCACTCATCCCGAGATTACCTCACGAATCGCAGCCGTCGCCGCTTCGATCACGGCTTCCAACGACCCCTGCGCGAGGATCGACGCCTCTTCCTGATACAGGCCCTTGCCGAAGGAGTTGGCGTCGGGCAGATACCAGACGTTCGAGCCATTGGCCAGCGTGCCGATGACGAGTGTCACGTTGGGGAACCGCTCGCGCAGAGTCCGTTGCAGCACGTTGTAGTGTTCGCCGTCGAGGGCGATCCAGACGGCATCACCCACGCGCCAGACGACCAGCGGAAATGGATACGTCCCACCGGCCGGAAGCAGACCGACTCGCGTGAGACTTCGCGTCGCCCGCTCGGCCATTGCGCGGGCGTCTCGGACGCGCGTGGCATCTTCGTCGGCAAGAGCCTTCGCTTCCGCTGCGCGAGCGCTGGCCAGATCCCGTTCGAGGTCGCTTCGCGCCGGCCGATCGGTGCGATAGCGGAGTGGAACGATGGTTCGGCGCGAGACCCATTCGCCTGACTTCTCTCTCTGCGACGCGGTCATCGGCACGTACTTCCAAGTTCCGAGCGTGGCCCCCGAGACAACGGGACCGGTGTACTCGAACCGCTGGCCCGGCTGTGGAAGCGACTCCAATACCGAAAGGGCGGCGTAACCGAGTTGCCTGCCGTTGCGATCGGCCACCGCCACGTCGCCGACATAGCCCTCGCGCGGTCCGATGTCGCCGGACGCTCCCTGAAGGAAGACGCACGGCGCGTCGGTCGCGGTCTCGACCACTTCGCGCAGCGCGCCGATGTAGTCGGGACTGATGAGCGTGTTCTCCCATGCCAGCGTCGTCGGATGGCAGGCGTAGTTGACCAGCGTGGCCAATGTCTCGCCGCTGTCGCTCGTGATGCGACCGACCAGCACGGTATCGTCGGCTGGTCCGCCGGGATGGAAGCCGCAGACAAAGTGCCCGCGTGCCTCGTCAAAGTAATCGCGATGAGTCGCCAGATCGCAGCGGCCCATACCGTAGACAATCGTCGCGGGTGTCAACCACTGCCGCGCGCTGTCGATCAGCCCGGCAATCTTCTGCGCCAGCTCGTCGAGGTACGGCGCAATCAAGTCACCGCCCGGAAGGCCTCGCCGTTCGAGACCCATCAGCCCGGCCCCGTGCGTGTGCGAGAAGAAGACCGTGAGCGCATCGCGTTCGATTCCCGTGGCAGAACTCACCGAGTCGAGCAGCGCGTTCATCTCGGCCGTCCACAGCAGACAGTGATCGATGGCGATGACGACGCGTATCTCATTCTCACGGCAACTCGTGTGGCTGGGGTCGGCGTCTTCGCCGCCCCCAGGGGGCGTGATCGCGAATCGCTGGGGGCCTCGAAGACTCGGACCCCAGCCACACGGTGCGAGCATCAACACCGTCGCAGTCAGCGGCCGATGCACGCCGGTCGATCGCTCGTGCGTGGCGGCTCCCCACATGCGGTGATAGATCCCGACCGGAGGCGTGATGTCGCACCGGGCGACCGCGGCGAGGCTGCGGCTTTGAGGAGTTTCGACAACGGTCATTTTTTGAAGTCTCCCACGTTGCCTCAAGCGGCCCGCTTGCGGCTCAAACACGAAAGGTCATTCACACACGACAGCACACGTTCGGCCTTCTTGTCCCCTCGCCCCTCGCCTTGGAGGGGAGAGGGCTAGGGTGAGGGGTTCTTCTCTGTGTGGCTCGCCCCGCACCCTAACCCACTCCCCGCCAAGCCGGGGCGAGGGGCCAGGAACGAGGGATCAAACACGGTG
>JANODP010000542.1:0-6994 GCA_031412755.1 Schlesneria sp. | reverse complement strand
CGTAGCTGAGTTCGCAAGAACTCAGTTCCTCATCGCGAGTTGGGCTGAGTTCTTGCGAACTCAGCTACATGCAGGTGGCAGAGCCCGGAAACCAATGTCAGCGCGGCAGGCTCAGCAGGAAGAGATCGTGCTTGCCGTCGTGCTCACTCACGAGCACCAGCCGCTGGCCATCGGGATGCCACTCGGCGTAGTCGTCTCGATCCGCGCTGTGGGTGACGCGCCGCAGTTCGGAACCATCGGCACTCATGACGTAGATCTCGGCATTGCCGTCGCGGTGGCTGGTGAACGCGATGCGCCGGCCGTCGGCGATGCGCGGCAACAATTCGGTGAACATCACTCCGGGAGTCCGCGTGGGAATGACACCAAACGGACCGCGGTACTCGGCGGGCGCGTCGGGTTTGGGATCGCACGTGTCGAGATGGCTGGGTGCTCCCCACAGAAACACGAAGATCACCGAACGAGCTTTGGCTGGCTGCGACGCGCACGCCACACCACCCGGCAGCCCCAGCGCCAGCGGCACCGAACCCGCCAGTCGCAGGAACGAGCGCCGACTGAAGCCGCGGCAAGTTCCCGCTCGAAACGAACCGACATCGAGCATCAAAGAGTCCTTCCGGGCAAAGGGACGTCTTCCCAAACAAACTTCAGAGCCAACCTCTGCGGGCTTCCAGACAGAAATCGCGGACGTCGAGATCCGCGCCCATTGTGACTGACATCGGTGGTCTCAGCCAGAGGCATCATGCCGGCGTCGAGAGGGAAGCGGAAGACAATCCGGCCGATGTTTGCCGCAGGATGTGGGACTTGCCACGCAGTGCGAAGCTCGTCACAGTCGTGTTTGAGTCCGGAACAATCGTGGTTTGCCTGCCTTTGGCGGCGCCCCCGATTCAATGGACGGTAGTGGGTCAGTTTGAGTGGCACGCCCTGAGTCCCCGAAGGGCGTGGAACCAAGCCCCCAAAATACCACGCCCTTCGGGGACTCAGGGCGTGCCACACTTGGTCCTTCGTCAAACTGACCCACTACCCAATGTACGGAACCGCGGGCCGACAGCCAGTCCCTGCGACTTGTCGGACGGCAGCCAGTCCATTTCTCCGGAGAACAATGATGAATCGACGGTGTCTGACGGCCCTGGCCTTGTGGGCGACCACGCTGGCGAGTTCAGTCCAAGCGGCTCCGCCCGACGCACTGGACGCGGCGCCGGGGGACATCACGGCCACGTTCTCGATCGTCGCGGTTGATCCCGAGAACCAGGTCTGCGGCGCGGCTGTTGCCAGCAAGTATCCCGCGGTGGGCAAGGTGGTCCCCTACGTTCGCGCCGACGTCGGTGCGTTTTGCACCCAACATCACCATGTGCCGAAATGGGGCGAGCCGGCTCTCGACATGCTCCAGCAAGGGAAGCGTCCCGAGGCGGTGATCTTCGAGTTGCTCAAGGACGACCCGGACGCCGAATTGCGCCAGTTGGCGATCATCGACATGCAGGGCCGGGCCGCCGTCCACAATCCGACGAACGCCCCCGCGGGCAGCCGTTACTGGGCCGCCATGACCGGCCGGTTCTATTGCTGCCAGGGGAACACGCTGACCGGACGCGCGGTCGTCGTCACGATGGCGGCCGCTTACGAGGAGACCGAAGGAAGCGTGGCCGATCGGTTGATGGCGGCCCTCATCGCGGCCGACTGCGCCGGCGGCGATCATCGCGGCCGACTCGCGGCGGGGATTCGAGTCGCGAAGAAAGGGGTCGAAGGGGACTGGCTCTCGCTGCACGTCGACAAGAGCGACGACGCGGTGCTGGAACTCGCGCAAAAATACGCCGAACTCAAGCACGACGCGAAAGGCTCGTGGCGCGGCGGCAAGCTGCCGTTCGAGCACCCGTGCCCAAACCGCCCCAAGCCGACCGCTCCGGAAAAGAACTGAGTTCGCATGACAGACCGAGCCATCTCCTGCATGTCGCTGAGTTCGCAAGAACTCAGCCCAACACATGATAGCGAACTGAGTTCTTGCGAACTCAGCAACAGCCCACGAATACAAGACGCACTGACTTCCTCAAAGCCGCTTGTCTCATCATGAAGTACACGACTCTTCTGCTCGTTGCCCTGCTGCCGGTTTCCGTTCGCGCTGCGGAACCGGTGCAGTTTTCTCGCGATGTGTTGCCCGTGTTGTCGGCGAATTGCTTTGCCTGTCACGGTCCCGACGAACACGAACGTCAGGCCGGGCTGCGGCTGGATCTCGAAGCCGAGGCGAAGAAGCCGCGCGACGGGGGAGCGGCGATCGTGGCCGGGTCGGTGGAACAGAGCAGTCTCATTGAGCGGCTGACGAGCACCGATCCGGACGTTGTGATGCCGCCGCCGAAGGCGACCAAGAAACTCAAGCCGGAGCAGATCGAGACGCTGCGCCGCTGGGTCGCCGAGGGGGCGAAGTGGCAGCGTCATTGGTCGTTCGAGCCGGTCGTGAAACCGGCCGGTTCGCTCGATGATCTCGTCAAAGATGAACTCACCAAGAAGGGTTTGACGATGCAGAAGGCCGCGTCGCCGCAGGTGCTGTTGCGCCGGTTGTCCCTCGATCTGATCGGACTGCCGCCGACTCCGGAGCAGGCGGATGCCTTCGCCCGCGACCCGTCGCCCGCGGCGTATGAACGACTCGTGGACGAGTTGCTGAAGTCGCCGCAGTTTGGCGAGCACTGGGGACGGATGTGGCTCGACCTCGCGCGGTATGCCGACACGAAGGGCTACGAAAAGGATCTCGGACGGACGATGTGGCCGTGGCGCGACTGGGTCGTCGGCGCGTGGAACGCCGACATGCCGCTGGATCAGTTCACCGTCGAACAGCTCGCCGGAGATCTGCTGCCGAACGCGACCGAGCAGCAACTGATCGCCACCGCCTTTCATCGGAACACGATGTCGAACGACGAAGGGGGAACCGATGACGAAGAGTTCCGCACCGTCGCAGTCAAGGATCGGATCGACACGACCATGCAGGTCTGGATGGGCCTGACGATGGGCTGCGCGAAGTGTCACACACACAAATACGATCCGATCTCGCAGAGCGACTACTACCGTTTCTACGCCCTCTTCAATCAGACCGAGGATGCCGACCGTTACGACGATTCGCCGCGCATTCCGGTGCTCACCGCCGCCCAGCGAACCGAGCAGGAGAAGCTGCTGGCTCGCCTCAAAGCCGTGGAGGCCGAGGTGAAGCAGGCGGCCGATGCCGACGCGAAGCTCATTGCTGCCGAAGAAGCCAAATGGAAAGCGGCGAAGGTCGTTGAGACGAAAGCCCGCAGCGGGGCAACACTGACTTCGCAGGACGATGGCTCCGTGGTCGCCAAAGGCAAGCTTGAGAACGACGACGCCTACACGGTGACGATCGCGCTGAGTGCGGGACGTCACACGGTTCTGCGTCTGGAAGCGATTCCGACGAAGTTGCCCGATGGCCAGCTCGGTGTGGGGCGGAAGCCGGCCGATCCGAACTTCGTCGTGTCGGAGTTCGTGGTGGAGTTGGTCAGCGGCGACGTGGCGAGTCCGGTCAAACTGATCGCTCCTCGTGCCGACTTCTCGCAGGAGGGTTGGCCCGTGGCGGCGGCGATCGATGGCGAATTGAAGACCGGGTGGGCCGTCAGTCCTCGTCAGCGCGAGCGGCATGTCGCGCTGTTTGACTTCGCGGAGGGACTCGCGGTCGAAGCCGATGCGAAGCTGCGGGTGACGATCACACAGAACTACGGCGATCGGCTGGTCCTCGCGCAGTTCCGATTGAGCACCAGTGACGCCAATCCGGCCAGCCTGACACCGTCACAGGAATCACAGGAAACGCGGCGAGCGCGCGAGGCCCTCGCCGCGGCGCAGAAAACGTTGAAGGACTTCGAGGCAGGCCAGCCGCTGCTGCCGATCCTGCGCGAGTTGCCGTTGGCGAAGCAGCGCGTCACGAAGATTCACAAGCGAGGCAACTTCCTCGATCTAGGCGACGCGGTGACTCCCCAGGTCCCGGCCGAGTTTGGGAAGCTGCCGGAAGGGGCGCCGCAAAATCGACTCGGTGTGGCGATGTGGTTGGTCAGCCGGGACAACCCGCTCACGCCGCGTGTCTGGGCGAATCGCGTCTGGGCGAGACTGTTCGGGCTGGGGATCGTCGAGACTGAAGAAGACTTCGGGGCACTGGGTGCTCCGCCGTCCAACCCTGTGCTGCTCGACTGGCTCGCGGCCGAGTACCGCGATGGAGGCTGGTCGTTGAAGACGCTGATCAAGTCGATCGTGATGAGCGACGCCTATCGGCAGGCGTCCGAGATCAACCCCGCGCTGCGTGAGGCCGACCCTCGGAACGTGCTCGCGTCGCGCGGTGCCCGCTACCGGTTGAGCGCCGAAGTTGTGCGGGACCAGACGTTGGCGGTTTCCGGCCTGTTATCGCTGAAGAGGGGTGGCCCGTCCGTGATGCCGCCCCAACCGGCCGGGATGTGGCGATCGACCTACAACGGCCAGAAGTGGATCGACGCCGAAGGAGAGGACCGCTTCCGTCGCGGCCTGTACACGTACCTCAAACGGACGACGCCGTATCCGTCGCTCACCACGTTTGATGCCGGCAGCGGTGAGGTTTGTCAGGTCCGTCGCATTCGCACGAACACGCCGTTGCAGGCGCTCGTCACGCTGAACGATCCCGTCTACCTCGAAGCGGCCGCCGCACTCGCCAAACGGATGGTGACCGACGGTGCCGATGCCGAATCCCGAGCCGCACGCGGCCTGCGACTGGCTCTCGTTCGACCGCTCCGCGACGGCGAAGCCGCGCCGTTGGTCCGACTGCAACGCGACACTCAAGCGGCATTGGAAGCCGCACCAGAGAAGGCTGAGGCAATCATCAAGTCCAGCCGAGCGAACGCCGCCACCATGAAGCCGGCTGAGTTCGCCGCCTGGATCGTCACGGCGAATGCGATTCTGAATCTCGACGAATTTCTGACTCGAAACTGAGTGCCCCGCAACCCAAATCCCATCGAAGAGAAACGCAAAGCCGCAAAGTCGCCAAGATGCAAAGTCAGAGAGTGTCACTGACTGACGAAGCCAGCCATCTACCGTGGGCGGCTTCTATCAGGATTTCCAGATCGTGCGATTCTTTGCGTCTCTGCGACTTTGCGGCTTGGCGTTGAAAATCTTCGCGGCACGCGAAGAAACGAAGCGTTAGTAGTACGGAACTGACTGAATTCTTGCGAATTCAGCTACCCAGAGATCAATGCGATGAATCACTTGCAGAACATCACACGCCGTCACTTCTTCCAGACCGGCGGACTTGGTTTTGGTGCGTTGGCCCTCAACGCGCTGGCCGCTCGCGAGGGTCAGGCCGCGAATCCGCTCGCCCCGAAGCCGCCGATGATCGCGCCGCGGGCGAAGCGGGCGATCTACCTGCACATGGCCGGTTCGCCCTCGCAGTTGGAACTGTTCGACTACAAGCCGGAGCTGAAAAAACTCCACATGCAGGACGCGCCGCAGTCGTTTCTGGAAGGGAAGCGGTTTGCGTTCATCAAGGGCGTGCCGAAGGTGCTGGCGGGCCAGTTCGAGTTTCAACGGCATGGTCAGAGCGGACAATTCCTCAGCGAACTGCTGCCGAACCTCGCGAAGCTCGCCGACAAAATGTGCGTCATTCGCACCGTCCACACCGAGCAGTTCAACCACGCTCCCGCGCAACTGTTCGTGCATACGGGAACGCCGCGACTGGGCAGTCCGTCACTCGGTTCGTGGGTCACTTACGGTCTCGGCAGCGTGAACGAAAATCTGCCGGGCTTCGTGGTCCTGCTGTCGGGAGGCAAGACGCCGGACGCGGGCAAGTCGCTGTGGGGTTCGGGCTTCCTGCCGAGCGTGTACCAGGGCGTGCAATGCCGGACCTCGGGCGATCCCGTGCTGTATCTCAACAATCCGGCGGGGATCGATCGCGCGTTGCGGCGGCGGATGCTCGACGCGGTGGCCGAAATGAACGAGACCGAGCATCGTCACAGTGGCGATGCCGAGACGATCTCCCGCATCGCGCAGTACGAACTGGCGTATCGGATGCAGATGGCGGTGCCCGAGGTGATGGACATCTCGCGCGAGTCTCAGCAAACGCTCGATCTGTACGGAGCCAGGCCCGGCTTCGTTTCGCCCGCCGAAAGTGCCGACGATCCGCGGGTCCTCTACAAGGGGGACGATCCGACGTTCGCCAACAACTGCCTGCTCGCCCGGCGCCTGATCGAGAACGGCGTCCGGTTCGTGCAACTCTACGACTGGGGCTGGGACCATCACGGTTCGTCGCTCGGCGAAAGCATCGACGAGACGCTGCCGATCAAGTGCCAGCAGACGGAACGGGCGATCGCCGGTTTGCTGATCGACCTCCAGCAGCGCGGCTTGCTCGATGAAACGCTCATCGTCTGGGGCGGCGAGTTCGGCCGCACGCCGATGATGCAGAACAACGTCCGCAGTGAATTGAAGAAAGGCTACATCGGCCGCGACCATCATCCCTATGCCTACACCATGTGGCTCGCGGGAGGCGGCATCCAGGGGGGCCTGGCCTACGGCACGACAGACGATTTCGGTTACCACCCGGTCGAAAATCCGGTGAGCATCCGCGACCTGCAGGCGACGATCCTGCACCTGCTCGGCCTCGATCCCCACCGTTTCAGTTATGCCTTCCAGGGCCTCAACAACCGCCTCATCGGTCCCACCGACGAAGGCCGTGTGCTCCAGGACATTCTTGCGTAGTGCTGCATCACGACTATGGGTTCACCAGATGAGCCGCAGGGCGCTAGCCCTCGGTTCGTCCGGCAGTAACCGCGGGCTAGCGCCCAATGGCACTTACTTTACGTTGCAAGTAGCAGGCACATTCCATGTGCCGTCCGCAAAATGCAGGTCACGGCACATGGAATGTGCCTACTACTTTCTAAAGTAAGTGCCATTGGGCTAGCGCCCTGCGGCTGATGTGCCCCCGGTCAACCCGGGATCTTCCGCGTCAGGATGTCGACAGAGCCGTGAAGAAGTTCGCCATTGCCGTTGTCGC
>JANODP010000541.1:0-3022 GCA_031412755.1 Schlesneria sp. | reverse complement strand
CCCTGGCCGGGCGGGGGGGGCGGGCCCCCCCTCAACCCGCCCCCCCTGCCACCCCCGCTGGGGGGGGGGGCCCCCGCCCCCCGCTCCGAAGTACACATTCAGGACGCCGTTTCACGTGTTCCCGACGGCCAGCCTCCGCTCCTGCGAGTCGAAAACCTCAAAGTCTACTACCCCATCAAGCACGGCCTGCTGCGGCGGACGGTTGGACATGTGAAGGCCGTCGATGGGATCAGCTTCAACGTCTACAAAGGCCAGACGCTCGGGCTGGTCGGTGAGTCAGGCTGCGGCAAGACGACGACGGGGCGAGCGATCCTGCGGCTGCTCCCGATCACCGACGGGACCGTCACCTTCGACGGCACCAACTGGACCAGCCTCGGCGGGGCGGAACTGCGACGCCAGCGACGCCGCATGCAGATCGTCTTTCAAGACCCATACAGTTCGCTCAACCCGCGCATGACCGTCGAGGCCATGCTGACCGAGGCGATGAGCGTCCACCGTCTCGGCACCAACTCGCGCGACCGGCGCGATCGCGCGGCGAGTCTGCTCGACGAAGTCGGCCTGCTCGCCGAACATCTGCATCGCTATCCGCACGAATTCTCCGGCGGACAGCGCCAGCGACTCTGCATCGCCCGCTCACTGGCCGTCGAGCCCGATTTTTTGATCTGCGACGAATCGGTCTCGGCGCTCGATGTGAGTGTCCAGGCGCAGGTTCTCAATCTGCTGAAAGACCTGCAGGAGAAGCGCGGCCTGACCTACATCTTCATCAGCCACGACCTGAGCGTCGTGAAGTTCATGTCCGACATGATGGCCGTCATGAACGCGGGCCAGATCGTCGAGTTCGGCCCCTCGGACGCCATCTATGCCAACCCGCAAAACGACTACACCCGAAAACTCATCGCCGCGATCCCACAACCGACGATGGAGGCCATCGAACGACGCGAACGCGAGCGGTCCAAGCGAACGGTGAGTTAGCCGCCTGTTGATCGCGTGCCACGGCTGTGTCAGCCGTGCGGATGTCGGGAGGCTATTCCTCGCTCTCACGGCTGACACAGCCGTGGCACGCGTTTTTCAGCAGGCTGTTCGACGCCGATTACGCAGTGGCGCGCAGGTCGGCAAAGGCGGCCTCGATGGCGTCGTGGTCCGTGGCGAGGCACTTCCATTTCTCCAAGCGGTCAACGCCCACCAGCCGGATCGGGAACAGCTTGCGGCGGCCGTTCCGTAGGGCGGGCATCGCCCAGTATTTTTTCCTCTGGTGGGCGATGCCCGCCTCACGAAACTCGGCACACCCCTACAGCGGTATGTTCGGGTTTTGGGCTGCGACCAGACCCATGACCGTCAGCATGCCAATCGCCAGAAAGATCATCAGCACATACGGACCCGTTTTTTCCAGTTTCGTCAAACCGTAAAACAGGATCAGCACCAACCCCATCAGGGAAACGAACGCGATACACGGCACGAAGGGCGTCAGGAACAACAAGAACGACGACCAACAGATCATCGCGTGCGTTTCGTTCTCTTCCTGGACGACGAGTGTGATCCCGGCCATGCCCCAGATCAGGAACACGAGGGCATTGGGAAGGAGTCCGACCAGCGACCACACCCATTGTCCCGGCATGAGCGCGATGATCCCCAGCAACGCCCAATAGATCAGGGTGACAACGGCGGCAATCAAGAACGGCGAGACTGGTCGATTTCTGGACCGCGATCCCGACCGTCTCCGTTTTGCGACCGGGCGACCGTCATCCTCTTCGTCCTCATCGTCCGGTTCGGCGGGATCCCTGCGCTTCGGGAGTTTGCGGCGCGTGATCTTCGGCGCCGCTGGCAGATCCGGTTCGTCATCCGTGTCGGCATTCACGGGAATGGATGCCTGGCACTCGCGGCACCGGATCGTCCGGCGTGCGAAACCTTCCGGTAAACGGTAGCGCTTGCCGCAGTCGGGACAGGTGACAGACAGCGGATTCATGCAACACCGAGTACGAGCTTCATGGGGGAAAGATTTCGGGGATGAAAGCGTTCGTGATATTTCGCGACAATCGAGGTGAAACTGCCTTCATCGAAGCGAGCGACCCGGCTCCAACAGAGTGAACACCCGCGCCGCGCGGAGTCAGATCTCTCTGGCCGATCGCCGTTACGCCTCGGCCCGCAGGTCGCGGAGGAGATCGGCAAAGGCGGCCTCGAAGGCGTCGTGGTCTTTCCAGTTCGAGAAGTCGGGGATGTGATACGACCGGACTTCGGCGGCGAGGTCTTCGTCGGGGTCCGTGGCGAGGCACTTCCATTTCTCCAGCCGGCCGACGCTCACCAGCCGGATCGGGAACAGCTTGCGGCGGCCTTGGCTCCGTTCGACCCGGCGCGCCTTGCGGATTTCGGTCTTCACCCACTCGCTCTTCAGACTGCTCTCCGAGAGCACGAGTAACAGCCGGTCGTTCACCTGAATCGCCCGATCAATCTGCTCCATGAACTTCTTGCCTCCCTGCAAGTCTTCCTGGTCAAACCAGACCCGCAGCTTCTCGCCGCGCATCTTGTCGTAGAGCCGCCGCGCGAATTCATCGTCCTTGCTGCTGTAGCTGATGAAGCACGATTGAAACTGAATCGGTTCCATCGCCCCGATAAGCGACGGGAGGTACGTGATCAGCGCATCCGGCACACCGCAGCCCCGCAGGAACACCTCGGGAATTTTCCCTTGGGACTTGTAGAGCGTGTCGATGCCGATGCTGCTCGGGGCTTCATGTTCGACCGTATCCAGCCCGCGCACCTCAGAAAGATCTACATTGGCGAAGGTGGTAAATGCCAGTATGGCTCCTTCGATGTTAGCCCCGCGCAGATCAGCCCAACTTAGGTCGGCCGCAGTCAAATCCGTGTCGCGCAGGTCCGCTCCGATCAGTTTGGCGCCTCTCAGATTGAACCGGAACAGGTATGCCCGTCTCAACTTGGCCCCATCGAGATTGAGCGCAATGGTCGGGTTCTTCGCGCGCCAAGTGTCGATCGCATTCTTACCTTGCTTGACGATCTCGACGTGTTCTGG
>JANODP010000540.1:0-11366 GCA_031412755.1 Schlesneria sp. | reverse complement strand
CTGGTCGCTTGCCCCGGGCTGGCATAACTGCGCCCCTTTGGGGCTGAAATCCCTGAAAGCGCAACTTCAAAACTCACGCTTCGAGTTGGCGGAGGAACAGTTTTCCGCTCGTGTTACTGGAACATTCCGGCGAAAATGCCCATCAACTCGCCCTGATAAACGGCCGATTCGTTGCCGGCCCAGGTCATCCGCAGCAGGTCGACCGACAACAGCGCGGCGGCCATCAACACGAACGAGGAGGCCAGCAGCCCCAGGAAGAAGCCGGTACCCCACTCGGCCTCCTGCGGAACAACGACCTTGTCCTGCCGACGGCCAAACCCGATCTGGCTGGCACCCGCCTCGAAACTCTCGTCGAACTCATCCTCATCGGAATCGAAGGCGTCGAGATCTTCGAGTTCGTCGTCCTCCCCGAGCACCTCATCGCTGACTTCGAGTTCGTCGTCTTCCACGCTGACTTCGTCATCGAAATCGAATTCCGAATCTCCGCCCGACTTCTTGCCGCCCTTCTTGACCAGCGTCCCCGCCGTCTCATCGGCGTCGTCGTCGTCAAACATGACGACGGCGCCGCGCTTCGCCCCCGAGCCACCCTCCTCATCCGAGAGCAATGGCATTTCGAGGTCGGTGGTGTTCAGATCGTCATCGTCCGCGCCGAGCAACATTGGCGAGGTCGAACTCAGGTCGTCGTCATCCTGTGCGAACATCATCGGCGAGGTCGAGTCGAGATCGTCGGCAGGTTTCCGTCCTTTGAGATTCTTGCTGCTGCCCCCCTTGAGCTTGTTGCTGCTGCTTCCCGCGAGCCGGAATCCGCTGTCGCCCCCCAGCCGCAGGCCGCTGTCTGCGGCGCTCAACCGAATTCCACTGTCGGCGCCTTCGAGCAGGATTCCGCTGTCGGCCGGCTGACGGAGTTGAATGCCGCTGTCGCCGCTCAATCGAATTCCACTGTCGCCGGGGAGCGTGATGGACGAGTCGTCATCCGGGTCCATCAGCGCCGAACCACCCATCCCGGAATCGTCCTCATCCATCGAGAGCGCCATCCCGCCCAAGCCAATGCCCGATCCGGGGAGTGCCGGGAGCAGCGCGACATCGCTGTCGCTCGTCATCCCCTTCTTGCCCGCACCCGACCCGCGATCGACCAGCTTCACGTCACTGTCACTGCCGGAGAGCGGCGCCAATCGAACATCACTGTCCGAGTCGCCTGCCCGCAGTCCACCTCCCACACCGGAGGGGTTGACGAGTTTGACGTCGCTGTCCGAGTCGGGAGCGGCCACCAGCGGGTTCACCAGCTTGACGTCGCTGTCGCTGTCCGGCTTCAGGCGGGGTGACGAATCACCCACGAGCCGGACGTCGCTGTCGGACTTGCCCATCTCGAGGACAGGCAGTTCGCCGCTGCTGCCGGTCAATCGACCTCTGAGCCCATCATCGAGCACCAGCCGGACATCGCTGTCGGATGTGCTCCCGCGGCCCTTGCGGATCACGGTCGCCTGACGGCCGAGTTCGTCGTCTTCGTCATCGAGTGCGTTTTCGGAACTGCTGAACGTCTGCAGGTCGGGATCGCTCATCAACCGCTCGCCCAGATCGTCGTCATCCATGATCGGCACGCTGGGGTCCGAGTCGGGTTGGCGGCGTCGGCGGAATTCCTCGACATCGTCCGCCTTGAATTTCCAGGTGCCGCGATCGGCGAAGCCGCGAATCTCGCCCTTCTCGCGCAGGCGAATCAATTCGTCGTTCTTCAGCTTCAGCAGGCCGGCGGCTTCTTCGAGACTCAGATATTTTTTGCTGATCGCCATGATGACCAAACTCCGCTCGAAACCTGTTACCCCACCCGACCAATTCACTCACGGCCACAATTCAGCGGCTCGAAACCGCCAACTCGATCGACCGACAAATCATCCACCTTCGCGCACTCGTCACGTCCTGAATGTCATCGGCGGTTTGAGGAGACTGATTCGCCGAACATCGTCCTGCCAAGCCTCGACCGAACCCGAAAACTGACCGCGGGTCGCACGACCGCTACCGTCGATCCGTTCTTGCCGCCCGTGGGGAACTGGCGAGGAAGTCTAACATCCCACCAGGTCCACCATCCCCTTCGTTCGGCAAAGTCACGCGAGATTCTAGGACTGTCGCTTCACCGGGGGCAAGACTCGACTTCGGAAATGATCTCGGCCCCACCCGACTCGGTTTGGGGGACGGGTCGTGACGATTGGGCCGATGAAACGGGACACGGGTCGGTTTGTCAACCGGATAACTCGTGGGCCTGTAGCTGAGTTCGCAAGAACTCAGTTCATCACAGCGCGTTGGGCTGAGTTCTTGCGAACTCAGCTACAGACAGCGACGTGAAAGCCGGGACGGACAGGTTGCAAACCCGCCAGGTTGCAAACCCTTTCCGCGAGTTCTTCAACAGCAGCGCCACACCAACACACCGGTCACGGCTTCATCGGCCGGTCGCGGTCGTGATCGACGATGCAGAAGAAGCCGAAAGGTTCCGCGGACTCGTTCCGCAGTTGATGGACCTGGAGGGGTGGGACGTAAGCCACGTCGAACGGTTGGAGCGGGATTTGAATCTCCCCGCTGAGCAGCGTTCCAACCCCTCGTGCGGCGATGATGACGTGCGTGTGGAGATGCTTTTCCAGACTGGAATGGCCGCCCGGCGCGACCTCGAAATAGCGGATATCGAACGCGGTCTGCTCGCCCGAACTGCCGATCAACTCCGTGCGGGACACATCGCGAAACGGCAGTTCGTCGTTCACCTTGTAGGCGACCGGCTCGCGGCCCTCCCAGCGGAAGCCGCTCAGAAAACGAAGATGCTCCAGCAGACGTTGGGGGAGTGGCGAGCCGGGCCACTCGCAGGCCGAGATCACCTCGTCGCTCAACCCGGCGGGCATCGCTTCCGCGGGCGAACTTTTGCTCGACGGGAAGAGGCCCTCGATCTGCGACAGGAACCGCGCGGTACTGGTTCGCAAATCGGACGAATCACCGAGCAACGCGCCCCCGATCAGAAAGATGGCGTCCGCGCCGTGCTCGCTCGCCATCCGGGGAATGTTGTCGAACGACATCCCTCCCGCCGGCGCGGGCCACGCCGGACGCAGGTCTCCGAGCGGAGCGAGCGCTCGCGCCGCGATCTGCTGGCAGTCGTCGGAGGTGAACGAGAAGCGACCGCCGAGATTCGGATAGATCGTGCCGTCGCAGCCCGCCAGACGAAACAACGTCCCGAGCAGCAGGCCCGGTTCGATGCCGTGACTGGGATCGTGAAAGTACGCCCCGGCAAAAGTCGGGTGGGCGAGAAACGCCAGCGGATACTTCCCGGCCAGGTATCGAACCTGATCGAGTCCGACGATCATCGGCGAAATGAGCACACCGCGCACGCCGAGCTTCACCAAAAACTCGGCCTGTCGCTCCAACTGACCGGCGGGCGCGGCGAGGTTGGGAAAGTACAGGCACGGGCGACCCGATTGCCGGCTTCCGGCGATCACGGCTTGCTGGCAGAGTTCGACTCGGCGGCGGAAGTCATCGAAGTGGACATCGACGAGATTGTGATCGTCCTTCACCAGGTCGCCGCCACCGGCGGCGAACTCGTTCGCCCGCGCGGCCAGTTGTTCGGGAGTTGAGCCGCGCGGTTTGAGGGCCGTCGCCAGCAGCGGCCGTCCGAACACACCGAGCAGGCGTCGCAGCCCGGCCACACCCAGTTTGGGGCCGCGATAACCCGACAACAGCGATGCCGGCAGACTCACGTCGCGCAGTCGGGTACATCGCTTGAGCGAGATGTTGCCGTAGACGAGATTCAACAGCGAACCGAGTCCGCTCGCCGCGAGATCGGCGGGGTACTCGATCCGCACGTCGAATTGATTCGCCGATCCCTCGACAGCAACCATGGAGGCGACCCGGCCAACCACCGCGTCGCGCAACCGGTCGCACTGGATGAGCGACTCGGGAACTTCGACGGTCTGTTCCAGCGCGATGTCGCGACTCAAGCGTTCGACCTCGTCGGCAGCACACGTCAGCCGATACGTCGCAACAATCGGGGTCATGTCGGCATTTCAAAGCGGCAGGTGGTGAAGAATTCGGCGCAGAGAAGTACCACAGCCTCGCACGCGCTTCAATCAACGACCGTGACAGACAAACGTTCGCCACGCTGAGCGGGGAAGTCGATGCGGAAGCGAACGGGAAATCTCAAACCACTGCGTTGGACGGCTGCCCGAGGATTTCGACCAGCTTCTGGTGCCTGAAGGCGAAGATCCGTTCGAGGTCTCGCTTCACCGCCAACCAATGCACGAGCGGTCCGCCGGGAACGGCGTAATCGACACGATCCATGACCAGCGTACCTCCGTCTCGCTCCTCAAACGTGTGCCGGTGATGCCACAGTCGATAGGGCCCGCGAAGCTGGCGGTCGACGAAGCTGTTTGGCGGCTCCCACTCGCCGATCTCGCTCTGCCAGCGAAGCGGGATGCCGTGCAGACGCAGCGTGTAGTCGATCGTCGTTCCGGCAAACATCGGCACTGGCTTGGGGGTCAGCACGTGAAAGTGCAGCCACGGTGGTGTGATCTCTTCCAGGCGGTGGGCATCCGCGAAGAAGTCGAAAACTTCCCGGATCTTTCGCGGCAGCCAAAGCTCCGTTTGCAACGTGTACGTCCCGGGCAGCGACTCGTGGCGTGAGATGATCGACATGGCAGGGCTTCGGAACGGCGGACGGATCGTGACGCGAAGTTATAGGCGCGGCGATGACCTTCGACCACGAAGGAGGGCTTCAACTCCCGTCCATCCTCGACCCTCACTCGCGCGTCGGGCTAGTTTTGAAGTGATACCGGCCGGTCCGATTGACTGCTCAGCGTAGAATCAGCAGCAGCCAGAGCAGCCAGCCGAACGCCATCGCCACGACCAGCAACGCCAGCACGACGGCCATGAGGCGTTCGGAAACCGATGAGTTTCGGCACAGTCGATGGGCCACAAAACCGCACGCGGCTCCCAGCGGGGCATAGATCAGTGCGAAACCGGCGGCGGCACAAATCAGGGTCGCCAGATTGTTCGGCAGCTCGCTGTACTGTTTGTAGGTCACGAATTTCCATACCAGAGCGATGACGACGGGTGACACCAACCCGACGCAGCAAATCTTCGTCGCCAACCTCAGAGTTGTCAGATCAGGCTCACGATCGAAGTACGAATCCCACTTCCGGCGTTCGGCCTCGCGGGCCCGCTTTTCGGATTCGTGAATCTGCTGCAAGTCGTCATCGGCCATGATGACCGTCCTCCGAGTCCGTTTGTCTTCGTTCGGCTTACTTCTTCGCGGGCTTCGTTCTGAGCAACTCTTCGTGCAGCCGTCCGACCTGCCACATGTAGGCGGGACCGTAGCCGGCGGATGGCCCCCACTTGTTGAGCGTACTCAGACGCAGATGCCGCTGGGCGGCGGCATCCTCTCCCTCGACGGCGTGATTCAGCCCGATGTAGAGGTGCGCGTAGAACAGCCGCTTCTCGCGTTCGTCCTTGCCGATCTCGGCCTTGTCGATCGCATCGAGGATCTGCTGCGGCGTCATCGTTCCGGCAAACAGTTTGTAGACGGACGGGAACGGTTCGCGATCGTCCTTCTCATACTTGAGCAGTCCTTCGCGGGCCTTCTTCTGGCCGTACGCCTTGTGCTGCGACAGATACCGCCAGATGCCGTTCTCGCGATCGACCTGATCGAACGAGTGATAGCTCTCGAACTGAGCCGCCGCCTCCTTGAAACGGCCCGCGTAGAAGAACGCGATCCCGCGCCGCCAGTGGGAACTCCCGAGGGTCTCGTCGAGCTTCACCATCTGCTCGTAGTCGGCCACGGCTTCGTCGAACCGCGCCTGAAAGAACAGGGCATCGCCGCGACGCGAGTAGGCGTTCGTGTTCTTAGGGTCGGCTTCAACGAGTTTGGTCGACTCGGCCAGGGACTTCTCGAAGGTCTTCGTCAGTGTCGCGCGCTGCTCGACCGAGAGCGGCGGTTCAGCCGGCTTCGGCTCGTCGGCCAGCCCGGACTGCGAGACCGCCACCAGGAACAAAGCCACCAGAATTGCAACGGGATGCCGAATCGACATGAGTCATCCTTTCGAGTTCTTTTTCTTTGAAAACGCAGGCAGTGGTCAGGCCGGCATCGCACGGTGATCCCACAGGTTGCCGCAGGCCCTCACTCGCACCAGTGCCGGATGGCGGCGAGGGCCTTGGTTGAGGCGGCATCAAGATTGGCTTCGCTCCCTCCCCCGCGAATCGGGGAGCAGATTTCATAGGCCACATAGCCGTCGAAGCCTCCGTCCTTGAGGCCCGCGAAGAAGGCGTTCAGATCGAGAAATCCCTCGCCCAGCGGGACGGCTCGCACCGCGGGCGGATCGACGCGGCGGTAGTTGATCAGCGGCGGTTGGTACTGGAAGCGGTCGATGCGGATGTAGTCGGCCAGCGTCGTCTGCACCATGCGCGGAGCCATTCGTTTCGCGGCCTCGTACAGATCGACATCGCCATGCAGCGCGATCGACCACGGGTCGAACATTGCCTTGAGGTTCGGATGATTAATGTCGTCGAGGAACTCGGCAAACCCGTCGGCCGAGACGCCGACATCGTGGTGGTTCTGCAAGCCGAGCGTCACGCCGAACTCGGCCGCGACGGCCGCCGACTCGCGCAACGCGACGACACATTTCTGCCAGTCGCTCTGGTGATCGGCAAGATCGGTGAAGTAGCCGCTGAAGACGCGCACGATCTTCGCCCCGAGCGCCTTCGCCAACCGGGCCAGTTGCCGCACGTACAGGACCTGCATCTCGACGAACGGCACCTCGGCCGCCTGCCGCCCGGATGTGAAGTCGGTGTAACCGGCCAGCGTGGCAATCTCGATCCCCAGCCGGTCGGCCGTCGCCTTCACCTCGCGCACCGAGTCTTCGTCGGGATAGTCGAGCACCGACAGATGCGGCCGCTTGCCACCGATCTCGACGGCGGGATAGCCGAGCGCCGCGGCCTTTTCCAGAAACGGAATCAGCCCCATTTTGTGCTGGCCCCAAAACCCGGCGTAACTGACCGAGAAGAGAACGGGTGTCATGGACGAGATCCCTTCGGGGAGTCGAGGCGCGGTGCAGAACACGGCCAGTTCAGGACGACGCTCGCGACGAGGCACAGCGTCAGGCCGAGCAGGTTCACGTACTTTGAGGCTTCGTGGTAGGCGGCGAACGAAGCGGGTTTGTCGTGTCCGGGAGGCGAGACCATGTCGAGCAACGGCTGGTAAATCCAAACGTAGTCGGCAGCCATCACGGCCAGAACCGCGACCAGTGTGACATTGGCCACGGCGCGGCGACCGTTCGTCAACTCTGCATGTCCCGCGGTGAGGCACGTTGCCAGCCAGGCCGCTCCGACCAGGATCGCTCCCATCAGGTAGTACGCCGGGAAGCGAAGGGCGACCAGCGTGTCTTTGGTCGCCGCGTCAAAGCCGCCCCGCGTCACTTCGCGAATCCCCACGATGACAAACAACGTGGCGGCTCCCAGCCACGCGGACGAACAGAACCGGGCGACAAACAACGCGGCGTGAGGCATGGGATTCCTTGAACGGTCGGTCTATCATGCGGCGAGGAAAGAGACAGGAAGAAAGCTCTTGCCTTTGGCTCTGTCCCCTCGCCCCTCGCCTTGGAGGGGAGAGGGTTAGGGTGAGGGGTTCTTTCTTCGGCTGTTTGAAGTGGCAAAGTCGGTTCACCGCTCGAGCCCCTCACCCTAGCCCTCTCCCCCGAAGACGGGGGCGAGGGGACAAGAGAATACCGGAGTCAGAATGGAAATGCAGACTCCCGCGATGCCAGCAGACGTCACGCCCAACCCGGCCGACTTTGCCATCGCTCATGCCGAGGCTCGGCAGCGTCGCCGTCGCCGCTGGTTGGTGGCATCGGCCGCGGTGGTAACGCTGGTTGGTTATCCGCTGAGCGTTGGTCCACTGACCGTGGTGTATGACTCGGGGTTCTGTCCACCGTTTCTCCATAGACTACTCGAAGCCTATTTCGTCCCGTTGGAGTGGGCGTACATGAACAGTGAATGGGTCGCAGTGTTTTACAACTGGTATCTCCCGTTCTTCGAGGTCAGACGATGAAGTCTTCCTGTCGTGGGCAGCTAAGCACGCTGACTCTGTTGATGTTGGGAGCTGTGATTGGGGAGGCATGCCCCGAGTCCACGAACAGCGTGGCGTTCGCTCAGGAACGGAAGACCACGCCCTCCACGGATTCAGAGCGTGCCACACAACAGCCACCCGTCGTGAAAAGTCCGCTGTCGGTGGATGAGGCTTTGAAGAGTTTTGTCCTGGCGTCGCCGGATCTCAAGCTGGAACTGGTCGCCGGTGAGCCGGAGGTCATCGCACCGGTGGCCATCGCGTTTGGGGACGACCTCGCCATGTGGGTTGTCGAGATGCGCGACTATCCCTACGGGCCAAAGCCCGGCTCGAATGAGAAGCCAAAGTCGCGCATCAAGCGGCTGCTCGATCTGAACAAGGACGGCCGGTACGAGACCGCCTCCGTCTTCGCCGATGAGTTGCTGTTCGTGACCGGATTGCAGCCGTGGAAGGACGGCGTGATCGTGACGCTCGCCGGTGAGATCGCCTTCTTCGCCGATCGCGACGGCGACGGGAAGGCCGAAGTGAAAGAGACGTGGTTCACCGGCTTCGACCAGGGAAACTCGCAACTGCGAGCCAACCATCCGACGCTCGGTCCCGACGGCTGGGTCTATGTGGCCAACGGTCTGCGCGGCGGAACAATCGTTGCGGCGAAGCCCGAATGGAAGGTGAAGGGCCAGCCGCTGCCTCTGGCGGGGTTTGACTTCCGCTTCCATCCGCTGACCGGTGAGTACGGAGCCGTCTCGGGGCACGGACAGTTTGGGTTGTGCTTCGACGACTACGGCAACCGGTTCGTCTGCTCGAACCGCAATCCGGTGCAGCACGTCGTGCTGGAAGATCACTTCGTCAAACGGAACCCGTTCCTCGCGGTGAAGAAGACCATTCACGATGTGGCCGCGTTCGCCGAGCACTCGAAGCTCTTTCCCCTCTGCCGGACGTGGACGACCTCGCTTACGCACGAGCATCAATTCACGGCCGCCTGCGGCGTACAAATCTATCGCGGCGATGCCCTGCCCCCCGAGTACAAGGGGAACGCGTTCACCTGCGATCCCACCGGCAGCCTCGTGCATCGCGAGATCCTGTCGCCGCTGGGGGCGACGTTCACCAGCCATCCGGGAGAGCACGGGCAGGAGTTTCTCGCCAGCCCCGACTCGTGGTTTCGGCCGGTCAACCTCACGAACGGTCCGGACGGAGCGTTGTATGTCGTCGACATGTACCGCGCCGTGATCGAGCATCCCGACTGGATGCCCGTCGAACTGCGAACCCGCAAGGACTTGAACGACGGCAGCGATCGCGGCCGCATCTGGCGCGTGACGGCGGTCGAACCGACGCCGTTGCAAGAGCGGCCTCATGCACCGCTGCACAAGCTCGCGCTCGGAGATCTGGTCGAACTGCTGGAACATCGCAATGCCTGGCACCGCGAGACCGCCTCGCGTCTGCTGCTCGAACGCCATCCGGACGAGGTGCTCGACGCGCTCAAACTCGATTGGAAGAAGAACCGGCTGACGCGCAGCCGGCTGCACGTGCTGTGGCTGCTGAAGGCGCTCGACCCGCGACTGACGCCGGCGGTTCTCGCGTGGAGCGAGACCGAGAACCGCGACGCCCGCGTCCGGGAACAGGTGATTTCGGCCATCGGCGAGAATCTGGACGAACTGCTCTCGGACGAGACCGACGATCTGGTGAGCCACGAGACCGACGATCGGGTCCGGTTTCGCCTGGCCCTCGATTTGACCGGCCGCAGCGCCGACGATCATCAGGCGCGGGCGTCGCTGGTCCGGCTGCTGCGACGCGGCGCGGCCGATCCGTGGCTGCGCGTCGCCGTGGGGACGCTCAAGACCGACCCGCCCGAAGCCTTTCTGATCGAATTGCTGACCGATTGGGAAACGCTCGCCCAGCCGGTGGCCGCGGCCGAGGAACTGGTCGAGGAACTGAGCGCGATCATTGGTCGGCAACTCGCCCCCGGCGCATCCCGTCCGATTTTCAAGCGGCTGCTCGGTTTCAATCCCGCCCAGTGGGATGCCGCACCGGCGCGCGAGATCCGACTGGCGGGACTGCGCGGCCTGGCGGATGGCATCGCGCGGCGCGGCCAGTCGCTGCCAGAGCATCTCGCCCAACTCGGCGAGGCCGAGTCGCGGGCCGCCAGCACGCTGATCGAGTCCGCGCGAACGTCACTCTTGTCCGCCGACGAGACAGAGCCGCGCCGACTCACCGCGATCAAGACCCTTCAGTTCGTGAAGCAACCCGAGATCGCCGCCTCGTTGCTGGAGCTGGCCACGTCGTCGTCGGAAGCACCGTTGCGGCTGGCCGCCCTCGACGCTCTCGCATCGCACCGCGACCCGTCGGTCGGCCCGAAGCTGCTCGCCGCATTCACTTCGCAAACGCCGCCGCTGCGTCGTGCGATGCTCGACGTGCTGCTGGCCGACGAAACGGCCAGCGACTGGTTGTTGAAGGATTTGGAAAGCGGAACGATCAAACCGAACGAACTCGATGCCACCCGTCAGACGCGGCTCACGAAACACCGGAACAAGGAACTGGCCGCTCGCGCCGAGAAGCTGTTCGCGGGAAATGTGTCGGCCGACCGGGCGGCCGTGGTGGCGGCGTATCAGCCGGCGCTGGAGAAAAAGGGAGACGTGGTCCGTGGTCGCGCGATCTTCGAGAAGAACTGCGTGACGTGCCATCGCGTGGCGGGGATTGGTGTGAACGTCGGGCCGGACGTGGCCGACACGTACAACAAGACACCCGCCTCCCTGCTGACGAACATCCTCGATCCGAACCGCGCGGTCGATGCCAACTACTTCGGCTACACGCTCGCCACGAACCAGGGCCGGATCTACACCGGCCTCGTCAAAGCCGAGACCGCGTCGTCGATCACGATTCGTCTGCCCGAAGGGAAGGAGGAAACGATCCTGCGCACCGACGTGGACGAACTCCAATCGAGCGGCCTCTCGCTGATGCCGGTCGGCGTCGAGAAGACGATCACGGTCGATCAAATGGCCGACCTGCTCGCGTTCCTCAAAAACTGGCGCTACCTGCAGGACGGCGTCCCGCTGGGCGAGTAGCTGCCGGCAATCCCCGCGACTGGAAACCGCGCACCGGCCGGGGTCAGGCACTCCAAACTTCCTGACCCAACCGGATTGCGGGTGTTTGCCGCAGGATTGCGGGTGTTTGCCGCAGAGCGGCATCTGAAGGTAGCCGTAGGCTTCAGCCTACGGTCACGAAACGCAATTCAATAGTTGTCGCGGAGCGACATTTGATGCGTTGAAGTGTCGCGATCAAATGTCGC
>JANODP010000539.1:0-16654 GCA_031412755.1 Schlesneria sp. | reverse complement strand
CTCGCGCCCGAGGCGGCTGGCAATCTGAGTCGCTGGCTGACGGAGCCGCAGTACGCCGAATACCGCGGGCGGCTCCTCGACCTCATTCGGTGCGATGACTTTGCGGAATTGAACCGCCTCTTCTGGGAGCGTCTCCCGTTCGGCACCGGCGGGCGGCGCGGTCCGATGAGCGACTGCGGCTCGGCCACGATCAACGATCGCACCATCGCCGAATCGGCTTGCGGGTTGGCGGTGTACGTGAAGCGCTGGTGCGACGAAAACGGATTGCTCGAGCAGGGTATTCCGCCGCGAGCGGCCGTGGCGTTTGATTCGCGTCATCGCTCGCAGGAGTTCGCGCGGCGCACGGCCTGCGTGCTGGCGGCCCACGGCTTTCAGGTCTTCTTCTTTCCCCAGCCGCGTGCCACACCCGAGTTGTCCTTCGCCGTGATCGCCGAATCCTGTCACACGGGCGTGGTAATTTCGGCCTCGCACAATCCGCCGTCCGACAACGGCTTCAAGGCCTACTGGTCCACGGGAGGCCAGGTGTTGCCGCCGCACGATGCGGGAATCATCGAATGCGTTGAGGCCGCCGCCGAGATCCCATCCGTTGACTTCGACGCCGCGGTGAGCGACGGCCGGATCAAGCTGCTCGACGAGTTCATGGATCTCGCGTATGTGAGAGCCGTCTGTTTGCAAAGCCTCTCCTCCGCGCGAGACATTCGCGCGCTCTACACGCCGCTGCACGGTGTCGGAGAATCGTCGGTCTTTCGTGTCGTGCAGCAACTCGGCTTTGCCGGCGTCTCGATCTTCGAGCCGCAACGGACGCTGGACGGCTCGTTCCCCAACGTCCCCGACCATCTGCCCAATCCCGAGCGGCCCGAAGTCTTCGGTCCCGCCATCGCACACGCCCAACAGACGGGAGCCGAACTGGTCCTCGCGTCGGACCCCGATGCCGACCGGATGGCGGTGGCCGTGCGAGACCGATCCGGCGAGTTCGTCTGTCTGACCGGCAACCAACTCGGTGCGCTGTTGACCGATCATGTGCTGAGCCACCGCGCGGCGGGCGGCACGCTGTCGCCGGATCACTTCATTATCGAGACGCTGGTCACGACGCCGCTCGTGGCCGCCCTCGGCCGGCATTACGGAGTCCGGGTCGTGAGCGACGTGCTCGTCGGCTTCAAGCACATCGCGCGCGAGATCGACGTCCACGGACCGGATCGCTTCGTCTTCGCGACAGAGGAATCGATCGGCTTCATGGCGGGCACCTACTGCCGCGACAAGGACGCGGCCATCGGAGCCGTCTTCGTCCTCGAACTGGCCGCCGAATTGAAGCGGCACGGCCAAACATTGCTCGACCATCTGGACGAGCTTTACGCGCGGCACGGCGTCTACGTCGAACAGACCGTCTCGATCATGTCCCCCGGCCCGACCGGTCACGCGCGGATCGCCCACCTCATGCGGATGCTCCGGGATGCTCCCGCCGCCGCGTGTGGGCCGGCCGTCTGGACGACGGTCCGCGATTACGAGCGACACGAATCGCGATCGCTTCCGTCGAACGACCGGCTCGCCGATCTGCCGGAGCCGACCGGCAACCTGCTGATTCTCGACGGACAGGCGGCCGATTGCCGCGTGACGCTCGCCATCCGGCCGTCGGGGACCGAACCCAAGATCAAGTTCTACGGCTTCGTCCAGACCGAACCCTCACCCGATCTGACCACGGCCAAGCGCCGCGCGACGGAATGCGCCAGCGGTGTGATGAGCGCCATGCAGGATTGGGTCCGGGATAGATAGCATGACACTTCTGGAGCTCAGGGGTCGGCTTCTGACCCAGAAACCGAGACCCGGCTCGTTGAGCGTCATCGTCCGGTGGCGCGGTTCAGTGCGAGCAAGTGGTGCTGGAGGTCGTCGGTCAGCAGTCCGGGGGTGAGCTTCCATTTCCAGTTGGACGTGGCCTCGCCAGACGTTCCGGGGGTGTTCATTCTCGCGGAGGAATCGAGGGACAGCACGTCCTGGATCGGAGCGATGGCGATGTTTGAACCGCAGCGCCAGGCGAATTCGATGAACTCCCACGCGAAACGGGACTCGTCGCACGGGACGTGGTGACGCAGGCGGTCGAGCAGGGCGGGATGCGGCAGAATCTCGGAGCGGAACCAGCCGAGCGACGTGTCGTTATCGTGCGTCCCGGTGTAAACGACGGAGTTCGGCTCGAAGTCGTCGGCCCGCGTGTCGTCCCACGCTTCGCCCGGCAGCATGAACTGCAAGACCTTCATGCCGGGCAACTCGAACCGGCGGCGGAGGGCGTTGACCTCCTCGGTGATCAGGCCGAGGTCTTCCGCGATGATGGGCAGTGACGAGGGATGAGGGACGAGGGACGAGGGATGAGGGATGGGGGCTGAGGGGTCGAACGCCGTGTTCGTCAGGGCGCTACGCATCGCATGCAGCAGTTTGTCTCGCGGGCCGGGAACCCATTCGCCGTGCATGGCCGTCGTCTCACCCGCCGGAACAGACCAGTAGGCTTCAAACCCGCGGAAGTGATCGAGGCGGACGAGATCGACGAGTTGCAGCGAGGCTTTGAGCCGGCGAATCCACCACACGAAGCCCTCGCGTTCCATCGCGTTCCAGTCGTAGAGCGGGTTCATCCAGAGCTGGCCGGTCGCGGCGAAGTAGTCGGGGGGGACACCGGCCACGCGCGTCGACACGCCGCGCTCATCCAATTGGAACAGCCCGCGGTTGGCCCAGACGTCGGCGCTGTCGTGCGAGACGTAGATCGGGATGTCGCCGATGATGTGGATGCCGAGCTGCCGGGCCCGGTCACGCAGCCGCTGCCACTGACGGAAGAAAAAGAATTGAAAGACCAGATGCGCGGCGAACCGCGTCGTCAGATGCGGCGGAATCGGCTGGGGCGCGGTCAGCCAGTCGCGCCACGAGATGCCGTGGTTGGCTTCGCTCGCCGCCATGAACTGGGCGTGAGGTTCGAGCCAGTCGCGATGTTCTTCGACGAACGCGTGCAGCGCGTCGTGCAGGACATGCGACGACGGCAGTTGATGGAATCGCACAACCGCGCGCTCCAGCAACATTTGCTTGCGATCGGCCGCGAGACCGAACTCGACTCGCGGCGCGAACTCGATCTGCGGCAGCGCGGCCTCGGCCAGATCCGAGTCCGTCAGCAGGCCGTCCTCCATCAGGAATTCGGGGCTGACCAGCAGCGGGTTTCCCGCGAAGCTGGATGCCGACTGATACGGCGATCCGCCCGGATCGGCCGGACAGAGTGGCAGCACCTGCCAGTAGCGCTGTCCGGCGGCGGCGAGCCAGTCGAGGAACTCGTGGGCGCGAGGCCCGAGATCACCGATGCCGAAGCGAGTGGGAAACGAAGTGGGATGAAGCAGAATGCCGCTGGCGCGTTCCGTCAGCATGAGGGATCTTCCATGAACAAGAGTCGAAGGCGTGAATCACTGGGCCCGCCGTTGCTGCAAAATCTCCAACCACGGAATACACGGAAGCTCACGGAAAATGAAGGGCAGTCATCCAAGTTGTGACCTTCCGAAGCGGCCATGTGACATCGAGAGAGTGCTTGTCCCCGAACAGTGAGATCTCAGGTGCCAGCCGCCAGAGCCTGTGTCACGAGGCCGCGGGCTTCGGAGGTGAGCGTGCTCAAGTGAGCGGGGTCTCGGAAGCTTTCGGCGTACAGTTTGTAAATCGCTTCGGTTCCCGAGGGTCTGGCGGCGAACCAGCCGCTGGCGGTGGTGACTTTGACTCCCCCGATGGCTTTGTGATTCCCGGGAGCCTCGCTGAACTTGGCCGCGATCGCGTCTCCGGCCAGCGAAGTGGACGTGATGGCGGCGGGAGTCAGATGTTTGAACGCCTCCTTCTCGGCCAGCGAGATCGGTTGGTCGATGCGGACGTAGTGACGCTCGCCGTGCTGCGCGACGAGTGATTGGTAATGCTCACCCGGATCTTTGCCGGTCTTCGCCGTGATCTCGGCCGCGAGCAGCGCGAGGATGATGCCGTCCTTGTCGGTCGACCAGACCGAGCCATCGCGGCGAAGGAAGCTCGCGCCGGCACTCTCTTCCCCGCCGAAGCCGAGCGAGCCGGAATAGAGTCCCTCGACAAACCATTTGAATCCGACCGGCACCTCGTACAGCGTGCGACCGAGCGATGCGGCCACGGCGTCGATCATGCTGCTGCTGACACACGTCTTGCCGACGGCGGCCGTCGCGGGCCAATGCGGTCGGTTTGCGAAAAGATACTGAATCGCGACGGCCAGATAGTGGTTCGGGTTCATCAGGCCGGACGACTTCGTGACGATGCCGTGCCGGTCGGTGTCGGGATCGTTGCCCGTCGCGATGTCGTACTGATCCTTCAGTGCGACCAGGCTCGCCATCGCGTAGGGGCTCGAGCAGTCCATCCGGATCTTGCCGTCGTGGTCCAGCGTCATGAAGCCGAACTGCGGATCGATCCTGTCGTTGACGACGGTGATGTTCAGCCCGTACGTCTCGGCGATCGGCCGCCAGTAGCCGACACCGGCTCCGCCGAGCGGATCGACTCCCAGCCGCAGGCCCGCCGATCTGATCGCGTCCAGGTCGATGACATTTTTCAAGTCGTCGATGTAGGCGCGGGCGAAGTCGCGCTGAAAGGTCGTCGGCGCGCGCAGGGCAGTTTCGAACGGAACGCGGCGGACGGCGGCGTTGCCGCCTCTCAAGAGATCGTTCGCACGGTTTTGAACCCAGCCGGTGATGTCGGTGTCGGCGGGCCCGCCGTTGGGCGGGTTGTACTTGAAGCCGCCGTCCTCGGGTGGATTGTGCGACGGCGTGATGACGATGCCGTCGGCAAGCTGATCGCGACGGTGCTTGTTGTACGCGAGGATCGCATGCGAAATCGTGGGCGTGGGCGTCAAGCCGTTGCCGTTCTGCACGACGACCTCGACGCCGTTGGCCGCGAGAACTTCCAGAACCGTCCGTTCTGCCGGGGCCGACAGCGCGTGCGTGTCCTTGCCGAGAAACAGCGGCCCGCTGATGGTGTGGGCCTGACGGTACTCGACCAGCGCCTGCGTGATCGCGCCGATGTGAGATTCGGTGAAGGTCCCGTTCGCAGACGTCCCGCGATGTCCGCTCGTCCCGAAGCTGACGAGTTGAGCCTTGTTCGCCGGATCGGGTCGCTGCGTGAAATAGTTTTCGATCAAACGACCGGTGTCGATCAACATCTCTGCGGGAGCCGGTTTGCCGGCCAGTGGGTGGACAGCCATGTGCGTTCCTCAATTTGTCGTATGTGCCGAACCGTGAGGCGGCGGTACTATATCGGCCACTCTGGAGGATGGGCACTCCTGAATGGGAGGTCAGAGCGGCAGAGGTCAGAGGTCAGAAGAAGAGTCACCTCAGCTTCTTCGTTCCGACCTCTGACCTCTAACCTCTGACCTCTGATTTCCACGAGTGTCCGCCCTCCGATTCAAGTCAGGAGAAACGGGATGAGTCGTCGCCTCAAGATCATGGTCGTGGGTTGGATGATGTTGGCCGTCGTGCTGGACGGCAACGGGCGTCTGGTCCGGGCGGCGGACTTGTCGGGAACGGCCGTCAAAGACGCGATCGAGCGTGCCAAGAAATACCTCACCAGCCAGATCGGGTCGAACGGATCGTGGTCGAACGGCACCGAAACGCAGACCGTGGGAGTGACCAGCCTGGTCCTGCTGGCTCTGATCAACTCCGGGATGACGCCGCAGGACGTCCCCGTGAAACGCGGCCTGCAATATTTGCGCACTCTCAAGGCCAACGAACCGAATGAGAATCCCGAAACCTACCAGGTCGCACTGTTGATCATGGCCCTGTCGGCGGCGAAGGATAAGACGGATTCCGTCCGCATCGGTCATCTGGCCCAGCGTCTGGAATCGGGTCAAATCGTTCGAGTGAATCCGGGGGCGTGGGGTTACGGCCTGGGTGGCGGCGGCGACTTCGTGGGTGGTGACAACAGCAACACGCAATTCGCGGTTCTCGGGCTGCGCGAAGCGGTCGAGGCGGGTGCGGTCGTCAGCCGCGAAACGTGGCAGCGCAATCGCGACTACTGGGTGCGCGGTCAGAACCACGACGGCGGCTGGGCCTACACCAGCGAAAGCGGCGGGCAGGGAAGTTACGGCAGCATGACCGTCGCGGGTGTCTCCTCGCTGGCCATCTGCGAACAGATGCTCCGCACCGATACCGGTGTGGATGCCGACGGGAATCCCCCTTGTTGCGCGGCTCCCGCGACCAACAAGGAACTGGACAATGGTCTGAAATGGCTGGCGAAACATTTCAGCGCGGGCCACAACCCCGCCGCTCCCAATAGCAACGTGCTGTATTACATCTACGGAGCCGAACGGGCCGGACGCCTGAGCGGGCAGCGATTCTTCGGCGAACACGACTGGTATCGCGAAGGTGCGACGTTTCTCATTGGAATGCAGAACAACGTGACCGGTCGTTGGAACGGCGCGGGTCACGGCGAGAACGATGACCGGGGGATCGTCGCCACCAGCTACGGGTTGCTGTTTCTGTCGAAGGGACTCGCCCCTGTCCTGGTCAACAAACTCAAGTACGGTCCACGCGATCGGGATCGCCCCCTGGAGGTCGTGGGCGACGACTGGAACAAGCATCGGCGCGACGTTCGCAATCTGACGGAGCACATCAGCGGTCTCTCCAAGTGGCCGAAGCTGCTCACGTCTCAGGAGGTCGACATCGCGCGGGCGGTCAAGTCCGACGGAGTCAACTCGCTGCTGCAAGCGCCGGTCCTGTTCATCACCGGTAAAGAGCGACCCCAGTTCGCGCCGGAAGAACTCCAGCTGCTGAAGGAATATCTGCAGGAGGGGGGCTTCATCTTCGCCGCTCCCACGTGCCTATCGACCGAGTTCGAGGCCGGGCTGCGCGAGGTGCTGATTCAGATCCTGCCGCCGGGCGAAGCAGAGCTGAAGCCACTGCCGCCGGATCATCCGGTCTTCCGCAGCGAGTACCTGCTGACACCGAACGACACCGATCCCACGGGCGTCAAACTGTTGGGCGTCGACTTCGGCTGCCGGACGACGGTCATTTACTCCCCCGAGGATCTCGGCTGTTTGTGGGACTATTGGGCGAAGCAAGATCCGCCCAAGCGGAATCCGAAGCTCAAGTCAAAGATTGACCGCGCGACGAAGATTGGCGTGAACGTGATGGCCTATGCGACGGGACGCGAACCGCCCGACAAGACCGAAGCCCCGAAGAAGGTCGCCGAAACCGCGGATCTCGACAACGTCGAACGGGGCCTGTTGCAGATCGCTCAGATTCGACACGACGGGGCCTGGAATGCCGCTCCCCGCGCGCTGCGCAACCTGCTGGTGGCCCTCAACGACACGGTCGGCCTGGCAGCGTCCACGAAGCCCCGCGACCTGACCCTGGCCGATCCCAACGTCTTGCAGTACCCGATCCTGTACATGCACGGCCGCAATCGATTCGCGATGAATGCGGACGAGCGAAAACAGTTGCAGGAATATCTCAAGGGGGGCGGCGTCTTGTTCGCCGATGCCTGTTGTGGAGCCAAACCGTTCGACCGCGGGTTCCGCGAGTTCGCCAACTCGCTCTACCCCGACAAAAAGCTGGAGCGCATCCCCGTCGATCACGAACTGTTTTCGGAGAAGATCGGTCGAGACATCCGCAAGCTCAAGCGAAGAACGCAGGAGGTCGCGGAGTCGTCTGTGGCCGCATCGATGGTCGTGCGCGAAGCCGAACCGTTCCTGGAAGGAATCGAAATCGATGGCCGTCTCGCCGTGATCTACAGCAGGTACGACATCAGTTGCGCTCTGGAGCGGCAGGCGGCAGGCAACTGCGAAGGCTATCTGCCCGAGGATGCGGTCAAGCTCGCGACGAACATCGTGCTGTATGCGCTGCTGCAAGAATTGCGGTTGGCCGATCCCAACGCGGCGGCTCCGAAGTGAGCGGGCGGTCCGTCGAGAGGATGCCGTCGGATCGGACTGGACCGTCCGATCCATCGGCAATGCTGCGGGACAATTTGAACCTCCAATGGCCACAAGGAACACTGGCGAGCGAAGCCGCTCGCCAGTGGTACCCGGCGCCGGGATCTTCCGCTTTCAGCAACTCGAACGGTCATGGTTGCGGCCAGAGCTTCTGGACCCATTCCGGGTGATCAATGAACGGATTGCGGTTCCCCTGCCGTTCGTGAATGCGGTTGTTGCGCCGCTTCTCGAATTGCGAGGGCGGGTCGTCATTGTGCCACTTCAACAGGGCCGACAACCGGCCGATCCGTGGCGCGTGGCTTCCCTCCGGCTCAGCGGTGTCGACGAGTTCCAGATCGAGATCAGCATCTTCATAACGCACGGCCATATAAAGGAGCATCCGCGCGACATCGCCGCGGACTTCGGTGCGGGGTTCCCATGAATCGTCGTCATGTCGGTTTTGGGTCTGGCCATCGGGGTCGTGGTACGGGTTGCCGCCCTCATCGAACGACAGGCTGCCGCGAGCGGAATTCACGGTGACGTCCTCGGGGCGAATGTGGTGCAGGTCCGTGCCGGCTCCGGGGCTGATCCCAAAGTCTCCCTTGGATTTTGCCCAGACGTGTTCCCGGTTCCATTGGCTGGGTCCGCCTCCGTGATCTTGCTTGGGGCGAAGCCAGCCGGTGTAGATCAGCACGACCTTGGTCGAGTCGGTCTCCGATTCGTCGGTGTAGCCCAAGGCGTCCCACAACCCGTCGTAACTCAGCCTTCGCTGCTGCCTGATCAGATCGTGCAGCGCCGTCTTCAGGGCCGGTCCGCTGAGTGAGCCGTTGATGCTGGTGTAGTACTGATTCGCGGTCGGCGCGGATGTCGGGCTGTCTCCTCCTCCTGGAACATCATCGTCCGCCAGAACCTGCATCGTCATCAGGATCATCATGTGGTCCGAGAGGGCCTTGTCATGAGCGACGGTATCCGCCGGCGCGAGCAGGTATTGCCGGCTGAAACGGAATTCGAGCTGCGCATTCGGGACGAAGATGTGATCGAAGGGACCACCGCTCACATAAGTCGGCGTGGCCTTGGCATTCAAATCACGCAGGCCAATCCCGGTGAACGTCTGCAGCGCCGCCTCATTTCCGTTGAGGCAGTTCGTGTCGCCGAGAATGACAATGTCCTCATCCTGAAAGTGGCTGCTGACACCCTCCAGCGCATCCGCCAGCGCCTCGGCTTCGTGGGCGCGGCGCTCGACCGGCGTGAGTGCATCGCCCGGATTGGAAACATTGGACTTCATGTGAACGGAGATCAGCACGAAATCGCTCTTGCCAGTCCCCGCCGCCTGAAACTTGACGGCATACGGATGCCTGTCCCAAAGCGTTCCATGTTCGTGATCGAGCGGGACGCGTAGCGGCTCGCCGATTTTCTTGACCCGCTTCTCGTTCCACAGCAGGCCACACAGTTGCTTCGTTTCATCCTCGTCACGCTTGGGAAAGAGTTGATACTTCCATTCCGCTTCGTGTTGTTCATTGAGCAGCGCCACGACCTGGTCGAGCCGTCCATTGCGATAGGGGGCTCCGGAACCATCCGTGTCATGGATTTCCTGGAGCGCCAGGACATCGACACCGGAAAGCTGCAGATACTCGGCGATCGCGAACTGGTTCTGGCCGAAATTCCGTTCGCCCAGGTTCTCGATGTTCCAGGAACCAATCCTCAACAGGTCTTTCGCGTCCGCCGCGCCTGCTGGACACAGGCTGACGGTCAGACTCAGCATCAGCACTCGCACAATCCACAACCTGATGTACGACACGTTCGCTCCTCCTACAAAGTGACTTTGAAACCGGCGACCAGGGTTTTTGATCGTTCCAGTCGTTGCGAGATTCTCGTTCCCAACGACTACCCGACTTCTGTACGAAAGTGTGACGAAGGCGTGTCGGGGGAATTGAGGACGGGGCCATCATGCTCGACAGTGTGAATTTGGCAAGTGAATCGGCCTCACCTGAACAGGTGAGGCCGGGCGGCTTGACAACCTGTGAACGAGGGACGCGCCGCGCGTGAAGAGTGCCGACAGGCGAGTGGCTGGGGTCGAGCGCTTCGCTCGCCCCCAGCGAATCGAAGGGCCGTGTCTCACTGGATTCGACTGTGGGCGGTGGGTGGCGCTGGCGGTTGCTTTGAGCCGCCAGTGTCCTCAATGAACCCTGGCGAGCGAAGCCCTTCGCCAGTGGCGCCCGGTGCGGTCAACAAGTCGCGGCTCAAACGCATGTGGCGAGTTGACCTGTCGGCGGCTAGGATCGTGTCTGGCGTCGAATGATTCGAACGGGAGATTTGGCATGAGCGAGATTGTGTTCCTCGTGGAGGAAGCGGCGGAGGGTGGCTTCACCGCGAAGGCTCTCGGCGAGTCGATCATCACGGAAGCGAATGATCTGGCAGAACTCCGCTCCAACGTGAGAGACGCCGTGCAGTGTCATTTTGAGATCGATGCCGAGCGACCGAAGGTGATCCGCCTGCACTTTGTCCGCGACGAGGTCATCGCCACATGAAGCTGCCGCGCGATCTCTCGGGACGCGATCTGGCGGCGGTTCTCGCGAAGCTTGGCTACCACGTCACGCGGCAAACCGGCAGCCACATGCGTCTGACGACCGAGGCCGGTGGCGAACATCAGATCACGATTCCGGACCACGACGCGCTGAGAGTTGGCACGCTGAACGCCATCCTGCGAGAAGTCACCGAGCATGCCGGAATCACGCGAGACGAAGTGCTGAAGCTGCTGTTTGACTGAACCTTTCGTGGGCACGGGTGATAACGAACGGACCCCAATTATGCCGGAAGTTGATTTCAATTACGCACGGATGCTCGCAGAGATACTTCGAATCCAGAGATGGGCTGGAGGTGATTCAGTACCTGCGGATCGCATCTTCGGTCTGATGCACGGCTTTGAATCCGTCTTTCGAGAGGAAACGGAGTCTTTTGGCATCAGCGAAGCGACACAAGAAAAAGTCGAAGACTTACCCGAAGAGGTCGAAGCTGGGACACAGTCTTCGAGCGGTACGTCAATCAAAGAGCGCCTACGACGCGACGGCATAAAAGAATCGGATGCCAAGCGCGTAATGGAGCTTTGCCTTCTGCAATCTAGGTTCAATGAAGGGATTAAGAAAATAGCCAAAGGCAAAGGTTCGATTTTCCGATCACTGAACCAGCCACGACTTCCAGAACAAGACTGGTTCGGCGCACTACATTACATGGAACTCATCGACTGCTCTGAAGGAGTACACAAGAAAATGCACGGTGTGTTCGCACCAGCCGTGCCGCGTGTCGGCGAATTAGTAACGCCGCAGCAAGGATCGACGATGGAGGTTGTGGGGGTCGAACATGTGGCGATCGCACAAGGAGATCAAGAAGGCATCATGCAACATTGCCTCATACCTCACATTCTTCTCGAAGCTGTTGACGACGATAGCCAATAAGTTGGATCGCGCGGGTGCCGCTAGTGTTTTTTCAATTACTGGCAATCGCCTGACTGCCAAGCGTATCCTCATGGCCGAAGTGGATCTGATGGTTCCAAGGAAATCTCATGTCTCAAATGACCGTTGACCTGCCGGATTCGGTAAGCGAAGCCGAGGCGAAGCTGCAATTGGCGGCGCGGTTGTTCTCGGTGGGGCGGCTGTCGTGCGGACAGGCGGCGGAACTGGCGGGCTATTCCAAACGGACGTTCATGGAATTGCTGGGAAAGCTGGGGATTCCGGTTCTCGACTATCCTGCCGACGAACTGACGGACGACCTGCGCCATGTCTGATCCCATCACCGTCTGCAACAGCAGTTGCCTGATTGTGCTGGAAGCGATCGGCCGCCTCGACCTGCTTCGGCAACTGTTGGGAACCATTACCATTCCCGCCGCAGTGGCTGCCGAGTTTGGCAATCCCCTGCCGGGATGGTTGGTCGTTGAACCTGTGCGAAACCCGGTGACGGTAAAATCGCTGGAGTTGCAACTTGGCGCCGGTGAATCGGAAGCCATCGCCTTGGCTGGCGAACTGTCTGCCAACCGAATCATCCTGGATGACAAGAAGGCTCGCCGAATCGCTCGACAGTTGAATCTTCCCGTCACTGGAACAGTCGCTCTGATGATTCAGGCCAAGCAGCGCGGCCTGATTGGCAGCCTCAGCGACATCCTCGATCAACTGACCGCCGTCGGGTTCTTCGTTTCCGACTCACTGGCGGCAGCCGCGCTTCGGCAAGTGGGAGAATAGTTCCGCAGTTCAATTGCACGGGGAAGAAAAGTCGAAGGTAAAGCGGAAGGCTACTCGTCGCCGCCGGTGTCGAGGACGGCCAGGAAAGCTTTCTGCGGGATTTCGACCTGGCCGAATTGCTTCATCCGCTTTTTGCCTTCCTTCTGCTTCTCCAGGAGTTTGCGTTTGCGGGTGATGTCGCCGCCGTAGCACTTGGCGGTCACGTCCTTCCTCACGGCTGAGATCGTTTCGCGGGCAATGATTCTTGCGCTGAGGGCCGCCTGGATCGGGATCTCGAACTGGTGGCGGGAGATCTGTTCCTTGAGCTTCTTGCAAAGCTGGCGGCCTCGACGTTCGGCTTGCGAGCGGTGGACGATGCAGGCCAGGGCATCGACCTTCTCGCCCTTCACGAGGACGTCCATCTTGACGAGGTCGGCCGGGCGGAAGCCGATCACTTCGTAGTCCATCGTGCCGTAGCCGGCGGTGATGCTCTTCAGCTTGTCGTACATGTCGAACACGATTTCGGCGAGCGGCAGTTCGTAGACGAGCTGCGCGCGGTTGGGGCCGAGGTAATCGGTTGTCTTGTAGACGCCGCGCCGATCCGCGCTGAGCTGCATGATCGCGCCGATGCGGTCGGTCGGCAGGATGAAGTTCACCTTGGCGATCGGCTCACGGAATTCGTCGATCTGGCCGGTGTCGGGGACGTCCTGCGGGCTGTCGATCCGCACGACCTCGCCCGTGTTCTTGAGCAGTTCGTAGGTGACGTTCGGGGCCGTCTGGATCAGGTCGACGTTGGCTTCCTGCTCCAGCCGCTGCTGGATGATTTCCATGTGCAGCATCCCGAGGAAGCCGCAGCGAAATCCGAAGCCGAGCGCCTCGGAGGTGTCCGGCTCGAACGAGAAGCTGGCGTCGTTGAGACTCATGCGCATCAGCTCTTCGCGCAGGTTTTCGAAGTCGGTCGCGTCGAGCGGGTACATGCCGCAGAAGACCATTTGCTGCGGGACGGCGTAGCCGGGCAGGGCAACCGGCGCGCGGTTGTGGAAGTCCGTCACGGTATCGCCGACGTGGACGTTACCGAGGATCTTGATACCGCTGATGATGTAACCGACCTGACCGGGGCCGAGGTCTTCGCACGGAACCATGTCGGGACGGAACTGGCCGATTTCCAGGATTTCGTGAGCCGACCCCGCCTTCATGAACAGCACCTTCTGCCCCTTGCGGACGGTCCCTTCTTTCACGCGGATGTAGGTGATGACGCCGCGGTAATGGTCGTACTTGCTGTCGAAGACGAGTGCCCGCAACGGGTCGTCCGGTTTGCCTTGCGGAGGGGGGATTCGTTTGACGACCGCGCGGAAGACGTCTTCGATCCCGAGGCCGGCCTTGCCGCTGACCCGCAGGCAGTCGGTGGTGTCGAGCCCGACGACGGTCTCGATCTCTTCGAGCACTTCGTCCTCGCGGATGATCGGCAGGTCGATCTTGTTCAGGACCGGAATGACTTCGAGGTTGCCGTTGATCGCCGCGTAGGCGTTGGCCACCGTCTGAGCCTGCACACCCTGAAAGGCATCGACGAGGAGCAACGCCCCCTCGCACGCCGCCAGACTGCGCGAGACTTCGTAATGGAAATCGACGTGCCCCGGCGTGTCGATCAGGTTCAGCTCGTACTGCTGTCCGTCCAGCGTGTAGTTGATGGCAACGGCACGGGCCTTCACGGTGATGCCGCGCTCCCGCTCGACCGCCAGATCGTCGAGGATCTGATCGCGGAACTCGCGCAGCGTGATGGCCCCGCTCTTCAGCAGCAGTTGATCGGCGAGCGTGCTCTTGCCGTGGTCGATGTGAGCGATGATCGAGAAGTTGCGAATGAAGCGTTGGTCAAACATGAGGCGATCGGGGGAGGCTCAAACGAGGAAGCGGCGGAGGCCAGATTCGGTCACAGCCGTGGGGCCAGAGTCCGCGTGGCGGGGGATTCTATAGGGAAGCACTGAGTGTCGGAAGAGAGTTGCCGAGGAAGGATGAGGGTTGAAGGATGAAGGACGAAGGTTGAGAGAAGAGCGGAGAAGACTTCCGACTCCGATCCTTCATCCTTCGACCTTCATCCTTCTTCCTTCCTCAGGAGTGCGGCACTGAGGTGGAGTCTGCATCCGACGGCGCGGACTTGTGACGCTTCCATTCGTTGTGGCGGGCTCGCATTTGCATGAGTTCGATGCCCAGGGAAAAGGCCATCGCGAAGTAGATGTAGCCCTTGTTGATCTCCTGGTGGAATCCCTCGGCGACCAGCAGCACGCCGATTAGCAGCAAGAAGGAGAGCGCCAGCAGCTTGATGGCCGGGTTCAGGTCCACGAAGCGGACGATGGCTCCCGAGAAGACCAGCATCACGACCACCGCCATCAGCACCGCCGCGACCATGATCGGGATTTGTTTGCTCATACCAACCGCGGTGATGACCGAGTCGAGTGAGAAGACCAAGTCCATGATGGCGACCTGGACCAGCATGGCCGACATCGTGGTGACTCGTCCCGTCCCGTGTTGCTCGCGGTGCTGGCCTTCGACCTTGTGATGGATTTCGACAGTGGCCTGATGAATCAGGAACAGACCTCCCAGAATCACCACCAGATCCTTCCAGGTGATCTCCTGGCCGAGCAGCGTGCCGATCGGGTGTTCCAATTGCACGACCCAGCCGATGGCGAACAGCAGCAGGACTCGCGACACAACCGCCAGCAGCAGCCCGAGCTTTCGTGCCCGGTCACGTTGAGCGGCGGGGAGATTTCCCGCCTGGATCGCGATGAAAATGATGTTGTCGATCCCGAGCACGATCTCCAGCGCGGTGAGCGTCAGGAGTGCGATCAGGCTTTCGATGGTCAGGTATTCGGACACGGCATGGACCTTTCAACGGATTGATCTACTTACCGGCTCGCTTGGCTTCGACTTCTTTCCACAATGGGCCATAGACCTCTTTGTCGAACGGAGGGCAGCCCGTGGCATACTGGCCCAGCGGATGGTCCTTCGATCGCATCAGGTTCGTGCAGAACGAGAACGTCCGGCAGATCTGTTTGCGGTTCATCGACCCATGCTCCTGCAGGTGACTCGCAAAGTCGGGATGCGAGAGGGTGGCTCGTCCCATGCCGACGAAGGCACAGCGCCCGCTGGCCACATTCCCGGCCCCGGCGTGCAGGGCGAAGTCTTGCAGCCAACTGTAGCCGCTGCCGACGACGGGCACATCGGGGACGGCGGCTTGAATGGCGGCGGTCGCGTCGAAGTGGCGGAGGACTCCGAGCAGCGGATGCTCGGGCGCGTGATAGCCATCGACCGGGGGGAACTCGGCGGGGCGCACGAGGTGCGGGTTGGCATACGGATTCCCCAGCGAGACATTGATGGCGGAGACGCCCCAGTCTTTCAGCCACGTCACCAGTTGCAGCGGCTCGGCCAGGTCGAGCTTCAAGTGGTCGCGCGGATCGACTCCGAAGGCCGTCAGTAGCGGAAGGTGGTGCGGAGCCGGAACGCCGATTCCCGCGAGCAACTCCGCCTCGGTCTCCGGTGGCATCGGCGGGCGCTGAGATTCGGGAAGCCGGTCACGGCGAACGTAGGGAATGCCGTCGTGGACATTCATGCGCGTGACGATCGTGAGCGACGGCAACTCGGCACGAATGCGTCCGATCACGTTGCGGACCAGACGCGAACGGTTCTCCAGACTGCCGCCGTATTCGCCGGGACGGTTCTTCGACGCGAGCAACTCCGACAACAGGTACCGATGGCACTGCTTGATGTCGACGAAGTCGCAGCCGATGCGCGCGGCGAGTCGTGCGGCGGTGAGGTACTGGTCCTCGATCCGCTTCAGGTCGTCATCGGTCAGCAGCGGGAACGACTCATCGACGACGCGGCCGGTCGATTTGTCGATCGTCAGCGGATCGAGGATCGGATCGTGAGTCGCCAACAGCGGACGGCGATAGCCGAACCGCCCCGAATGCGTGAGCTGCAAGCCGACCGCCAGGCCCGCCTCCGAACCGAGTGCCCCGCGGTGCGCCTGGCGGCAACCGTTCAACATCTCTTCCAGGGCCGAGGCGGTTCCGTCGTGCAGCCAAAGTTGGCGCGGGTTCATGCGCGCCGCCTCGTCAATCGCGGTCGCCTCGCCCCAGATCAGCTTGGCACCTCCCGCACCGAACCGGCGGTAGCGTCGATAGGTCAACTCGTCGGGCGCACCATCCCGTGTGCCATCGCAGCCCTCCATCGGTTGGACGCAAAGCCGATTGCCGACCGTCAGCGAGCCGATCCGGGCCGGTTCAAACAGGACCGAGAAGTCGCTCGAAACGGGCAGCGCGGCTCCGAGCGCAGCGGCATCCGCGACGACGTCGTCCGGTGACTTGTACTTGAAGTAGCGCGCCATGCCTTCCCGCCTGAACCAAATCGATCATTGGGCCGGGAGTATAGGAAGTGGCTGACGCACTGGGTAGATGGTGCCGGGGGCGGCAGGGCCACCGCCTTGTTGAATCTGGGGAATTGGGTGCCACGGTCACGGAGCTTCGAC
>JANODP010000538.1:0-6150 GCA_031412755.1 Schlesneria sp. | reverse complement strand
GCCGACCGACGCCGGGGTTATTGAGCGGGCTTCAGCTCGTACAGAAACTGATAGCCGAACAATTGCGGCCGAATGCGAACGCTGAGGCGATTGACGGAGTCGATGAGGCCGGGTCGGCCCGCATCGGACTTGTCACCGAACCGACTTTCGAGGAACTGGTCGCCATGAAGCGTTTGCCTCTCGTGCTCCTGACTCTGGCCGTCACCGCGCTGGTGGCGGGAGACCGTTGGAGCGTGCCATCCCGAACACTCACCGCCGCGGAGGATGCCGTGTCTCCCAATCTCAAGCGCCTGGTTTTGCCGGCCAAGTCGCGAGTGGTCGTGCCGGTGACGGGGGGCAAACCCCGCGAAGAAGTCGTCCAAACGCTCGTCGAGTGGAATCCGCAACAGACGGCACTCGTCATCTGCGACATGTGGGACGACCACTGGTGCAAAGGGGCGGCGAAGCGGGTCGAGGAGTTGGCGGGGCCGATGAACAAGGTGGTGCAGGAGCTGCGCAAGCGCGGCGTCCTCATCGTTCACGCCCCCAGTTCGACGGTCGATTTCTACAAGGAGACGCCGGCCCGGAAACGAGCCCAGGCGGCGAAGTTCGCCAAGACGCCCGTGCCGCTCTCCACCGTCGAACGCTGGGGAACGATGTGGTGCTATCCCGATCCAAAGCGCGAGCCCGAGATGCCGATCGACGACACCGACATGGGCTGCGACTGTGCCACCAAGTGCGAGATCGTTCCGCCGTGGACGCGGCAGATCAAAACGATCGAGGTCGCCGACGAAGACGTCCTCACCGACAACGGGCAGGAATTCTTCAACGTCCTCGCCGAACGAAACATCGACCGCGTGATCATCATGGGGGTCCATCTGAACATGTGCGTGCTCGGTCGCCCCTTTGCCATCCGGCAACTGGTCGCGCAGGGGAAACAGGTGCTGCTCGTCCGCGACATGACCGACACGATGTACAACTCCCAAATGAAGCCGTTCGTGAATCACTTCGAGGGGACCGACCTCGTCGTCGCACACGTCGAAAAGTACTGGTGCCCGACGATCCTCAGCTCGGACCTGGTCGGCGGCAAGCCGTTCCAGTTTCGAGAAGACAAGCGGGCGGCGAAGAAGTAGATTCGCCGCACAATGCGACACGCGGCCGGGTCAGACAAAGTGGATGTGAATGTTTCGCCACCGAGCTTGCCTCGGTGGTATCGACACAACTCAGGACAACCCATTGAAACGCCAGGAATCGGCGTCCGTCACCGTCACATCAGGACTGGCAGAACGATGGGGGCAGAATGATGAAGACGAACGTTCGCAGCCGTTTCTTTCTTCCATCGTTCTGCCCGCATCGTTCTGCCAGTCTCCTCGGAGAGTCGTGTCGAAGGCGACAGAATCGCAACAAGATGTGTAGAGACCCATGAGCTTGCCTCGGTGGTTCAACGGCTTTTGCACTATTCTCGTTTTCCGGAGCAATTCAAGTAGCGCAAAAGCCAATAAACCCCTGGGGCAAGCCCAGGGGCGAAAGATTCACAACCTCAACGCGATGGCCCGGAGTCGCCGGTTCTCGGGGCCTTCCCGTTGGTCAGACCCCGCCACACATCGCCGCGCGGGTCGAATGAAACATCACTGTCACTGCAACGTTTACCTCCGAGAGGAACCCGGGATTCATGGCGCTCACGCTTTCTTACCGCGGCGAAACTTCCGTCCCCGTTGAGGTCGAGGGCCTCACCCCCGACTGGGCCTGCGACAAGTCGCTCGCCGAGATCGAGCGGTTCGAGATCTATCACGGCAACCGCAAGCTCCCGCTGGCCGAGATGTTCACCGTCGCGGGCGATCCCGCCGACAAGCGGTTCGACTTCGACGGCAATCTGGCGGGAGTCCACTGGATCGGGGCTCAGATGGCGAGCGGCCAGATTCACATTCACGGGCCGGCGGGCCGGCACATCGGCAGCGAAATGAGCGGCGGTGAGATCCTCGTCAACGGCGACGCGGGGGGCTGGGTCGGGGCCGAGATGAAACGCGGCTTCATCCATGTGAAGGGGAACGCCGGCCACCTCGTCGGCAGTTCCTATCGCGGCTCGGCCAAGGGGATGACCGGCGGGACGATCCTGATCGACGGCAACGCGGGCAACGAGACCGGCTGCACGATGCGTCGCGGCCTGATCGCCATCGGCGGCTCGGCGGGGGACATGGTCGGCTTCAACATGATCGCCGGCACGGTCTTCGTCTTCGGTCAATGCGGCCTCCGCCCCGGCGCCGGCATGCGTCGAGGCACCCTCGGCCTGCTCGGCCCCAACCCGCCGCAGCTCCTGCCGACCTTCCGCTACGCCTCAACCTACCAGCCGCAGGTGGTCCGGCTCATGCTGCGGTCCCTGCGAGACAAGGGCCTCCGCCTGGACGAGTCCCTCCTGGATGCCGAATTCGACCTCTACCACGGCGACCTCGTCGCCCTCGGCAAGGGCGAAATCCTGTTCCGCCACGCCGCCGCGTAGGTCCAGTGATCTCTCAGCCGCCCCAGTCCGAGTGCCACGGCTGTGTCAGCCGTGCTTGGGTCCGGTGTCAGCCCTGCTGATCAGCGTCGCCACCCACTCGCACGGCTGACACAGCCGTGGCACGCCGCAGGTTCCCATCTCTTGTCTCCAACCCCCGCTCACAACAGAGCGGCCTTCGCATCGGCGAGTTCCCCGTCGCGGCGGTGGTAACCGCACACCTTGATCAGCGTCTCAGCGGCGGCGAGGTCGGCGGCGGGGGACTCCCACGGGTACTTGTCTTCGCCTTCCCTCCGCACTCTGCCCTCCGAGTTCCGCACTCCAAACAACCGGGCACGGTGCAGATGAATGTCGGTCAAAAACAACTTCATCGAGCCCCGCTCAGCGATCACCCAAGCTTCGTCGAGATCGCTCTGCGCACTGTCGAAGCCGGTCCGTTTCCCCTCGACAAACCGCAACCAGGCACGGGTGAGGAGACCGCGGGGGAGGTGGTGTGTAGTGCCGGCGCGGCGGAGGCCGGAGATGGCGGCGTCCAGTTCGCGACGGGAGGTGGCGAGTTCCCCGGCGGTCGGGACGTGCTGGGCGGCCTCCGTGGATTTGGAGCCGACCGACAACCCGGTCGGACCAAGCATCGCCGCATAGAACGCGGCACGGCCCAGAGTGAGATGGTCGACGGCGTTGGCGAGGAGGCCGAAATGCTGCTCGGCTATCTTGAGTGTCTTCGTCGCGCGCTCGAAGACGGCGCGGCTGGCGTTCCCCAATTCTGACTTCTGACTTCTGACTTCTGGCTTCTGCATTCGCTGCCACCCGGCCCGCTCCGCCTCCGTCAAGAGCAGGTCGCAATACTTCAAGCCCGATGTGGAATACAGTAGCGGGTTGGTGGGATGTCTCTCGGCCTGCATCTGCTCAGCCTCGCGGAAGAGCACCTCCGCTTCGGCCAGGTGGCCCGCCTGGTACAGGGCGTCGGCATGGGTCGTGCGATTGACCATCTTCTGAAACGCATCGCCGCTGCGGTCGGCATAGGTCACGGACTGTTCAGCGTCTCCGACCGCCCCGGGCACGTCGCCCAGCGTCAGCTCCAGTTCGCTCAGGTTGTTGGCGAGAATCGCGGCCTCCTTCCAGTCCTTCCGGGTGACATACATCTCCAGACCAGCACGCATCGGCTCGAGGGCCTCGATCAGACGGCCCAAGCCGCGAAGGCAGAAGGCGGAGTTCGCTAACAGCAAGGCTTGAGCGTCATCCGCGAACGCGGGCGAGACGCGGCTCCACGGAGTCTCGAAGAAGCAGACGACGGCGCCCAAGTCGGAACCGAACGCGCCGAGCTTATTCGCGCTGTAGCCTTCGTTATGGCGCAGGATGCGGGTGAAGAAAACCTTGTTACACGTCTCCTGCTGCAACCCCGCGTGGCAGCCGTGGGCCACGGCTTGGTAGAGGGGTTGGAGGTCTTCGAGTTGGGGCTGGTCACCTTCCTTCGTGGTCGCGCAGAGATGTTCGTAGAGCCGTCGGTGGGCGGCGCGCCAGGCCTCACCAACCTGCGGCGTGAGCGAGGGATCGTTGGGGGATGTGGCCGTGTCTGTCATGCCCTCGCTGATGCTGCGTGTGAGTTTGAGTTGGCGGGCGAAGTACTCGCGCAGCAGTGGGTGGGCGTCCAGCGAGACCAGCGTGTCGGCCTTGTCCCGGTTGACCGTCAGCAGCCGGGCGGACTCCAGACGGGTGAAGGCGATGTTTCGCTGCGCCTCGGTCATCCCGACGAGCGGCTCGGTCAGACCCGGGATGGCCGGGGCCTGGAGCAATGCGGCGAGGCAGTCGGCGGTCGCCGGCCGGTCGAACAACCCCAGCAGCCGCAGGATCGCGAGGGCTCGCTGACCGGGGGAAGAATTGGAACAGAAGGGAACGGCGGGAACGAAGCCCGAGGGGGAGGACGAAGTGGCGGGTTGCTGTTGGTCTGGTCCGACATTCCGTGCTCCTCCGCTCTTCTTCCGCGCTCCTGTCCCCTTCGTTGCCTTCGTTCCCTCCTGTTCAACGCTTCCCTCCTGCTCCAACCAGGTCACATAGGCGTCCATGACGCGGAAGGCGTGGCCCCCCTGTTCCTCGGCGTCGGCCTCTTCCAGCTTCAGGAGGTCGCGCTTGCGGATGTCTCCGGCGTAGGCGTCCCGCAAATAGCTGCCGAGCAGGTTCAGGGTGAGCGCGTGGCCTTTCACGTCCTCGACCAGCGTCTCGAACTGTTGCGGCGTGCCGTGAACGCCGAGCGATCGCAGCAGCGCGACGCCCGCCGTCGGGGACAGGCGCGGCAGCTTTAGTTCCGGGGCGGTCGTCTGCCAAAAGGCTTTCAAGTCGGGGAGCGAATACCGGGTCGTGACGACGCACAGGCCGTGGCTGGTGGCGGCCAACCCCTTGAGCAACGCGGCGACGCCCTGGTCCTTCAGCTCGCCCGGCGTGGGCGAGGTAGGGGCGTATTGCAGCGGCTCCAGGCCGTCGAGGATCAGCAGCGCCCGCCGCTCACCCACAAGCTGCGCGAGCCGCCGCCCCTTGTCGAACGCTCCCGCCGCACTCCCCGCCATCGCCGGGTCGCCGAAGAAGGCGAGGGCCTCGGCCAGAAACAAGTCGGACGAGACGGCGGCCTGCTCCCGCGTTCCCTGGCTGTAGAACGACCACGCAAACGCGGCGTCGCAACCCGGCCAGTCCCGATGAGCGAGGTCCGCCACCCACTTCGCCACGAGCGACGTCTTCCCCTCGCCCCCGAGCGCGACGAAGGTGACGACGTGCGGACGCGGCGACTCGACCCGCCGGACTTTCTCCCAGGCGGCGGACAGGACGGCGAGGTCGGCCTCGCGCCCGATCAGTTCCACCGGGGCGTACTTGATGATGCGCGAGATGTCGGCGCGGAAGTCGGCGGCCTGCACCTCGGGGATCTCGGCGACCAGCTTGCACAGCTCGGCCTTGTCCTTAAAGAAGTAGTAGAGATGGTTGGTCTTCTGCACGGCCTCGCGGTGCGCGAGTTGGATCGCCTCGGCCTCGGCGTCTTCGGGGTCGAGCTTCGTTCGAGGCTTGTCGCGGACGGCGGCGGAAACGGAGAGAAACCGGTAGACCGGCTTGCCGAGTTGCACCGCGATGTCGAACTCCAGCTGCGTGTAGGAACGTCGCGGTGCGTCCGCCGGTCGCAGATTCGGCTCCGCACCAAACCGGAAGCCGACGATGTGGATCACGGCATCGGCGTCGTGCAGCTTCCGACGGAGCATCTCTTCGACGGTCCGGTAATCGGGGGGAAAGCCGGGCTGGTTCTCCGCGTGGCAGCCCTTCATCTCGATCTCGTTCTCGATCGCGTCGCGGAAGGAACCGAACTCGTGAGAGACGCCGCTGAGAAAGATGGTCGGGCGGGATTTCATGGCGAGTCTGCTCTCGGGATTTCAGAGGAAGACACTGTCTGAGCTTTTCAAGTTGATCGTCCTGCGCCACGTATGCCCGTTTCTCGTCCAGTCGCAACCAGGTTGGCCGGAGGCGGAAACAACAGGCAATGTCCGGGACTCACGAATGGTTGATCGGGAGGTGCCGTTATATCGCCGCCGGGAAGCGTCATAAATGCCGCTTCAGTTCACGATCATCGAATTTCAGTAGTTCCAATTTTGCAGAGTTCGTATTTGCTTTTACTCCGAAGGAGTTGTGTCCCAAAGCCCAGG
>JANODP010000537.1:0-32191 GCA_031412755.1 Schlesneria sp. | reverse complement strand
CCCGCCACGCTACTACCGCGGTTACCCCAACCTACTATCAGCTTATGATTGTGGTCGTTTATTTGATATTGAAAAACATGCCCGACGCGCGAGCCAGGGTTTCACCAACACCAACCGACACCCCCTCGCACCCGCGTCGGGCTAGTTTTTCAAGAGCAAAGAAACGACCTCATGCAGAAGCTGATCGTCGGTTGCGGATACCTCGGTCGTCGCGTGGCGGCGGCGTGGCGGAAGGGGGGGCACGACGTGACGGCCTTGACTCGTTCCGCAGCCCACGCGGAGGAGTTGTCTCGGCTCGGAATCCGGCCCGTGATCGGCGACGTCTGTGACTCCGCCACGCTCGCGACTCTGCCCGCTGTGGACACCGCGTTGTTTGCCGTCGGCTTCGACCGGGCGTCGGGACGCTCACAGCACGAGGTCTACGTGGACGGGTTGAGGAATGTGCTGCATCAGGTCGCCGGGCGCTGCGAACGTTTCATCTACATTTCCAGCAGCAGCGTCTACGGGCAGTCGGCGGGCGAGTGGGTCGATGAGACCTCGCCCTGCGAACCGGTGCAGCCCGGTGGCCAATGCTGCCTGGCCGCCGAAGACTTGGTGCGCGAGTTCTTTCCCTCCTCGAAACAGACCGCAGCCAAAAAGCCCTTCGCCAATGTTTTGCGACTCTCGGGCATCTACGGTCCAGGCCGATTGCTCGCGTCGATCGAAAGGCTGCGTGTGGGGGAATCGTTGCCGGGGCACGGGGAGGCGTGGCTGAACCTGATCCACGTCGACGATGCCGTCACGGCCGTGCTGGCCTGCGAGCAACGCGGTCAACCGGGTGAGGTGTATCTCATCAGCGGCGACTATCCGATACAGCGCGGGGAGTATTACAGTCAGCTCGCGCGGCTGGTCGCGGCGCCGCCTCCCGTGTTCGCCGACGATCAACCCGCCAAACGGGGATCGGGTGGGTTGAACAAGCGCTGCGAGACCAGGAAGGCTCGCGCCGAGTTGGGCCTCGCGCTGACCTACCCCACGATCAACGCCGGCTTGCCGCACGCTCTGAAGCTGACCCCGACAGGGACAGCGTCCGACGAGTCGCCAGCGATTCGGCCGAATCGTCCAGCCGAATGAAGTGCCAGCGATCGCGTCCGACGCGGACCGTGTACTGATCGGCCGCCACGTGACCCTCGACCGGACCGTTCGGGAACGCTTCCGCCGCCGTCACGAGGCGCGTCTCCGTCCGACCGCGCCCATCGACGATCAGGTACGTCCCGGCGGCGATTCCGTCGGGCAGCGGGATCGAGGCCAGGGACCGCTCGCCCCGATGTTGAGCCACCGACCGAACCGCCGTCTGCTTCGGACGCGAGTTCGGCGGCGCCGTCACTGCGGACGGAGCCGCTTTTCGGGCGAGCAGGCGTTCGTTGGCGGACCGTTCGTCCGCGCGATCACCCGACCACATCCCGGCAAACAATCCGGTTACGAGCAGCAGCAATGTGACACGGCTGGCCATCATGACTTGATCCATCATCTCAGCGGCAAATCAGCAAGTTGTCGGTCGCATCGGCCTGCGATCCCCTCGGTTCCCGCCCGAGATATCGACCGCGCGAAAAGATTCCGACCAGCGAAAGCCTGCCGACTCGGCAAATCATTCGGCCTGGCCGGGACCATTCCCACTGTGACGATTGCTCCGGCGGAACCGAAGCGCCCTGTCTGGTGGACGGCTTATTCACGGGGCTGTAGCTGAGTTCGCAAGAACTCAGTTCGTGACAGTGCGTTGGGCTGAGCTCTTGCAAACTAAGCGACATGCAGGCTGCGACTGTTCCACGAGGAGGCCGTGAATAATCCGGGCTATTTCAGAGGCGCGTCCATCGCGAGACTCAGCAACTCCAGTCGCATGAGAAAGTCATACGACTCGCGCAGGACTTCGGGCGCGACGTGGCTGTGACGGCTCAGTTCGACGTTCAATCCCCCCCGATAGTCGAGCTTCCCGAGCGTGCGCATGACCGGCAGGAAGTCGATCGTTCCCGCGCCGAACCGCAAGTGGTCGTGAACGCCCCGGACCATGTCCTCGATGTGAATCGTGAACAGCCGGTCGCGCCATTCGGTCAGGTAGTCCGAGATCGGTCGCGGTTCGAGACAATGGACGTGGCCGATGTCTACGCACAGGCCGAAGCCGGGACCATCGACGCGAGACAGCAACTCGCGATAGTCGTCGAACGTCTGGACCAGCATCCCCGGCTCGGGCTCGAACGCGAGTCGCACGCCGCGCACGTTGGCAAAGTCGAGCACTTCGCGCACGCCATCGGCGAGTCGAAACATCGCCTCGTCGCGAGGAACGTCGTCGCGCAGGATTCCCGACCAGAACGAAACGGCGTCGGAACCAAGTGCCAGCGCGATGTCGATGCACCGCTTCAGGAACTCGATGCGGACCACTCGCCCTTCGGCCGTGCGGCTCACGAGCGTCGGCTCGTGCTTCGCACGCGGATCGAGCAGGAACCGCGCTCCGGTTTCGATCACCGAGGTCATCTCGTACCGTTCGAGCAGTTGCTGCATCCGGCTCAGTTCGCGGGGCAACTCGGTCGAGTACGGGTCGAGGCAATGATGATCGACCGTGATCGCCACGGACCGATACCCGACCTCGTGCATCAGTTCGAGCGCCTGCTCCCACCGATGACCGGTCAGGCCGTTCGTGTTGTAACCGAGCTTCATGGTGGAATCAGTGCGGCCTGGAGGGAGGACAAGGGGACAAGGAGAGGGGGAGACAAGGAGATGAAGACAATCCGGATCGAGCGAGGTGCAGATCGTTTTCTCTCCTTGTCCCCTTGTCTCCCCCTCCCCTTGTCCCCTTGTCTCATTTCACCGGGGCCTGCGCCTTGATGAACGCGATCAGGTCGGCAAGAGCCTGCTTGTCGAGGTCTTTTTCCAAGCCTTCGGGCATCAGCGACTGGCCGTTCGAGATCAGTTCGTCCAGCGTGTCGCGGAGGACGACATCTTCCTTCGCCTCGGCCCGCTTGAGCGTCAGGCTGGCGGCGGTTTCGGCGGAGATCATTCCCGTGTGGATGCGGCCCTGCAATGTGACGGCCGTGTAGGTTTGGAAGCTCGGTTGGGCTTCGCGGTTCGGGTCCATGATCGCCACGAGCAGGTCGGACGGCGACTTGTTCTGGACGCTCGCCAGGTCCGGGCCCACCTGATGACCGGCCGTTCCCGCACGATGGCATTGGACGCACGTTTTGCCGTACAGCATCTGGCCGCGCGCGGCATCGCCCGTCAGATCGAGCGTGGCCTGATAGTCGGCGACGACCTGCTTGCGGTTGCTCGGCGGTTCGGCGAGCACTTTTCGCGCGGCCTCTTTGACTTTTCCGTTGGGATGATTGAGGAGCAGTTGCCGCTTGTCCCGTTCGATCTCACCGATCTTGATCGACCCCGTTTCGACGGCCTTCACCAGCGCGGTCGCCCCTCCCGCCGATGAGACCAGTTGATCGACGACCTCGCGCCGCGTGGCCGGCCCAAACGTCTTCCACGGGGCGAGCAGCAACTCGACCGACTTCGCCGATCCCTGCGCCGCGAGAGCCTTCACCGCCGCCTGCTGCAACGCGGGCGAAGTCTGCGGAGTGAAGACGGCGGGCAACGCGGTCTCGGCCAGTGGCGCATCGGCCAGCGCCAGGAGATTGATCGCCGCCAGCCGCGCCGCCTCGTTCGACGCCGCATCGGCCACGACACCGCTCGCCTGTTGATAGACCTTGCTCAGCGAGTCACCAATCGCCGCGTCGGCCTTCGTGTCGGCCAGCACCTTGGCAATCGAAGTCCCTCGCCGCCGCAGCCCCTCACCCAGCGCGACGAGCACCGGCGAGCGCGTCGTGGCGGGAACCTTTTCGTCAGTGACGGCCTTCAGCAGCGCGACGACATCTTCACTCTTGGGCGATGAACCGATGAGCCGCGCCAGCTCGACGAGCAACGGTCTGACCGGCTCTGTATCGCCAAGCATCAGTTCAACGGCCAGCTTGCCCATGTGCGGATAAACCGACGAAAGCCACGCCGTCCGAAGGTCGGCGTCGATGGCTGCACTTGGAGCGAGTCGTCGCAACTCTGGGATTGCGATGTCGGGCGGGAATTGCCCGAGTGTGAAGGCATACTGCCAGCGAACTCGCTCCGTCCCAACGTCAAACGTGCGAGACATGACCTGAGTTACAAGCACATGTGCATTTGCAACGCGCTCTGCCAAAATGAGCGCGTGTTCCCACTGACTGGAGTTGTCGTCGCCAAACATCAACTCGATGTCGTCCGTGCATGCCAGGTTGAGTCCACGTAAAGCCCAGGCTGCATGAAGGGGAGCAGGGGACTGCGTGCTCTCGAATACCTTCCAACTGTGAATCCACTCCGGTGTCAGTGTCTTTTCCATCTCGCGACGTGGGTCGATCGACTGGGGAACACTTAAGCGAGACCTAATCAATTGATGAAGTGACGGAGCCGATGTCATATCTTGGCGCTCGACGATCAGGCGTTGCGCTGCATCGCGTGCCCAGCCACTTGTCGAGCTAAGCATTTCGACCAGTTCTTTAGGCGTAACCTTGCCGAGGTCCGGCGGCGCGACTCGCTTCATTCCCGGAGCGACCAGCCGCCAGATGCGGCCTTTGTCGTGGCCGCTTTCCAGGTCGCAGAGGGCCTTGATGTCCTCAGGGATCGAGGCGGGGTGTTCGATCGTTTCGCGGTACATGTCGAGCATGTAGAGCGTCCCGTCGGGAGCGTTCACGAAATTGGTCGGGCGGAACCAGTTGTCGGTCGAGGTGAGAAACTCGCAGTCTTTCTCGGTCCGCTCCGCGGTGAAGCTGATGCCGTCGGGAGTCAGCTTTTTGCGATGGACGAGGTTCGCACCCACATCACCGATGAAGACGTTGCCGTGGAATTCGGGCGGGTAGGCACCGCCGCGATAGACCGTGATGCCCGTCGCCGACGTGAAGAAGCCGATCGGGACCAGTTCCGATTCGGGGAGCCGCTTGCGGAACTCGGGGTCCGCCGCGCGACGGGCTGTGCGGACGAGGCGCCACGGTTCGGCACCGCTCGTGCGATAGACCACGGCGGCGGCTCCCTCTTTCGCGATCGGGCGGGTCGTGCTGGGAATCGTCAGTTGCGGGTTGCGTTCGAGGTATTCGAGCGGCCACACCACGTGCACGATGTGGTTGCTGTTCGAGCAGATGAACCGGTTGCCCCAGTCGTCGATGGTGTGTCCGAACTGCTGGCCTCCCGAAACCATCGTCAGTTCATTCGTGGCGGGGTCGAGCCGCAGATCGCGCCGGCCGGGAGTGAACTTTCGTTCCGGCTTGCCGTCGCGCGCGGGGACGGTCAGGTCGCCACCCGCCAACCCCGAACAGAAGTAGATCGCGTTGTCTCGACCCCATTCGAGGCCGTTCGCCAGCGCCTGCACATTGGCGTGACTGAAGCCGGTGCAAATGACGTCCTTGACGTCGGCCACGTCATCGCCGTCGGTGTCCTTCATGAAGAAGAGGCTGCCCGACGCGAGGACGTACACGCCTCCCTTCGAGCAACAGACCGACTGAGCCCAGCGCAGCTTGTCGGCAAACACGACGCTGTGATCCATCCGACCGTCGCCGTCTTTGTCGGTGAGCAGCCGGATGCGCGACCACGACTCGGCCCGCTGGTCCTTGTACTTCTGAACGCGTTGCTCTGGGAGAAACGGATAGTCGGACATCTCGACGACGTACATCCGGCCCCGTTCGTCGAACGCCGCGTCGATCGGATCGACTACGTCCGGCTCGGCCGCGACGAGTTCCAGCGTGAACCCATGCTGGAGCTTGAAGGTCTTGAGTTCCTCGTCCGGTGTCTTGCCGGGGATGCGCGTCATCAACTCGGCCAGCGGCTTCTCCTGGGCGAGTGGCTTCTCTTGAGCGACGAGCGCCATCGCCGAAAGCAGCCACACGCAGACAGCGAACACCAGGCATCGCGAACTGGATGACTCATTGAAAAATCTGCGGGCGAGAAACCGAGTCGGCATTGGATGCTCCCGTGATTCGTACTACGAACGTTTCGTTTCTACTTGTCTCGCTTGAATTCTTCCGCCTCAAAGTAGCCTTCATCGCTCCGCGTGAAGTTAGCCGAATGTCAGTGAACGGCTGTCTCAACAATCGACGCCGAACTCGCATGCGGCTTTCTTCACGCGGAGCGATGAAGGCTACTTTGTTTGCGGCCGATGACCGCGCTGGGTACTTGCTCGTTTACTCGAACACCAACTGCCGGGCGGGAAAGACCGGGCCTTCGACGCAGACTCGGCGGTAGTCCCACGAACCGTCGTCTTGTTTGACCTTCGTCACGCAACTGAAGCAGGCTCCGAAGCCACAGGCCATCGGCGTTTCGAGCGACAGCAGGCAGGGGATGTCCGCCGCGTCGGTCAACCTGGCGACGGCGTGCATCAGCGGCTCGGGGCCGCAGCAGTAGACGGTGATCGGCGCGGCGCCGGTGGAAGGGGGCGACCCTTCGGCGAGAAGCTGCTTGAGCAACTCGGTGACGAATCCGCGATGACCGACCGAGCCGTCGTCGGTCGCGAGCCGGACGTCGATCCCCTCGCGGCGGAACTCCTCGACGCCAGCGAGATACTCGGACGAGCGGACTCCATAACAGAGCGTGATGCGCGCCGGAACGTGTGCCAGTTCGCGCGGAGGCTGGCCGTAGACTCGCCGGCGCAGGGCCTCGCGGATCACGGCGAGGAACGGCGTCTGGCCGATCCCGCCCGCAACGATCACGAGATGACCGGATGGCGGGGCGGGGAAGCCGTTGCCGAGCGGGCCCCACAGTTCGACCTTGTCACCGGGCACGAGCGACTCCAGTTGCGTCGTCATTTTGCCGACGACGACGTAGCCGAAATCGAGGCCACGCGGTTGGCCCGTCTCATCGGCGTAGATGTCGTAGAGCGCGAAGGGCCGACCGAGCAGCGGGTCGCTGCGACCGGGCAGCCTCACCATGAAGAACTGTCCGGGCAGGATTTGCCGCGCGATCTCGGGGCAATCGAGCCGCAGCCGCCACGTGTTGCGAGCCATCTGTTCGTGCTCGACCACTTCGGCGAGGCACTGCACCGCGGTTCGCACGAGTCCCGGCAGGCAAAGGTCCGTCGGGGAAGATGAGGGATGAGGGATGAGGGATGAGGGATGAGAGACGATAGATGCACACCGCTTCATCTCTGATTCTTCATCCCTCATCTCTAATCCCTCATCCTTCTTCCAATCATCCTTCTTCCAATCAGCCTTCTTCCAATCAGCGTCGGCTGGACGACCGCTTTCCCAGATTGGTCTTTGGCTTCGGGGCGGCCCTGGGTCCGCGCGGCACCTGGCCGCGCACGGCGGGCTTGGCAGCCGTCGCCTTGCGGGCTGGACGTGTTCGTGACGATGGGCGGCGAGACGGTGACGTGGTGGCAAATTGTTGGAGCACCTTCAGTTCGACGGGCGTCAGCGGTCGATACGCTCCCGTGGGGATGTTGCTCAGTCGCAACGGGCCGAAGCCGATGCGCTTCAGCTTCATGACCTTGTGCCCCACCCGCGCGAACAGCCGGCGGACTTCACGGTTCTGTCCCTCGGTCAGCACGACTTCGACGATGGTCGCATTCCCGTTGGTCTTGATGCGCCGGATGTCGCGCACGTGGAACTTGCCCTCGGTGAAGTACATTCCCTGCCGCAACTGACGCAGCGTCTCGTCGGTGGGCGTTCCCGCGACGAGAGCCCGGTACAACCGCTCGACCTGAAACTTGGGATGAGCCAGCTTGTGAGCCAACTCGCCGTCATTGGTGACGAGGATCAAGCCCTCGGAGCCTTCGTCCAGCCGTCCGACGGTGAACAGCCGCCCGCTGGTCGGCGGCAGCAGGTCAATCACGCGCGTGCGGCCCATCGGGTCCGCGTTGGTGCAGTGGACGCCGGGTGGCTTGTTGACGAGGTAGTGACGTTTCTTTTCCGGCTTGATTCGCTCGCCATCGACGCAGACGTTTTGGGTGTCGGGATCAACCTTGATTCCGAGCGTGCGAACCGTCTTGCCGTCGACCGTGACGCGCCCTTCGACGATGTACTCTTCGCAGTGCCGGCGCGAGGCGAGTCCGGCGGCGGCCAGCACTTTCTGCAGACGCTCGGTCGACTTGCCGATCTCGTCCAGATCTTCCTCGGTGATCACCTTCGGCAATTTGCGACGAGACGTTTTTCTCCCGCGCGCCTTCGCCCGCTCGCGCGAGTCGGCGGGGACGGACGCGGTCAGCTCGTCGTCCAGGTCGGAAAGATCGTCGGCGGGGAATTCGTCTGTCATGAGGAGTGCATTTCTGGCGGGCGGGTTCGGGGCCGCGACAGTGTATCGTGAGAAGCGGACTCGAAAAAGGAACGGCGCGAGTCAGTGTGGCTCGAAGTCCTCGAATCAACCGGCAAACTCGATTGCGTCGATGGCGGCCGCTTCTCAGAATGCCACGCAGCGTAGCCATCATCACGCGGAGCGATGATGGCTACATTCCCCATGGACAGCGAGAGGAGACGACCATGTCGATGGCTGACATCACGATCGAGATGCTGGAATTTGTGCGAACCCGCACGCTGATGACACTGGATGAGATCGCCAAGCTGCCCGATCCCGCCGCCGTGTTGCAGTGGCAGCCGGGACCGGGGCGGGCTCACATCGGGTGGCAACTGACTCACATCGGCATCACGGAAGAGTTGACCGCGACCGAGCGGCTGATGGGCATCGCGCCGAACTGGCCCGATCTGGTTCCGCGCTTCAAATTCGGCAGCGTCCCCGACCAAAACGTTCCCGACATCGGCACCATCCGCAAGGTTCTCGAAGAATCGAGGTCACATCTGATTCCCGTCATCGCCGCGATGAAGGACGAGGATCTCGAAACGATCCCCGCCTGGTACCGCGAACGTGGCTGGCCCCTGCGCCGCATCCAGCAGATTATGGTCTGGCACGAAGCCCATCATCAGGGTCAGGCGCACATCACGTTCAATCTGTGGAAGGCGGCGGGGAAATAGAGGTCAGAAGTCAGAAGTCAGAAGTCAGAGGTCAGAGGTCAGAGGTCAGAGGTCAGAGGTCAGAGGTCAGAAAGCAGAATAAGTTCCTGTTCAGCGCGAGATTCTCGACCACCTTGCTCCCGAACGTGGAAGTTCTCTCCCCTGCTGCTGCTCCGACCTCTGATCTCTGACTTCTGACCTCTGTCCCCTTCCTCACTTCGCTGGCACTTCCACGGCCGGACCCAGCCGGATGTCGCGGAGCTTGACCACCGTGTTGTGGTTTTGCAGGCCGAGGAAGCCCTTCGTGGAACGGAGGGCAAGGAGCGGGGCGGTCTCGGCCGTGACGTTCGTCACGCGATGTCCGTTGTGCCACGTCGTGACGTGCTGGCCCTGGCAGTTGATTTCGAGCGAGTTCCACTCACCGACCGGACGACTGACGCGCGGGTTGGCTCCCGCGATGTCGTAGATCGACGCCGAGTACTGATAGTCCTTCAGCTTGAGATGGCCCGGCGCGGCGTCGTCGAGAATCTGGATCTCGAAGCCCGCCGGTGGCAGCGTGTCGTTGTCGCGATGATGGTTGCCGTCTTTCGGGACGCGGACGTACATCCCACTGTTGCCTCCCGTTGAGAGCCGGTATTCGAGCCGCAGGTTGAAGTCTTCAAACTCCTCGCTGCTACGCAGCCACGGCCCCTTCTTGCCCGAGCAGACGAGCAGACCGTCCGCCACCGACCAGCAGGCTTCGGCGGCGTCGCCCACCGGTTCCCAACCGTTCAGATCGCGGCCGTTGAACAGCGGGCGATAGCCCAATTCCACGATGCGGATGTTCTTGAGCAGGAACTGACCGCCAATCGGAACTTCAATCTGGAAGCCGATGTGCCCGTCGTTCTGCGGCAGACCGCTGGCAGTGTAGGCGGGCTGGCCGTTGATTTTGAGCGAGACCGTCTCGCCCACCACTCGCAGATCGAAGACGTTCCATTCGCCGGCCGGCTTGGCGAGACCGGTGCTTTGCGCGCCGGGCAGGTTGCCGATGTTTCCTTCCTTCCCCTGCAACAGGTTGACCTGATGCGACGGCTTGGGGCCGGGCTTCCCCTCGGCGGCGGCTCGAATGTAGATGCCCGCGTCGTAGGCGACCGCCTGCAGCGCCTTCCATTCGACGTGCAGTTCAAAGTCGCGGTACGAGTGATGACTGCGCAGCCAGCCGTCGCCTCCCTTCAGTCGAAGGCAGCCATCGACGACATCGGCCTCGCAATCGTTCTCGACGGACCAGCCGTGGAGGGTGACACCGTCGAAGAGCGACTTCGAGTAGCCGGCCGGTTCCTCGGCCGAGACGCCGCTCGAACCGAACGGCATCGACAGACCAACAATGATGAAGAGCAGACAGCTTCTGACGGGGCGAGTCACGGTGAACATGCAGCAGCCTCCCGGGCGAGTGGAATGGAAGGCGGGCATTATTCAGAGGGGGAGCGCAAAAGAAAACCCGGCCGCAGTGGGCCGGGTTCCCTCGATGAGGCGGCTGCGATCGTGTGCGTGCCCCCCGGCCGCATTCGCTCGCGCGACAAACTCTCATCGTCCCCCTGATCCGAGGAAACTGAACAGGCCCCCCTTGCGAGCGGGGACCTTGCGGTCGTCCACCTTTTCCTCGACGGCATTCGGCGCATCGAGGCTCTGGGCCAGTTGCATGATGCTCTTCGTCAACTTGGCCTTGGGTGACTGAGTAATCAGCGGCACGCCGTTGTTGCGGGCTTCGACCATCGTGGAGTAGTCGTTGGGAATCTGGGCGAAGATCTCGCGGCCCAGCGTATCGAGCGCCTTGTTCAGGCTGATCGCATTGTCGTCGAGTCCCATGCGGTTGACGACCACGCGGATCTTTTCGTACAGCCCCGGCCGGCGTTTGAGGTACTGCAACAGCCGCACGGCATTGCGCAGCGAGGGAAGATCGAGCTGCGTCACGACGAGAATCACGTCGGACACCTCCATCGCCGCCTGATCGAGGGGCGTGAACGACTTGCTCAAGTCGATCACGAGATGCGAAAAGGTGGCCTTGAGCAGCGAGATCACCCGCCGCAGTTCATCGGGACCGATGGGCGGATGATCCTCCATCTCGACCGGCCTCGGCAGCAGGAACGCGCCGCAGTCGTGCTTCGTCAGCGATCGCTTGAGCAGCGAGTAGTCCAGCCGGTTGATGTTGTCGGCCACGTCGTGAATCGTGTAGTCGGGAATGATGTCGAGCCAGACGTCGGCATCGCCCAGCGCCAGATCCAGGTCGAGGATCGCCACGCTGTGACCGGGCTGCTGCGCGAAGCAGCATCCCAGATTGATCGCCAGCGACGTGCAGCCGATTCCCCCGGAAACGCCGGCGACACTGATGACCTGGCTGGCGCGAACGGCTTCCGCCCCGCTGTTCTTGCTGACGACCTGCCGGATCCGTTCGAGAGCGCCCAGAAACTCTTCGAGCTTCAGTGGACTCGGCAGGAATTCCTTGGCCCCCTGGCGCACGGCCTGCAGGATCAGGCTCCCCTCCTGCGAACTGCTCAACACCAGAATGTTGCACGAGGGGTGATCGTGGTGAATGGCCGCGACCAGTTCCAGCGCCCGCTGGGGGTTGGAATCGAGCGCCAGCAGCGCGATGTCGGGTTGAGTCTGCAACAGCACGTCGTTGAACACGTCATAGCGCGAGCACTCGGCTTCGAGCCAGACGGTGTCAATGCCCAGCAGCAGCGTCTTGAGCGCATTTCGCGAGACGTCGTTCGGATCGACGAGAGCGAGCCGGATGACGCTTTTCATGGTGATGGACCTCTCTCCGGCCGATCGTTCCGCCGGACAACAAGCGTGGACTGAAACCCTTCTCACCGCCGGTGGCGGATCGACCCGCCGATGGCGGATCGAAATCACAATCGTCCCGTTCAACTCAGTGGAACCGCATTGATCCTTGGGTAGCTGAATTCGCAAGAATTCATTCCGTTCCGTGAAAGCTGAACTCTTGCGAGTTCAGCTACTTTCTACTTTCCGCTGCGGGTCAATTTAGAATCTTGTGGCTGGCAATGGTTTGGAGGCGGCCGGCTTCTGACCCGACGCCGGTTGGACCTGGTTGCCGGTGGAATTGCTTGACGGTTGATACCCGGCTGGTGTTGCTCCGCCGTTTCGCTTGGGATTCGACGCGACGTCGCCCGTGCCGACCGGTTTGGAACTGGCGGGCCATTTGGCATTTCGAGACGAACGCGAGGAGACCCCCGGATCCGTTCCCGGTCCGGGCGGAACACCGTCTGACGTTCCACCTGCCGGAGGAGCGATCAGGTCGGAATTGGGCAGCGGTGGGACCGTATTCGGCGCACGCGTCGGCGAGCCCATCGGCAGGGGGTTGGAATTCGGGGTTGTCGTGCTTCCCGGCCATGGCGGTCCCGTCTGGACTTTGACCGAGAAATTCGAATCGCACGCGGCACCGTCCGGGCATTCGGGCCCGCTCCGGGGAACCTCCAACAGCCCGTGGCAGTACAACTCACGATCCGTCGGGAAGGTCGTCGTGGTGCCGGGGCCGAGCGGCGGCAGTTGGTCCTGCTGCAGGGGACTGACATACTCGGGCGTGATCATCACGATCAGTTCCACTTCCGAATGATCGAAACGCTTCTTGCTGAACGCCGCGCCGACCACAGGCAACTCGCCCAGGAACGGAGTCTTGCTCGTACTGCCGCTGATCCGAGTGGAGATCAAACCGCCCAGGACCAGTGTCTGGCCAAATTCCATCTCGACCGTCGATTGGACACGGCGTCGCGTCAAACCGGGGACGAACGTTCCGCCGAGAGTCGTTCCATTGGCGATGTCCTTCTCACTGACCTCGGCCGAAACCGACTGACGCAGCCGCGTCGGACTGATGACGATCGGCAAAGCCTTGAGAATGACACCGAATTCGCGCCATTCGATCGTGACCGTTCCCAGCCCGCCGGGAACGGGGATGGGAAATTCGCCGCCGTTGTCCAGTTGAGCCGGTTCGCCGCTGCGCGTGACCAGCACCGGCTCGGCTTGAATTTTGAGCAATCCCTCTTCTTTGAGCGCTTGCAGAAAGCCTTCGAACCCGAAGTTTTGGCCGGTGATGCCGGCCGACAGCGACGGTGCATTGGCGGCGCTGGGGCCGATCAAGGCGGTGGGAGGCCCGCCCACCGGCGCGGTGAGCGCCGTCAGGGCGGCGATCGGACCGGGAGTGCTCGCCAGGGCGAAGCTGTTCGATGCGACGGCGAAATTGAAGCCGAACGTGCGCAGTTTGGAGCGCTGCACTTCCATGATCTTGACCCGCAGTTGAACCTCCTGCGGCCCGCCGACGCGGACCTGATTAACGACTTCGGTGGCGTACAACTTGGCGAGTTCGGTGATGCTGGAGATCTGCTGCGCCTCTGTCACCCAGCCTCGCAACAAGACGGCATTGCCGCGCAGCATCGTGGCTTGAATTGCCGAGTTGGGAAACGCGCGATTCAGCACCGACTGCAACAGTCGAGCATCGCCGGTCACGAAGACCTCGATCGTGTGCGTCTGGCCGGCCTTGTCGGTGACGACCATCGTCGTCACCCCCTGTTCGACCCCCTGAATCCGCAGCACGTTTTTGTCGAGGGCCGTCACGCCGATGACCTTGGGATCGAAGCCGTCGACCCGCGTGAGCCACTCTTTGAACTCGATGACCTTCGCGGTCCGTTCGATCACCTCGACGGCGGAGGTGGGAGAGACGATCCGCACGATGTCTCCCAGCGGTGCCCGCGGAGGGGACTCCTGTGCGAATCCGTTCGTCGCGAACGTGTCCAGCGACACCAGGGCGCCGACGAAGACGGCGGCAAACAGGCCGCGAGCGGCCTCCCGAAATTCGGTCAATAGAGCAGGCATCCGTGCATCCCCCTCGAAAACGCGGCAGCCGATCGCTGTCATCGCTTCCGTGATAACCTCGGGCCGATCGCCCGAAACAACCGCCCTCGCGGTTTGATTGAAGACTGATTCTCTTTCCATCCGTGGTGAGAACGATGTCGACTCGCGATGGTCCTCACTGGGGACGAGTCGTCACCAGTGACAAGTCCACCGTGTATTCACGCTGCCGTCGATCGAGCGCCGTCAACGTCGTTCGGCCGTCCGCCAGCCGGGTGATTCTCAGGCAATCCGGCCTCACGGCCGTCACTCGGATCACGTCCGCATCGCCGCTGCGGACGCGCGTCAACCATTCGGGAAACTGAACGAGGACCGAGTCGGCATCGCGAATTTCGAACCGCTGTGTGGCGGCCCCGACGCGATGGACCGTCTCCGGTGCGGGAGACGGCGGCGCGTCTGAGGCCAGCGTTCCGTAATAGGCAAAGCCGCACAGCAACACGGCCGACAGAATTCGACTCGCGCTGGTACGGCTTGATAATCGTGCGTCAGGCATCCTTGCACCTCATCCTTGATTGATAGACCGCAACGTCGCTGTCACGGCTGGGCGTTGTTGTTTTCGGCGGGAGCGGCCTCGGGCAGGCGACGCACGAACGAACTCGTGCGAGGCTCGACGGGACGCTGCGATTCCGTGGTGGAATTCTGGGAGTCGGATGATTCGGTTTCGCTCTGGGGTCGTCCCGAGAAGAACTGCATCAACGGACTGGCCCACCCTGGCTGGGCGTTGTTCGACGAAGTATTGGTGGTCTTGGCCCCCGATTCTTCGGGCCAGTCGATCTCCTGCACCTCTTTCTTGTCGCCCTGAAAGACTTCAATTTTCCAGGTCCTGCGCAGCGCCTGATCGCCCACTTCCGTGACGGCTGCGTTGGTCGGTCGTTTGAGGAACGAATTGAACGAGGATTTCGGTTTCGTCGTCGTGGTCTTCGTCGTCTTCGACTCCGACAGGGAAGCCACGGCCGGCTTGGTGTCTTCCGTCTCGCCAAACAGTTTGTTGGAGAGCATGTTCATCTGCTGCTCGGACAGATCGCGGGTGTTCGCGAGCGTCTTGTCGTTCTTGCCGCGCAGGGCCAGTTGAATCGCACCGTTGCTCTTCTTGTAGGCCAACTGGAGCAGTTGTCCCTGCAGCGGATAGGCCACGAACGAAATGTTCTTGGCCTCCTTGGCGTTGGCCTCAGAAGCCGCCTCGGTCCCGGCCATCTGATTTCCGACGGCGATCACCTGAATGCATTGCAGGACCGGTTTGACTTCGGTCCGCTTTCCGCCCCCTTTTTGCGGGTACTCGATGGCGGCGTAGACATCCACGAACGAACCGGGTTTGAGCAGCCCGCTGTGGGTCATGGTGGCCGTGGCCGGATAGGTCACGAGGGTCATCCCTTCCGGGATTTGGACGTCGACACCGAATTCGCCCTTGTTGCCCAGTTCCATTTTCAGAATCGGCTGCCCCGGCCCCACACGGTGCTTGAGCGACCGTTCGGTATATTCCTCTTCCTTGGTCACGGACCCTTCGGGCAGGGCGTCCTTCGGCCATTCCTTGAATCCAACGTTGGTCTTGTCGAGCGGCACACCCGGATCGATGTCCAACTTCGCGACCAGAATCCGGACCTTGGACTGCGCGGGCTGCTTGCCGCCCGACAGCATTTGCTGCACGCCCAGCATGGCGACCAGTCCGCATCCGGCGGCGACGGCCAACAAGACCAGTGATTTCGATTTCATGTCGGTGGCTCCGCAGGGAAGGTGTCGCGGTCGAGGGCCTGGCATCCGCAACGACTCGCCCCTGCGAGCCGCGCGAACGGACGGTGGTTGTCCACCAGAAAACGGTTCATGTCAGGTCACCTCGTGCCGGTCGGTCTTCCGCGGTACGCACCGCGCCTACTCACTCTTGATCGACCGGCCGAAGTCAAACTCTTCAGCCTATAACGAAGATGTCGGTTGCAACGTGTGAAACGAGGTTGCCGGCGCGGGCAGGGGTCGCTCGGTCTTGAGCGTCCATCCCGCTTTTTCGGCGAACCGGACTCAAGTTTTCGGATCGCGTCGCCGAATGCCGGCGATTCGCCGCGAAGGACCAAGTGTGGCACGCCCAGAGTCCGCGAAGGGCGTGGCGTTGTTGTGGACTTGGTTCCACGCCCTTCGCGGACTCAGGGCGTGCCACGCAAACAACTGACCCGCGACCCCGCGGGCTGAGTCGTGGGCAGCGGGTTCATGTTCGTCAGATCAGCCCGGCGTAGACGAAGTACGCGATCGAGCCGATGCAGATCGGAATGCCGTAGGGCAGCAGGTACATGGTCGGCTTGCGGTCCTTCGCAATCGCGAACAGCAGGCGAGGATTGCGAACCGTCATGATTTCGTAGGCAATGTGGACGAACTGGCGGACGTGGTGTTGCACCTTGCCGCTGAACGCGATCATCACGACGGCCATCAGGGCTCCGACAACGACCGTCACGGCGAAGGCCCAGCAGGTCGTGGTCGCACCGAGCCACGCTCCGATACCGGCCATCAGCTTGACGTCGCCCGCGCCCATCCCGCCGACCGCATACAGCGGCAGCAGACAGAGCAGGCCCCACGTGATGCCGCTCAGGCTGTCTCCCGCGCCGGTCCAACCCGCGGCGACGCTGTGGTACAGCAAGCCGGACAAGACCATCGGAAACGTGATCCAGTTCGGCACCTTGAGCTGCTTGCCGTCGATGTACGCGGCAAAAATCAGGATCGCCGAGACCAGTTTGACTTCCCAGTTCGACAGCAGGAACTGTTGCCAGTCCATGATTTCAAAGCCTTTCAGAAGGAGTGAGGGGTGACGACTTCAGGGGGCAGAGATCAGAGGGCAGAAGTCAGAAGTCAGAAGTCAGAAGTCAGCAAGAGAACTCTTCCGTCGCTGGCGTCCGTTGGTCTTTCCTGACCTCTGACTTCTGACCGCTGACTTCTTCTTGTTCAGCTACTCCGCTGTCCCGCGGCCAGGTTCACCAGACAGAGCAGCAGCGTCACAGCGCTGGCGGTCCACTGGAGAAGCTGGCTGCCGGACAATTCGTACCAGAACGGGAACATGATCGATCCTTGTTTGACCCGCCGAGCGGGGGGCCGTTTGCGGAAAGAGGCCGTCCAGCCGGAGATCGCTCTCCGACTGGACGACCGTCTCGAAGTCCACGTCTCGCGGAGGGCGAGATTAGAGGTTCAAGGCATCATTGGCGGCCTGGAACTTGGAGTTCGCGCTCTGGCCGATGCTCTGAACGGCACCAATGCAGACGATCACGATCAGGGCGAGCATGATCGCGTATTCGACGGCGGTCGGACCGTCTTCGGACACCAGGAAATTCTTCACACTGTTCACAAACTTGGTCATCGTATCCCTCTCTGTTTGAAGAGGCCGCGTCCCGCACCAGAGACATCGGCAACTATCGAATGAGACGCCCGAGCAATCGTCGCTACATCGCGCGGTCACGAACGTCCCTGCACCCCCTCAGAAAAATCGACTTGCGGTCGGATCGACGCGGCAGGCAGCGGGATTCGCGAGGAATTCACCGCTCTCCAACCAGCCGACAACAGCAACCTAGGTCATGGGCGCGAGTCGTCAAATGATCTCTGTCAAGAAAATCGAAAATGTCGCGCCAGCCCAGACGCGCCGCCTGAAAGGCCACTCGGGTGGCGGCGGGCGGGGATGAAATCCTCTGGGGTCGGGCGTTCAAATTTCAAAATTGGCCGTTGGAGCGGTGCGAGGTCGAGAAGTCGCTTGTCGGCCAATTTTGAAATTTGAACGCCCGACCCCTTTTTCATCTGATCGTCGGACTGCGAGAGGGCCTTATCGCGAACCGCGCAGGCGGGGATCGGCCGCGTCGCGCAGGGCTTCGCCGACCAGATTGTAAGAGGTGATCGTTACGAAGATCGCCAACCCCGGAAAGTGGATCAGCCACGGAGCACGCAGCAGCGCCTGGCGTCCGTCCGCCAGAATCCCGCCCCACGACGGGGTCGGCACGGTGATTCCCAACCCGAGAAACGACAGGGCGCTCTCGGTGAGGATGGCACCGGCCACGCCGAACGTTGCCGAGACCAGCACCGGCGCCATCGCGTTCGGCAACACGTGACGAAAGATGAGCCGCAGCGGCGAGTAACCGAGTGCCCGGCCCGCCAGCACGAATTCCTGATCGACCAGCCGCAGGAACTCGCCGCGCACCAGCCGCGCGATGCCGGTCCAGCCGGTCAGCCCGATGACGACCATGATGTTGAACAGGCCCGGCCCGACCATCGCGACGATCGTCAGGATCAGGAAGAACGCCGGAAAGCAGATCACCACCTCGATGATCCGCGACACGATCAGGTCGCATCCGCCGCGAAAGTACCCGGCCAGCGAACCGACCACGATGCCGATCGAAACGTAAATCGCCACCGCCACGATCCCGACCGACAGGCTGACTCGCCCGCCCCAGATCATGCGGCAGAGAATGTCGCGACCGAGTTCGTCCGTCCCCAACCAGTGCGGACCACTCCAGCGCGACAACGGCTTGTGGTCGGGATGGACCTTCGCCTGTTTGTACCAGGCCGGTGCCCGCGTCTTCCCCGCCAGGTCGTTCTCGTCCAAACCGAACGCGACCGGCGGCCAGATCACCGATTGAAAGACGGCCGGAGCTTTCTTCTCGGCATCCTCGCCGGCCCGCACCCCCGACTTGTAGTTGGTCCGGTCGACTCGCTGCGGTACGACGAGCCACCACGCCAGTCCGCACGCCAATGGCAGGCCCACGAGAACCGCCGCGTACCACCACGAATTGGCCCCGTCCCCCGCGAGGCCGCCCCAACGACGCAGCACCCGACTCCAGATCGGCCACGCGAGAAGCATCAGATTCGCCACCAGAAACGCGATGTCGCTCCAGATCAAAGAGGCGAAGACCGGCCAGTGCGAACGAGTCACCAGCGTCACGTCGCGTCCATCGAACCCGGATCGCAGTTCTCCCTGCATGGCCTTGAGTTCGCGAATGGCCCCCTGCACATTGGCCTCGACGAGGCTTTGGTCGAGGCGCCGACCGAGGTCACGCAACTGGGCGGCCTTCTCCGGTGGCAGGGCACCCGACATGAGATCAATCTGCAATCGAGCCGCTGTCGCCAGACTGTCGATCTTCGATCGATCCGGCGGGTTCTTATCGTGAGAGGCGAGCAGGGGATCAATCAACTGGCCGATGACGCCGCGCAGGGTTCTCGACGCTTCCTGGTACTCGAACCGGTTGAAGCCGACGTAGTAGATCGGCCGGTCGTTCGCCAGCAGCGGGGCAAAGATGCTGACCGTCACCAGGCACAGGATCACCAGTGAGGCGGCCACCGCCAGACGACGCTTGCGAAACTCGCGTGCGATCAACTCCCACTGGCTCTGCCCGCGCGGGGCCGCTGCGAGCCGGTCGTCCTTCGTTGTCGCACTTGCCACGGATGTCCCTTCCGACGTCGAACGCACCGCATCGCAATCAGGAGCCTGCTCAGAGGGGCCGCATGGTAGCAGAGCCAACCGGGTGCGAGGAGTCTTCGAAACGGACCGGTTGAGCCCGGATGATTCACGGGTGCACACGAACCCTGCCTGAGGAGGCCCTGAATCATCCGGGCTAACCCGTTTCCAGATTTGGTTTTTCCCTTTCGTCGTCTCCTTCAATTCGTCGAATCCCCAGCCTTTTCTCGAATGGAAGAGGTTCGACGAATTGAAGGAGACGACGAATGAAACCGGTTGCCATCGTAGAAACGATCGCCGCATCGATGGTTAGTCCGCATGATTCATGGTCCCTCGCTGAACAGTCTCAATCTGCCTGTCGCTGACTTCGCAAGAACTCAGCGACATGCAGGACAGATGTTTGCCGCGCGAGGTTGCAGTTATACTTCCGCGGCCCGTTGGCCCGGTCCAACCGCTCCTCACCGCCGAAGGAAGTGCCGCGACTCGCATGTCCTACCGCAACATCAAACGCCTGCTCGGTGAGACCAGTCTCGAACGGAAGTGCCGTCTGCTGTTCGGTGGCGGCCTGCTGCTGTTGATCTCGGGCAGCTTCTGGATTTATGCGCGACAGACGCAGAAGCTCATTTTTGTGCAGAACGTGGACCTCGCCCGGTCGCTGGTTGCCAGCGTGATCATCGAGAAGCACGCCTCGCGGTTCGAGCGCGATTACGACGAAGAGCCCAACATCGAGCGGATGTCGCTCGACCTGAAGCCCGCCGACTTCAAGGAGATTCAATGGGCGCTGCTGACGGACGACACCCGGACCGGTGATGCCTCCTCGCGCCCCGTCGACTCCTACGACTTCGCGGCGATCGCGCACATTTCCAAGTCCGGGGGTGAGTACATTCCGCGGGATCGCAAGCAGTTTCGCTACTACTCCGATGTGCGCGCCACCGAATCGTGCGTCAAGTGTCACCAGGAACACAACGCCAAGCCCGACCTGGCCAAGGATGACCGGCTGGGCTTCGCCAAGATTTCGTTCCCGCTGGAAAAGACCTCCAGCTCGCAGACGTGGAACAATGCGATCCTGCTGACCACCGCGATCGTCACGGCCTTTCTGGCGATGCTCGCCGCGTACGTGATCGTCCGCTACGTGATCGTCAAACCGGTGCTGCACCTGAAGGAGGTCAGCGACGCCATCACGCGCGGCGACCTCGACCAACGGGCCGACATCCGCACGGGGGACGAGTTCGAAGAACTCAGCCACGCCTTCAACCGGATGCTCCGGCATCTGACGACGGTGCAGGACGATCTGAAGAAGCTGAACAGCGGCTTCGAGTCGAAGGTCGACGAACTGGCCCAGGTCAACCTGCGCCTGTACGAGATGAACAATCTCAAGAACGAGTTTCTGGCGACGATGAGCCACGAGCTGCGCACGCCGCTCAATTCGATCCTCGGTTTCAGCGACGTGCTGCTGTCGAACGCGCAGGTGCTCAACGACAAGCAGCGCCGCTACGTGGGGCACATCCAATCGTCGGGCCGCACGCTGCTGAACCTCATCAACGACGTGCTCGATCTGGCCAAGATCGAAAGCGGCAAGATGGAGTTGCATCCCGTGGAGTTGTCGCTGGCCGACCTGGTCGAACGGACGGTCGGTTCGATGACGGCGCTGGCCGAAAAGAAAAACATCGACCTCCACTGGCAGGTCGATCCCGATCTGCCCGTGTTGCTGCAGGATCTCGGCAAGCTCCAGCAGATTCTCGGCAACCTGCTGTCGAACGCGATCAAGTTCACTCCCGAGGGGGGGCGGGTTCAGGTGCGGGGTGAACTGCGCGATGCGGGCCGCTTCGCCTTGATCGTCGAAGACACCGGCATCGGCATCCCGCTGGAGGACCAGGAACGCATCTTCGAGAAGTTCCGCCAGGGGGCCTCCCTCTCGGGACAGCGGGACACACTGACACGCGAGTACGAAGGGACCGGCCTGGGACTGTCGATCACCAAGGAACTCACCAAGCTGCTGGGGGGCGAGGTCGACCTGCAAAGCGAATTCGGCAAGGGGAGCATCTTCATCGTCGATCTTCCGATTCGCGCCGAGTCGCACACGCCGCCGCCCGAATCCCGCATGAAACCGGTCGCCGAAGCGGTCGATCTGCAAACCGACCGCCCCTCCTCGATCAACCGACCACAGACGGCGGGATGAGGGGCGAGGGGCGAGGGGCGAGGGGCGAGGGATGAGGGATGAGGGATGAGGGACGAGAGATGAAGGATGAAGGAGCGTACGTTTCCGATCTCTCATCTTTCATTTCTCGCCCCTCATCCCTCGCCCCCCGTCCCTCCTCTGATTGACCGTTCCAAACCGGGCTCGCATAATCGGTTCCTGGTGGGCGACTTCATCGGGCCGGTTGATTTCATCCTCACATTACTCTTCCACGGCGACACAGCATGGCGGGTTGGTTGAGTCGCGCGACCGAGGGCTTTCGCAAGCCGCCTCCCCCCGCGCCCGAACTGTACGAGGTCGGGTGCGACTGCGGCGGTCGAGTCACCGGCGAGCGTTCGCGCCAGGTGCAGCGCCCCCCCTGCCCCTCCTGCGGTCGCCTGATCTTCGTGCTGCCCGCCAATGTCTATCCCCGTTCGGTGAAGCCTGCGCCGAAGAAGACCGCGCCCCCCTCGAAAGCCGTGAAGCCGACCGACGCGGAGGAGACGAAGTCGAAGTCACCCGCGAAGGTCCGGACGACGGTCGAGGAACCCGAAGCCGTCCCGCGCGACCCGCGTTCTGGAATTGCCCTCGAAGCGAACGAGAAGTGGCTCACCCCGTTTCGGCTCACCCTGATGGCCATGTTGGCCGTCAGCGGTTTGACCATCTGGGGGCTGTGGCAGCGGCATCAGGTCGAATTGGCCAAAACCATCGTGGCGAAGGCGACGGAAGCGGGGATGCAGGCGCTGCAGGATGGCGATTTTGAAACGGCCGCCCGTGAATTGGAGCGGGCGCGCGATGCGGTCAATCTGCTCCGGCGGACCGACGAGGAATCTCAGTCGGTTCGCCGCCTGTGCCGCGAAGCCGTCGCCGCGCGCGGTCTGGCTCAGGCGTCGCTATTCGAACTGCTCCCCACGTTGTTGGCCGATCTCAAACCGGGGGACAAGGACGCGCAGAAGTTCGACGGACTCTCTCGCAATAACTGGATCCTGTTCGACGTCACGGTGCTCGTCCCCGAAGACGACGCACAACCCTGCACGCTCGACATGCCCGTCTTGCCTCGTCTCCGTCCGATCAGGATCGAAGTCGATTTCGCCGCGCTGCGGCAGGCGGCCCGCCAGTCTCCGGCGAACGAACCGGTGCGCGTGATCTTCGCGGCCCAGTGGGAGCGGATCGCCTCTCCCGCCGGCGCAAACACCGAAGCGGTCCTGACGCTGAACGGCCAGTCCGCGTTTCTCTGGACGTCGTACGACAATTACGCCGCACTGGGCTATCGCGAGGAAAACGTCGAGGAGCAGCAGGCGACGCACGCCGTACTCGATCGTCAACTCGCAGTGGTGAAGGAGTTGAAATGACTCCGTCGCCGGGAGTCTTGGTGTCGGGGAGCTGTGATGACTGAGTCAAGAGTGGGAAGGGAATGCAAAGTGCAAAGTGAAAAGTACGAAGTGCCAAGTGAACAACAGGCCGTTGATGTCTCCGCTCTGTTTCACTTTTCATTTTGTACTTTTCATTTTGCACTTTGCACCGGATTGTCGTCTCCCCGCTTCGTCGAACGTCGCCGTCTCGCTGGACTGTTGAGCTTGATCGTTGCGCTGCTGTCCTTCGCACCGCTGTCTTTCGCCGCCGACAGCGTCTGGTCGGTCGAATACCTCAACTCGCGCAAGGCCGAGTGGGAGCAACTCACCGGCCCGACGCTGCGCGTCGAAGGACGAATCGCCACGCACGGGAAGGGCCAACTGCGGCTGATCAAGTGCGAACTCGCGTTTCATGCCACCGAGGCTCAGCTTCGCCAATTGAACGGCAGGCGGGTGGTCGAACTGGTCGGTTCGTTGAAGAAGCAGGACGGCAAGCTGGCATTTGAGGTCGCGCAGATTCTGGTTCTGCCGACGGATGTCGAACAGTTCGAGTCGCGCACGGTCAAGCTCCGCAATCCGCGTCCCGCCGACTGGTACGAGTTGGGAGACTGGGCCGCCGGACGCGGACGCTTCTACGACGATGCAGAGATCACCAAAAAGGCCCTCTCCGCGTATGCGAACGGCGTGAAGCTGGAATGGCGGGCGCTGCCCGCCAACGATGGCGAAGCCCGCATTCAACTGGCGCGAAAGGTTCAACAGTACAAGTTGCCGGACGACCAGCGGATGGAGATCCTGCACGAAGGGTATCGCCTGCTCTGGCAAACGGCTCTCAAGCCGGAGCCGGCGAAGCAGCCGGACCCCGCGACGTGGACGCAACTGGCGGCTCGCCTCGCCGACGATTTGCCGGGCAGCACGGAATCGTTGCCGCAGTTTCCCGCCGAACTGAAGCAACGCTACGAGCGTGAGGCTTTGACCCTCTATCGCGAGTCACCCGCGGCCACGCGCCGGCAACTGCACCGACTCTTCTATGCGTCCGTGATTCTGAAGTCGATCGAGTTGGAGGCCGCTGCCGACGGTCGCGACGGCAACGTGATCGCGGATCGGATCGAACAAGCCGTCCCCGAAGCCAAGGCCCTCGCCGAGACGTACCGCGAGAAGAAACTCACCTGGCGTTTGGCGCGCGCGGCGACGGCGACGCGACAGGAAATCGAACAGTTGGCGAGCGACTATCGTTCGCGCCAGCAGCCGGTCCCGGCGCGGCAGGCGCTGCAGACGTGGCTGCAAGCGCGGGAGGGCCGCATGCGCGACGATGGGTCGCTCGGCCTGATGCAGCTCGCCGACGACCATCTCGCGCTGCTGAAGGACGAAACCAAGGCGGCCGCGCTGTTGAAGGAGGCTCACAAACTCGACCCGTCGCTCGACGAGGTGAATCGGCGGCTGGAGTCGCTCGGGTACAAGCTCGATCGCGGCGCATGGACCCGCGACGTGGCGGCCAAACCGGCGGGAGGTGCCCCGAAACCCGAAGCACCCGCCACCACCAGCATCGCCGTGGGGATGACGGCTTCCGCATTGAGGGCCTTTCAGGGCCGTCCCGAATCGATCGGTCGAGCCATGACCCGCAATGGCCTGACCGAAGTCTGGAGCTACGGCACGCCCGGCACCTCGCGGCTGATCGTTCACCTCGAACGAACCGGCTCCAAGGGTGAAGCCATCGTCATCGAGTTCGGCAGCGAACGATGACCGCCGGGTTGGGCCAATGCTCGAATCCAATTCAACGACCCGCCTCTGTCCCTCCGCCCGTCACCCCGTTCGTGGCGGGCCATTACGATTGTTCGACGACCATGCTGACTGAACACTCTCTCCCGATCCGCGTGCGATACTGCGAGACCGATGCGATGGGCTGCCTGCATCACTCGCAGTTCTTCAACTACTTCGAACAGGGTCGGACCGAACTGCTGCGCGAGCAGGGTGGCTGCTACCGCGACATTGAGGAAGCGGGGTTGTTCCTCGTCGTGGTCCGCCTGCAGTGCAGTTACCACGCCCCCGCGCGGTACGACGACCTGTTGACGCTGGTGACTCGCGTGGAGAACGTCTCGGCGGTGAAGATCGAACACAGCTACAAGCTGTTGCGGGGCGAACAATTGCTGGCGTCGGCCACCAGCACGCTGGCGTGCGTCGATCGCGCGGGGAAAGTCGCGCGGCTGCCGGAGTCGATCACGGCGTCATGACGGTGCGACCGAGAACCGGACCGCTTCCTCGACATGCTCCACCGCGCCGAAGCCGATGATGGCCGAGGCAATCTCGGGCCGACTCAGAACGTAACGCAGAGCCCGTTGCGGGAGCGACTGCGGCGGAACGAGGGTCTCGCGCAGCAGGGCCGCTCGTGCAACATCGCGTTCGTACAGCGACAGCGGGAAGAACGGCGTCTTGAGCGTGTGCGCGCTGGGCGGTGCGCCGAGCAGCGCACCGGCCGCGAAGACTCGGATCGCGAAGATTCCCAGGCCGAGTTCGTGTGCATCGCGCAGGAAGCCGCCGTAGTTGATCTCGTTGAAGTCGGGCGGCATCTCGACGAGAGCACTCGGATTGAGCAGATGGAACGGGGCTTGAATCGTTGCGAACCGGCCGCTGCGCAGGACCAGCCGCAGCGAATCGGGATGGCCGATGCCGGTGAGACCGAAGTGATCGACCAGACCCTCGGCTCGCAGATCCTCCATCGCGGCCAGAACTCCGCGCGGGCCGAGGAGATCGTCGAGCGTGATCGAGGTCGGTTCGTCGCCTCGACGTGGCGTGATCGAGTTGTGAACCTGCAGCAGCGTCACGCGCGGCAGCCTCAGTCGGCGCAGGCTTTCGCGCACCGAGTCCACGACCTGCGGACGCAGGTCGGCATCGCCATCGAGCAACAGCCGGACCTTGGTCGCAACATGGATCGGTTGCCGCGGGCGAAGCGACTCCAGCACACGGCCGAGGTTTTCCTCGGATTGTCCGGCTCCATAGCCCGCCGCCGTGTCGAACCAGTTGATGCCGAGTTCGAGCGCGCGCGCGACGACGACACGCTGATCCTCGAACGAATTGCCGGTCATCAGTCCCGACACCGGCCCCGCGCCGAACGACAGTTCGGAGACGGACAGGCCGGTGGTTCCCAGTGGGCGATAACGCATGATGGTCCTGATCAGCGAGCCGAGGGCGAAGTTTGAAACGCCTTGACGATCGCGCTGTTGTCCAAGTCACCGAAGCCGGTTTGGACGAGGCCGCTCAGCAACTCTTCGTGCAATGTCGAGAGTGGCAGCGTCGCGCCGGACCGTTCTCCGGCGGACAGGATCAACCGCACGTCCTTCCAATGTTGCGCGAGTCGCGCCTGCGGCGTGAAGTCTCCGTCGAGCATCTTGTTCGCCTTCGTGTCCATCGCGCGCGAGTAGGCCGGACCCGCGCGCAGAACTTCGAGGGCCTGCCGCGGATCGATACCGCAGCGCTCGGCGAAGCAGAGTCCCTCGGCGAGGACCGCGCGATTCAGGCCCAGCACCAGGTTGACGACGAGCTTCATCCTCGCGCCGGCTCCCACGGGACCGACGTGGAAGCGGCGCGAGGCAAAGCAGCACAAGAGTTCGTCGCACGCGGCCACGGTCTCGGCGTCGCCCCCCACCATGACGATGATTTCGCCCGCGCGAACCTGGACGCTGGAACCGGCAATCGTCGCATCGAGATAACGGGCTCCCCGCGCGGACAGGCGTTGTCCCAGCGCGGCCATCTGTTCCGGTTCGCCGGTGGTCGTGTCGATGATCGTCTTGCCGGTGAGCGGCACCGTCACCGTCTCCAGGACACTGGCGGCGATCTCGGAGGTGGGGAGACTGACGACCACCGAATCGGCCTCTGCGAAGACGTCATCGGCGTGCGAGGCCGCTCGTCCGCCGAGCGCCGTCAGTTCACGTTGCCGATCCGGAGACACATCGCAGCCAATCACCCGGCGGTTCGATTGCAGAAACCGTTCGGCGAGCGCACTGCCGACCAGACCGACGCCGATCAGGCCGATGGTTCGCTCGCGCGGGAACTGGCTGGGATCGTTCATGCACTCCGTCCCTCATGATGCGGTCGCAGATTGCGACCGCGTATTGGCGGGGAGGTTATACCTCACGCGGCCCCAAGTGAGACCTCTTCGGGCGGGGTGAATCTTTGGCGGGCGGCTGGCTCCGTCCGACGGGTCGATGCCGATGATGGGGAAGTCCGCCGTTTGAGCGGGCTTCAATTGGCATGTCGCTTCTCGGCCCGACCCGTATAGAATGCCGCCCCATCGGCGGCGGGTTGAAAACTCGTGGGGTTGGTTTGTCGCCGGCCGTAGCTGAACTCGCAAGAGTTCAGATTTCCCCGGCTCATTGAATTCTTGTGAATTCAGCGACAGACCAATCTTTGCGGGTCTACTTAGCATGGCCCAAGCGGGCCAACGAATATAGACTGTCGCCGAACGGTGACAGAGTTGGTTTCACAGGAGAGGGAGCGATGGTTCGTCATTCGGAAGGACTCCGGGTTGTTCGCACGATTCGCCGAGCGGGAATTCCAGTGGCCGCGCTGCTGGCGATGCTGATGCTGGCCGGGCAGGCCTGGCAGCGGGCGGATGCTCAAGAGTCGGGAGCCCCGGAATCCAGGTCGGCAGTAGCGGGAAAGGCCGCGCCGGCCCCGGCACCGGCGGGACCAAAGGGAATCCCGCGCGAGCCGATGGAAGTCTGGGTGGCCCTCGGCCTGCTGCGCTTTCCGTTGGCGCTGTGTTCGATCGTTCTGGTCTGGTTCTCGATCGAGCGCCTGGTGGTCTTGCGGCGCGGACGGGTGATTCCCCGGCCGTTTGTGAAGCGGTTCTTCGAGCACCTCGACGAAGGGAAGCTCGATCCCATGTCGGCGCTCAAGTTGTGTGAGGAGAATGGCAGCCCGATCGCGTCGATCTTCGCCCACGGCATCCGCAAATGGGGCAAGAGCAGCGTCGAGATCGAGCAGGCGATCATCGACGGGGGCGAGCGGCAAGTCAGCCAGCTTCGCAAACATTTGCGAGTCATCAACGGGGTGTCGAACATTTCGACGTTGCTCGGCCTGCTCGGCACGGTCGTCGGCATGATCATTTCGTTCAACCAGATCGCGACCAAGGCGGCGATGGGGACGCCCGCGGAAATGGCGAACGGCATCGGTCTCGCCCTGCTGGCCACGGCCGTCGGACTGATGATCGCGATCCCCGCGATCATCATGTACATGTATCTGTCGGGGCGGGTGGATGCGCTGGTGATCGAGATGGACGGGCTGGCTCAGACCCTGGTCGACGCGATCTCGGCCGAGGCCCTGGCCGAGCAATCTCGCTCCGGCCCCAAGAGTCCGACCGGGACGAAGCCCAGCATCGAGACTCGCAAGGCGGTGTGAGAACGACCCCGCGGCTGTGACGATGCTCGGACATGTCTCATCGGTCGCTACGTCCCCCGCACATGCCCGAAGAGTTCGATGTGCCTGCGCGGTGAAAGGCGGAAACCAAGGCGTTCGGCTGCCGGGGTGAGCCACTCCGTCCGGGCAGCCAGTTCGTCCGCACGGACCCCCTGCGGCATGAGCCAGACCCGATCGGCGGAAACTTGAGGAAGCTCGCGCAGGTACTCGACCACCTCGTCCAAATCGGCGGGCTCATCAATGACGAACTTGAACTGATACGGAGCCATCTCGATCAGACGGGCCACCACGTCGGGGCGCAGCCGGTCTCGTTCATGCCGCTCGCGCCAGCGCGAGGCTTCGCGGGGCATCGAGTTCGACAGCTTCGGGCTGATCGACATCAAGTCTGCTGCCACGGGCCGGATCACGGTGCCGGCCGTCTCGACGGTGACAAACCGGCCCGCCGCGCGCAGCGCCTGTGAGAGCGGCACGATCTCGGGCTGAAGCAGCGGCTCACCGCCGGTGAGGACGACGTGGGGACAGTCCATTTTCAAGACGTCTTGCAACACCTCCCGCCAGTCGCGGCGCGGGCCTTCCGGCTGCCACGAGGTGTACGGCGTGTCGCAGAACCAGCACCGCAGGTTGCAGCCGGTCGTTCGCACGAAAACCGACGACGTTCCCGCGAACTCGCCCTCCCCCTGAATCGAAAGAAAAACCTCGGCAATGCGCACGGTGATGGACTCGGGCGTAGCACATGCTGCCAGCTTGTGCGTTCTCCCTGTCTTACTCTTACTCGTAATCTTACTCTTACTCCTAATCTTCATCCTCTAGTCAGGTGACTGACGCAAAGGCGAAGAGGAGTAAGATTACGATGAAGATTACGAGTAAGAGTAAGAAGACGCACAAGCTGGCAGCATGTGCTACGGACACATCCGACTCGATCAGGCCAGAATTCCGCGAACTACTTCGCCCTCGACATCGGTCAGGCGGTAGTAGCGGCCCTGATGCTTGTACGTCAAGCGAGTGTGATCGACTCCCAGCAGATGCAGGATCGTGGCGTTGAGGTCGAAGCAACTGACGCCATCCTTCGCGACGTTGTAACAGAAGTCGTCGGTCTCACCGTATTCCATCCCCGGCTGGATGCCGCCCCCCGCCATCCAGATCGTGAAGCAGCGCGGATGATGGTCTCGCCCGTGCTGCTTCGGGTTGTTGATGTCTCCCTGACCGAAGGGCGTCCGCCCGAACTCGCCCCCCCACACGACGAGCGTTTCATCGAGCAGTCCGCGCTGGGCGAGATCCTTCACCAGCGCGGCTGATGCCTGGTCGGTGTCGCGGCACTGGACCTGAAGCTGAGTCGGCAGGTTTGTGTGCTGGTCCCAGCCCGAGTGCATCAGTTGGACGAATCTCACGCCGCGCTCGACCAGTCGCCGCGCGAGCAGGCAGTTCATCGCGAACGAACCCGGCCGCTTCACGTCCGGCCCGTAAAGGTCGAGGATGTGCTGCGGCTCGGACGAAAGATCGGCCAGTTCCGGCACGGCCGTTTGCATCCGGAAGGCCATCTCGTACTGGGCGATCCGCGTGGCGATCTCGCTGTCGCCAACATCGCGATACTTCAGCGCGTTCATCTGGCCGAGCGTGTCGAGCCACGCGCGGCGCGTCTCACGGCTGAGGCCGTCCGGGTTCGACAGGTACAGCACCGGGTCGCCGCTGCTGCGGAACTTCACCCCCTGATACTTCGACGGCAGGAAGCCCGTGCCCCAATACCAGTCGTAGAAGAGTTGCCCGCACGAGCCTTCCGTGTCGCGCGACGTGAAGACGACATACGCCGGCAGATTCTCGTTGTCGCTGCCGAGTCCATACGACGCCCACGCCCCGAGCGTCGGACGGCCGGGCTGTTCGGCACCCGTCAACCAGAACGTGACGGCCGGAGCGTGATTGATCGCGTCGGTGTGCATCGACTTCACGAAGCACAGCCGATCCGCGATCTCGCCCGTGTAAGGCAGAAAGTTCGACACCCAGCGACCGCACTCGCCGAACTGCTTGAATCCCGAGATGCTCGGCAGAAACGCCTTCGACTTCTGGCCGGAGGTCATCGTGGTGAGCCGCTGGCCCATCGTGACCGACTCGGGCAGTTCCTCGCCGCGCCGTTTGTCGAGACCGGGCTTGTAGTCGAACAGGTCCACGTGCGAGGGCGCCCCCGACTGCATCAGATAAATCACCCGCTTGGCCTTGGGGGCAAAGTGCGGCAACCCCGGCAAACCCGGTTGCCCCGCAGTCGTCACGGCAGGAGCAGCGGTCTCGGCTCGCAGCCCGCTTCCCATCAGCGAGGCCAACGCCGCCATGCCAATCGAGACACCCGACTGCCCCAGAAACTGACGCCGAGCCTGCAACAGCCGCTGTTCAATGCGTGGGTCCATGTCGGTCGGTTCCTATGAGGAGCGGCAACGTTTACACGTGTCGGACGTGCCTGACCCCTAATCGTTATTGCACAGCTTGCCCGGTGATGCTGGACCTTTCAAGTTGCACAGCGATGATGGCGGAGCTAATCGAGTGGCAGGTGTTTGCCGCAGAGCGGCACTCGATGGTAGCCGTAGGCTTCAGCCTACGGTCTCGAAACCGCGATTCCCCAGTTGTCGCGGAGCGACAATTGATGGGTTGAAGCGTCGCGATCAAGTGTCGCTCCGCGACACAAAACATTTGTCGCACGTCATGCGTGGGCTGAAGCCCACGGCTACCATCGAGTGCAGCTCTGCGGCAAAAACCGAAGGCACACACGTTGGCAGTCAGTGCTACCGGCCGCTCACTCTTCCAGCGCGCGGGCCATCAGTTCGGCCGTCAGATTCGTCGGCTTGGCGTACTCGACGATCACGTTGGTGCGGATGCCGCCGCGCGGGGTGAAGGCTCCGACGATTTTCATGGAGCGCGGTTCGGTGACGGCGACCAGGTCGTCGAGGATCAGGTTTGTCACGTGCTCGTAGAACGCGCCGTGATTGCGGTACTGCTGCAGGTACAGCTTGAGCGACTTCAACTCGAAACACTTCCCGTCGGGGACGTAGGTGATGGTCAGCATGCCGAAGTCGGGCTGGCCCGTCTTGGGGCAGAGCGACGTGAATTCGGGACAGATCGTTTCGATCGTGTAGTCGCGTTGCGGATACGGATTCGGAAATGTTTCGAGAGTGGCGCGGAAGTCGGAGCTCATGACGAAGGGCTTTGCGGAGAGTAACAGCGACGGGAAACGAGCAGCCCGACAACCTGTTGGCCATCGGGCTGCAATCGACTGCGGGAATGATAGCCGCGTGCGGAGAAGATCCCAACCCGGCCCTGAATCCTCAAAATGTCTCCGTGTGAGGTTTGCTGGGAAACGCGTGACTCAGGCCGGCCAGAAACCCTAAAGCCCCTCCGATTCCGGCACCCCAACAAACCCTCGAAATGAATCCATCGCGAATTTCCAGCCAGGTGCTGTGGGGAAGATTGAACAGGCCCTCCCCCTTCCAAACGACGAGGTAAGCCAGGAAGCACGCAATCACCACGACTCGGATGACGATCAGCAGCAGTGCCAGGCCAAAACCACAAATCAGTGGAGGCACTGCGACTCTGATGAGCCGGTCTCGCAAGGTCACGGCCTTGTCGTCCATCGGGCTGATCCTCTTCAAAACTAGCCCGACGCGCGAGCGAGGGGATTCCAATCACCAAGCGACAACCCCTCGCTCGCGCGTCGGGCTAGTTGATCCTGGCGCGGTCGCCGTCAAATTAGGACTCTACTGGAACTACCGGACTTCCGTGGCGATCTGGACGGTCTCGGTGCGGCGGGCCGGCTTGGTCAGGTGATCGGCCGTGATTTGCAGGTCCATCTTGGCGTCGGCCTCGGCGATGGCTTCCATCACCACCTCGAACGAAGCCGAATCGCGCGCGGCGAGTTCGGCGAGCGGCTCGAACCGGATGACGTTCTTCGTCTGCTGGTAGCGTGCGCCGCGGACTTCGATCAGCTTCA
>JANODP010000536.1:0-40944 GCA_031412755.1 Schlesneria sp. | reverse complement strand
GGGGGCGCCCCCCCCACCCCGCTCAGAAATATCTCACTCGTGGCCCGAGAGGCCGACATGCTTTCTGTTCCGGTGGCGAACTCTGACGACCTGGCGCGCACAGCCGAAACGGCATCGGCGGTCGAAGTGTGTGGCGTCAGCTTCCGTTACGGCGAGCGGGAGGCTTTGGCGGCGGTTGACTTCTCCGTCGAACGGGGCGAGATCTTCGGGTTGCTCGGCCCGAACGGCGGTGGCAAGACGACGCTGTTTCGGTTGCTCGCGACGCTCCTGCCGTTGCAACAGGGTGAGGTGCGATTGCTCGGATACGCTGTCGCTTCGCAGGCGCAGGCCGTGCGGCGGCGGATCGGGGTCACGTTTCAATCGCCCAGCATCGACGGCAAACTGACCGTGGGCGAAAACCTGCGGCATCAGGCTCATCTGTACGGACTGTTCGGTCGCGAAGCCTCCCGGCGGATCGACGACCTGGTCGGACAGCTCGGTCTGACGGATCGCGTGAGTCAGTTGGCCGGTTCGTTGTCGGGGGGGCTGAAGCGGCGCGTCGAGATTGCGAAGAGCCTGCTCCATCGGCCGGGACTGCTGCTGCTGGATGAGCCGAGCACGGGACTCGATCCGGGAGCGCGGCACGACCTGTGGGCGTATCTGATTCGACTGCGCGTCGAGCGACACGTGACGATTCTCGTCACGACGCACTTGATGGACGAGGCCGAGCGCTGCGACCGGCTGGGGATTCTCGACCGGGGTCGGCTCGTGGCACTGGGGACACCGGACGAGTTGCGGCAGTCGGTGGGTGGCGATTGTTTGACGATTCAGTCGGGCGATCCGGACGGGTTGGCGCAGCAGATCGACGCGCGGTTTGGGGTGACGGCTCGGCGGGTGGGCGACGCGCTGCGGATCGAGCGCGAGGCGGGGCACGAACTGTTGCGAGATCTCGTCGCGGCATTTCCGGCTGAGATCACGGCTGTTTCGCTGGCGAAACCGACTTTGGAGGATGTCTTCATCGCGCGGACGGGGCATCGGTTTTGGGATGCCGCAGCGGAGGGAAAGCCATGAGTGGACTGGATCACGCCGACGATCGTGCGCTGGTGGATGAACCACAGGCGGCAGATTTTTACGAGGGGGCGAAGGGACGGAAGGGACACAAAGGACCAAAGAGAGACGAGGAGGGGCGAGGACCGACAAGTCCCATTGTTCCCATGAGTCCCATCAGTCCCATTTCTGCGGATGACAGCGCGGCCGCTTCGCCGGGTTTGTGGTTGCCGGTGTACACGCTCGCGCTGCGCGAGTTGGTTCGGTTTTTTCGGCAGCGGACGCGGGTGGTCGGGGCGCTCGGGCAGCCGATCATTTTCTGGGTGCTGTTCGGGGCGGGGCTGCATGGATCGTTTCGCGGGCCGGCGGGGATGTCGTATCAGGAGTATTTCTTTCCCGGCGTGGCGGTGATGATCGTGATGTTCACGGCGATCTACTCGACGATTTCGATCATTGAGGACCGACGCGATGGCTTCTTGCAGGGAGTGCTGGTCGCGCCCATTCCGCGCGTGAGCCTAGTGCTCGGCAAGGTGATTGGCGGGACGGTGCTGGCGGTGCTTCAGGCGGTTGCGTTCCTGACGATTGGCCCGCTGTTGTCGCTGGTCGGGCTGGCTCCTCCGTTGGCGACTGGCCTCACCTGGCATAATGCTGTGGCGGTGATCGGGTTCCTGACGCTGATCGGCTTCTCGTTGACGGCACTCGGATACTTGATCGCGTGGCCGATGGATTCGACCCACGGGTTTCACGCGATCATGAGCGTCTTTCTGCTGCCGATGTGGTTGTTGTCGGGATCGTTCTTTCCGGCGGGTGACTCGGGCTGGCTGACGTGGGTGATTCGCCTCAACCCGCTCACGTACGGCGTGGCCGGGCTGAGGCGGATCATGACGACAGATGCCGCCGCGGTGGCGGGGCTGCCCGAGTGGTCGGTCTGCCTGAGCGTGACCATTCTCGCTGCGATGGCCTACATGACGATTGCGATCTGGATGACAAACCGGCCGACGGTTCACAACGCTCGATAGTTTGGTTGAGAGATCTGACGAGGCACGATCATGGACACAGATTTGCAGAATGATGTCGTTCGAGAACCGCCCTTCTTCCGTTCGCCGACATTCCTCGCGGGATTGGTGCTGTGGTCGGCGGTGCTCGTGGCGCTGGCTGGCGTGTGGTATCAGCAACGACTCAGGGGGACGAAGCCCATTCCCGAAGAAGTGGTCGAGTCTGAGGGTGGTCCGTCGAAGAGTCTCGTCATCAAGACGAACAAGGACGGTTCCATATCAATCGATGACGGCGGGACGCCTCCGTCCGAGTCTCCCTGGGACAAGGACGGGATTGCGGACTTCGAGTTCATCAACACGGACGGCAAGACGGTGACGAAGGCCGATCTGCTGGGGAAGCCGTGGATCGTTTGCTTTGTCTTCACGCACTGTGCGGCCACCTGTCCGATGGTCACGAACGCGATGCGCGAGTTGCAGGATCGGCTGAAGGATTATGACTTTCGCCTCGTCACGCTGACGGTCGACCCCGAGCGGGATACGCCCGAGGTACTCAAGGGATACGGTGAGTCTCGCGGTGCGGACTTTTCGAAGTGGATGTTCCTCGGTGGCGATCAGCGGGCGATCTACAAACTGATCCACGGGAGCTTCAAGATGCCGGTGCAGGAGACGCTCGGCAAGGATCGGCGACCGGGGTTCGAGTTCATTCACTCGAACAACATCATGCTGGTCGATGCCGAGGGGGTCGTGCAGGGAAAGTTCGACGCCGCGAAGGGCGAGGCGATGTCGGCCCTGCGTCGTGAGATCAAGGAACTGGCGAAGCCCCTCGCCGAGAAGGCCGGAACAAACAACGACGAGAACAAGAACTGATGCGGATCGTTCCGGGTGCCATTCCCTGCCGGATGTCCGCGTGTGACGGCGAAGTCTCCCTCATCCAGTCGATTCGTTTGACGACGGGGTCAGGGACCAGAGTCTTGAAATGAGATGGAAGCATGTTGCCGGACTGGGTTACGACATTGCCGATGATCAACGCGGCCCTCAACGGGTTGGCGACCGTGCTGTTGTTGACGGGCTTCGTGCTCATCAAGCGCGGACGGCGTGAGGCTCATGCGCGGATGATGCTGTCGGCGTTTGGGACGTCGATCGTGTTTCTGGCCTGTTACCTCACCTACCACTTCGCGCTGCATCACTACACGGGCGAAAGTGGCCGGAAGTTTGGCGGGGCGGGGGTGATTCGGCCGATTTACTTTGTGATTCTGATCAGCCATGTGTTGCTGGCGATGACGGTGCCGGTGCTGGCGTCGATGACGATCTGGCGGGCGTGGTGCCAGAATTGGGCGGGCCATCGGCGGCTGGCTCGCATCACTTTTCCGATCTGGGTTTACGTGTCGGTGACGGGCGTTATTATCTACGCCCTGCTGTACCACTGGCCGGTGGCCGTGGCCGTTTGAAGGAGATTGCCGTGCGTTGTTTCATTCGCGGATTGTTCGTGGCGTCGATGCTGGTTCTGGCGGGGGCGTCGGACGCGTGGGCCTGCCCGATGTGCAAGCTGGCGCTGGAGACGGACGATCCTCAACCGCGCGCGTACATGTTCAGCATTCTGTTCATGCTGGGCGCGATCGGCTCGATGTTCACGGGTGTCACCGTGTTGCTGATCTGGTTGTCTCGACGCGAACGCCTCGTGCTGGAAGCGGCCGGTTACCAGCACCTCTTCGAGAACGGGGTGAGCCAGCCGGCACCCGAGTCTCCTCGCTGAGCTGCCGGGGGAGCCGGACAGTCAGCCGGGGCTCCCGTCTGCTCAGCGGTTTTTTTGGGCTCGCGGGTCGGCGGACTCGTGCCCGGAGTCCATCTTCGCGCGTGTCGGCGTTCTTGCTATCACCCCGCTCCTCGCGGCTGGCTCGTCCGGGACGAAGTCGTCTCGGCTGCCGTGAGCGGAGACCGGTCGTTGCCAAGGATGAGTCCTCGTGAAGGTGATGAGTCAACTTCGGCGTGACGGAATGTTGTTGCTCACCCTGTGGGTGACCGGCCTGTGTTGCTGTGGTGCGATCGGTTGTGCGGTGGGTGGGCGCAGTGTTTCGATCGACAGCAACTCGCGCATCCCATTCTTCGGGCTGGAATTGCAGGAGCGGAAACGGAAGTCGGACGGTCCGCCGGTCCATTCGATTCGATCGGAACGGAAGACGGACGCGCGCATCGAGCCGCTCGGTTTGACGAAGGGCGTTGGCCCCCTCGCCCGACTCGGAGCGAAGTGGGATCGGCAGCCAAGTCCGTTGGCACCCATTGCCATGCCTCGGACAGACGCGAACTCCAACCGCGTTTCTGTCGGGGAGCCAGCGGCCACACAAATCGACTTCCGGTAGCGGACGCTTCGCACCGGTCGGATTTGTCCCGGATCAGGTGATGGTGAGATCCGCCCGATCCATTTTCACAGCCCGGTGGATACTGATCCGACCTTGGCGGTCCGCAAAGAGTTTCTGCCCGTGGGACCGCGAAGTTTTCATCGCGGTGGCAGGTTGATAGACTCTGCCCGTGGTTGGAGGGCGTTCGGGGAAGGGTTTCCTTCTCGAACGGACCCGTTGTGGGGGTCGGGGTGTCGGGGGCCGCAATTCACGGCGATCTGACCGGGCCTGCAGTCGATCGGCGATTGCGGCCTCACGAATGAAACTGTCGCTATTCGGACGACGGCTGTCCGAGAGGAGTCATCTTCGGTGCAAGTTGCGATCACCTGTCGGCACGGAACCATCAGCCAGAGCACCCACGACTACATGTCCCAGAAGGTCGAGAAGTTGCTGACCCTGTTTGGGCGTGTGACCTCGATTGGAATTACGGTGGATTTTACGAACGGGAAAACGACCGTGGAGATTCTGGTCGATACCGAACATCGGCACGATCTGGTTGCGGTGGACACGGACAATGAGGCGACGGCCGCGTTCGATCTGGCTTTGCACAAGATGGAACAGCAGCTTCGCAAGTACAAGGAGAAGATTCAGAACCATCGCGGGGTCGGGTTGAGTGAGATGCCGGTGAAGGACGATGACGAGTCGGCGGAATAACGCGGTTGTCGATATTGGATGCCGTCCGCGGAAGATGGCAGGTTTGCGGGAATTTTTTCGATGTGAATGGCACGTCCATCACACATCTTGGTCGAATCGGGGATCGCGTCCCTCGGGTGAATTGGCGCGAACAAAGAGAGGTTCTCCATGAAGTTGTGTGACTTCGTAGTCCAAGCGGCCTTGATTCCCGAGATCGCTCTCGGGTCGAAGGAATCGGCAATTCGGTCGATGGTGTCTGCGTTGCGTCAGGCAGGCAGTATTCAGGAGTCGGATGAAGAAGGGATTGTGGCGGCGATCCTGAAGCGGGAAGAGTTGGGCTCGACGGGCATCGGACGCGGCGTCGCCGTGCCTCATACCAAGCATCCTTCGGTCGACAAGCTGATCGCGGCCATCGCGGTCTCCAAAGAGGGCGTGGACTTTGCCAGCCTCGATGGAGAGCCGGTGTTTGTGATGTTTCTGCTGGTTTCGCCTCCGGATCGTCCGGGTGATCACCTGCGTGGCCTGGAGAACATCTCCCGCCACCTGCGGAACGACAAGTTCTGCAAATTCCTGCGGGGTGCCAAGTCGGCCAAGGACATTTGGGAGTTGTTGCAGGAAGCGGACAACAATGAGATTTGAATTTGTGTGGGCGAGTTGAGTTTGCTTGCTGGCTTGGAACCGAGCAGCGCCCGATGGCGGTCAACCATGGGCATGGTCTTGGAACAGGCTGACGGGAGAACAGTAGATTGGGCGAACATGACGACTGCGGCAAACCATCGCGCGACGGCAACGGTGTGCAATCCCAAAGGGCTGCACATGCGACCGCTGGAATTGATCGCGCGCAAGGCCCAGTCGTTTCAAAGCCAGATCCACGTCACCCGCGGCTCGAATCGCGTCGATGCCAAGAGTCTGTTGCACCTGCTGACCCTCGGGGCGGAAGCGGGAATGGAACTGGAAGTCGAGGCGAACGGGGATGACGCGGGTGGTGCGATCGAGCAGATCGTCAAATTGATCGAGTCTGATTTCGAAATGTTCGAGCAGCCGGTTCGGGCAACCTGACCGAGACGCTTGGAAAATGTGGGGCGGGCCGCCGGGTCCGCCAGATCACGGGGAAACATGCCTTCCAGTGGCAGGATTCATCGCCTGCACCACGAGGCACCCCTTCCCATCCCCTTGCCGAAATGACCGCGAACGCCACCGCATGTTGACTCGACGCGGAATTGCCGTTTCTCCTGGCGTGGCGATTGGCCCGGCGATGTTGCTGGGGACCGAGAGTTTCCGCATTCCGCAGCGCGTGATTTCGGCCAGTGTGGTGGAGATGGAGTTGTCGCGGTTTCGCACGGCGATGGAAGCCGTCTGCCAGGAGATCGAGCACAACGAACGATTGGTCCGCGAGCGGCTGGGCGACCAGTATGCGGCGATTTTCTCCGCCCATCTGATGATGGCGCGCGACACACAGCTCGTCACGCAGATCGAAGACAGAATCCGGAAACAACACTCTCCCGAGTATGCCGCCAGTCAGGTGTTGCGGCAGTATGCCAAGCGGATGCAGGATCTGGGCGGCCAATATCTGTCGGAACGATCCGTCGACATCTACGACTTGGAAAAGCGTTTGCTGCGGCTGTTGCTGGGGGAGCGCCGCGAGGAACTGTCTCATCTGACGGCTCCCGTGCTCGTCCTGGCCAACAATCTGACGCCGAGTGAGACCGCGAATCTCGACCGCAAGTTTGTGATGGGATTTGCGACCGAAGTGGGCGGACACACCAGCCACACCGCCATTCTGGCGGGGGCGCTGGAGATTCCGGCCGTCGTGGGGATCGGCAAGTTTCTGGAGGACGTCTCCGGTTCCGAGACCATCATCATCGATGGCAGCCACGGCGTCGTGATCATCGACCCGGACCAGGAGACGCTGGTCAAGTACCGCAATGCCGAGGCTCGCTTTCACAGTCAGGAGCGACGGCTTCAGTCTCAGCGCGAGCTGCCGTGCGAAACCGAAGACGGCGTTCCCATCACGGTGATGGGGAACATCGAATTCCCGGCCGAAGCGGAGCCGTGTCGCGAAAAGGGAGCGGCGGGGATCGGGCTGTACCGCACCGAGTTCCTGTATCTCGAATCGAATCGCGAGCCGACCGAGGAGGATCACTATCAGGCGTACTGTCAGGTGCTCAAGGCCTTTCCCAGTCAGCCGGTGATCATCCGGACGCTCGATCTGGGGTCGGACAAGATGCCGGGGACGCTGCGGGCGGATTATCCCGACAGCGTCAATCCGGCGTTGAGCGTTCGCAGCATCCGGCTGAGTTTGCAGAACCTGCAACTGTTCAAGACGCAGTTGCGGGCGGCACTTCGCGCGGCCGAATTCGGCGATCTGCGGATCATGTTTCCGCTGATCACGACGTTGCTCGAGTTTCGACAGGCTCGCATGGTGCTGGGCGATGTGATCGAGGATCTGGAGGAGCAGGGAGTGTCGTTTCGGCGCGATGTGCCGGTCGGGATGATGGTGGAGGTCCCCGCCGCCGCCATCATGGCGGAGGAGTTCGCCCGCGAGGTCGATTTTTTCTCGCTTGGGACCAATGACCTGATTCAGTACACTCTCGCGGTCGATCGGGCGGATCAGGGGGTGGCCTACCTTTATCGGGAGGGCGATCCCGCCATTTTGCGTTTGATCCGGATGGTGGTTGAGGCGGCTCGCAAGCACGACATTCCCGTGTCGGTGTGCGGGCAGATGAGTACGAGTCCCGTGTTCCTGCCGTTGCTGGTGGGATTGGGAATCCGGCAGATCAGTGTGACGCCACATGCCATTCCGGAGTTGAAGGAAGTCATTCGGAAACTGACCATCGAACGGGCGGAGAAGATCGCGAAGCGGGCCAGCGAAATCGACGTGGCCCGCGACGTCGAGAATTACCTGTGGGGCGAGCTGAAGCGGCTCTGTCCCGAGTCGATGCAGTTGGATTGAAGAGATGAAAGTTGAGAGATGATGGATGAGAGGTGGAGAGCCGGCGCTTCCGACTCCGATCCTTGATCCTTCATCGCTCATCCTTGGTAAGTGTTTGTGCGGCGTGGCCGTTGCCCGCCGCAGTGTCAATGACCGGAAAACAATTCAATTGGGTCTGGGCAGAGTGCGTGTTTTTGTGCCAGGTGTCGACGGACGATTCAAGCTCAATGTGAGCTGCGTCCGGCAACGAAGCGATGACGGGGTCGTCCGGAAACCGACGACCCCGGTTCTTGTTCGCGCACCTCGGTCGGAATGTTTGTGGAGTGAGTGCCGCGATCCTTCGCGGGCGGACGCAAGCCGCTCGGATCAGGGCGTGCCAGAGCCGACGATCTCGTCGCCGGCACACGGCGGTCTCACCGGCGGGTCGGATTGTTTGCATCGGCGGGTGATTCAGAAGGCGACTGGGGATTCCGTTGGCGAGCCACTCGCGCAGCGGCCTCGTTCCGTTCTCCGCCGATCTCTCACGGGACATCCCGGAACAACCGCAGCCACATTTCGAACGAGGACAGGGCGTGGGATGAATCGTTCCTCGCGGCAGGTCACCCGGTATGTCCGTTCGCGGCAATTTGTCCGCTGGAGTTCTGTCGAGGGAGGCGGGCCATGCGAATCATCGGTGGCCGTCTGGAGCGCATGGCGACTTGTCGGCCCGAGTGGGGCCGAGCCAGGTGCAGGCGATCCGACAGTGACATCTCCGGCAGGTTGTGATGCGCGCACTCGCCCCCTGACAAGGGTGAGTCATGAAAAAAGAAATGCTGATCAATGTCCTCCAACCAGAGGAGAGCCGGATCGCCATCGTTGAAGATGGGGTTCTGGAGGAACTGTACGTCGAGCGGAACAGCCTCGAAAACTACGTGGGCAACATCTACAAGGGCCGCGTCGTCAACATCGAGCCCAGCATTCAGGCGGCGTTCATCGACTTCGGGGTCGGACGCAACGGCTTTCTGCACGTCAGCGATGTCGAGTATCAGTATTACCGGCATCTCGTGGAAAAGGATGGCGAGTCGTCCGATGCGGATGACGACGTCGATGATCTCGATCCGGCAGACGCCGACGAGGGTCCGGACCCGCGCCGTGGCCGCGCCGGTTCGCAGGGCCGTTTCAACGAGCGAAACGCCCGCAACAAGCCGCCGATTCAGGAGATCTTTCAGCGGGGCAGTGAAGTCCTCGTGCAGGTCATCAAGGGGGGGATCGGCTCGAAGGGGCCGACGCTTTCCACCTACATCAGCATCCCGGGGCGGTATCTCGTCCTGATGCCCGGTCTGCAACGCGTGGGTGTCAGCCGGAAGATCGCGGACGAGGACGCCCGCAAACGGCTCAAGCGCATCCTGCGGGAACTCAGTCCGCCCGAGGGCCTCGGTTTCATCATCCGCACGGCGGGAGTCGATCAGTCGCAGGCGGACCTGCAGCGCGACTTGAACTACCTGTTGCGGCTGTGGAAGGTCATCGTGAGCCGGGTCCAAAAGTTCCCGGCTCCCGTCGACATCTACGAAGAAAGTGACATGATCATCCGCACGATCCGGGACATTTACAGCACCGAGATCGACGCCATCTGGATCGACGAGCAGCGGGCCTTCGAGCGGGCTCGCGAATTCATGAGCATCGTGCTTCCCCGCCAGGTCGATTGCATCAAGCTGTACGACGGCCGCGAACCGCTCTTCAACCAGCATGACATCGAGCGCGAGATCAGCCGCATCCAAAACCGTCACGTGCCGATGAAGGGGGGCGGCTCGATCGTGATCGACCAGACCGAGGCCCTGGTCGCCATCGACGTCAACAGCGGCAACTTCCGCATGGACGACGATGCCGAGGAAAATGCCTATCAGGTCAATCTGCGGGCCGCCGAGGAGATCAGCCGGCAGATTCGGCTGCGCGATCTCGGAGGCGTGATCGTCAACGACTTCATCGACATGCGTGACGAGCGGCATCGTCGCGGGGTCGAACGAGCCCTGCACAACGCCGTCAAGCGGGACCGCGCCCGGACGAAGATCATGCACATCAGTCCGTTCGGGCTGATCGAGATGACCCGCCAGCGGATTCGGCCATCCCTGCGGCGCAGCGTTTATGAGGATTGTCCGTGTTGTGTGGGGACCGGTCAGGTCAAGACGGCCGAAAGCATGGCGATCGACGTGATGCGGCTGCTGATGACGCACGCCAACCGCGAAGACGTGTCTCGGGTGACCGTCGATGTTCACGAGCGAGTGGCCTCCTTCCTGAACAACCGCAAGCGCCGCGACATCACGCAGTTGGAGGAGGTTTACGGGGTCACGATCAACATTCACGCTCTGACAACGGTCGGTCCCGAACACCTTCAGTTCCACTGCACCAACGAGACGGGGACCGAGGTCAAGATTCTGGCTCAGCCGGACTCGAAATCGAAGGGCTGATCAAGTATCCTCCCTCCCCCTCCAGTGAGGTGCCCGCCGGCGGCAGATGAGTTTCGTCATCACGAGTTGGTTTGCCGAACGCTAAAAGTTTGTTGTCCAAGGACTGATTGAACATGTTCGCAGTATTTGAAGACGGTAGCCGACAGTACAAAGTTCGCCCGGGAGACATTCTGGCGGTTGACTTGCGCAGTGACGTTCAGGACGGTCAAACGCTGACGTTCGACAAGGTGCTGCTCGCCAATGGCGGCGGGGCCAGTGTGCTCGGTCGTCCCGTGATCGAGGGGGCGACCGTGACGGGCGAGGTCGTGATGGCCGTGATGAAGGGGATCAAATTGGAGATCCAAAAGCACTACCGCCGCAATGCCTCACGCAAACACACCGGTCACCGGCAGAAGTACACGCGCGTGAAAATCACCGGTATTTCCGTCCCCAGTCTTCAGGTGGTGGAGCAGCCCGCGGCTGGTGAGCAGCCCGCAGCCGGTGAGCCAGCGGCGGCCGGTAACTGACTTGATCCGTTTGCGACCATTCATGGTCGATGCGGTGAGATCCCTGAAAGCATCCAGCGGCAAAGTCCACGCGACTTTGCCGCTTTTTTTATTCTCGTCGCGGCTGTACCGGGTGAGAGTATCCTTGTTCGCGAGACCGCCGCCGGAGTGAGAGTCTGCCGCATTTGCCACAGCGGGCCTTTTGCATTCCGTCGTCACGTGATGGTCGAGTCGCGGAATGGCGGAAAGCGGAATTGTCCGGCTGTTCGGTCGTCGAACGAAACCCAGGTTGGGGAACCGGGGTTTGAATTGGCTCTGTCGATTTGCTAGGGTTGCACCCGGTTGGGTTGGAAATGGCGACTTCTGCCAGCAGGGCATTTCGACGCCGAGTGTTCCGCGCCGTACGTGACATCCGATCCGAAGACACAGGAGTTGACTGATGACCCGAAATCCGAAGCCGTGCTCGTCGTTGACCGCTCGCCGCGGTTTCACCCTGATCGAACTGCTCGTGGTGATCGCGATCATCGCCATGCTGGCCGCGTTGCTGTTGCCCGCCGTGCAACAGGCTCGCGAGGCCGGTCGCCGCGCGCAATGCCAGAACAATCTCAAGCAGATCACCCTGGCGATGCACAATTACGAAAGCGCCTTCCGAAGTTTTCCGCCGGGCTACATTACCCCCGGTCCGGGCGTCGGCAACGGCATGGCAGTGACGTTGCCGGAACCCTTTACGGCGACGAATACGGTGATTCAACGGGTGAAAGCCATTACAACCGTCACGCAGTGGCATATGCCGAATGAGTGGGGTTGGCACTCGTTCATCTTGTCGAACATGGGGCAGCCGTTGGACATTGACTTCAAGATCGGCAAACTCGGCACAGTCAACGAACCCCTGATCAACACCAACATCGCCTCGTACATCTGCCCCAGCGCCGCCGGGCTTCCATCGAGTCGACCGGGGAATGGCGGCTGGGCCCACTCGACGTATCGCGGCAACATGGGCGCCTATGACCCGAACGTCACCCCCCCGACCACGACGCCGATTGTTGAGAACGGCATGTTGTATCGGAACAGCGCCGTGCGGATGGGAGACGTCACCGACGGCCACTCGAACACGATCATGCTGGGGGATTCGCTCTTCGGCTATTGGGGTGATGCCTACAGTTGCTGCGTGCGGGTCTGGGACGACACCACTCGTCCCGACCTGTGGGACACGTACTGGCAGGTTTCTCCCGCCACGGGTGTCAATCTGCAGTTCTTCAGTTTTGGAAGCAACCACGGCGATCTGTGTGTCTTCTCGCTCGCGGACGGCTCCCAGCACAACGTGTCGAAGAAGATCGACGGACGCCTGTTCAAGGCCATCTCGACGCGCAACGGCGCGCTCAAGTCGATGGGGCCGGGTTCGGAAAACGTCGACGGCGCGTGGTAGGCGAGTCGATTTCGAGAGAATTGGCTGTTCCCCTGACCCGGCATCGTCGGATGCCGGGTTTCCTGTTTTATGATGGCTCTCATGGATCAGACGCCCGCGCGAATCATCGTGAATGACCGGGAGCGTGCCGTTCCATCGGGGACGAGCGTGGCGAAGCTGCTCGAAGAGCTCGGCTTGCAGCCAAAGTTCCTGGCCGTCGAATTGAATCGCCGGGTCATTCCGCGAGCCGATCATGCGACGACGGTCTTTTCGGATGGTGATCGAGTCGAAATTGTGACGCTCGTGGGTGGAGGGTGAATCGAGTCCATGTTGCCGGCCAGTGAATCATCGCTTGTTCTGGGGTCGCACCGCCTGCGGTCGCGTCTGATCGTGGGGACCGGCAAGTACGCCACCTTCGAGTTGATGCGCGAGTGCCTGGAGATCAGCGGGGCCGACGTCATCACGGTGGCCGTGCGGCGCGAGCGGCTGGTCGATGCGAGCGGTCGCAACATCCTCGATTTCATCGACCTCGATCGATACACTATTCTGCCCAACACGGCGGGCTGCTTTACGGCCGACGAGGCCGTTCGCACCGCGCGTCTCGGACGCGAAATTCTCCTGGGGCTGAACAATCCCGGCGCAAGTTGGATCAAACTGGAAGTGCTCGGCGACAAGAAGACGCTGCTGCCCGATCCGGTCGCGACTCTCGAAGCGACCCGCGAACTGGTGGCCGACGGTTTTGAAGTCCTCTGCTACACGACCGACGATCCAATCACGGCGCGCCGGTTGAAGGAGGCCGGCGCCACGTCGGTCATGCCGGCCGGCAGTCCGATCGGCAGCGGACAGGGAATTCTCAATCCGAACAACATCCGCATCTGCCTGGAGTACCTCAAGGAGCACGATCCCGAGTATCCGGTGATCGTCGATGCGGGCGTGGGGACGGCGAGCGACGTGGCGTTTGCGATGGAGCTCGGTTGCGATGGCGTGCTGCTCAACACGGCGATCGCGTCGGCGAGAGATCCGGCTCTGATGGCGGAGGCGATGAAGCTGGCCTGCCGTTCGGGCTGTCTGGCCGCCCGCGCCGGACGCATTCCGCGCAAGCTATATGCCACGGCCAGCAGTCCCGAGACGGGATTGATCTCACCCGGCGTGCGATGACGGCGGTGTCTTCCCCGCACTGTTCCGGCGAACGGTCAGCGCGAGGACGGCGGGAATGACGACGAGGTTGCCGAGACTGCCGCCGGCGGTGGCGACCGCGACCAGCCAGCCGAAGCTCGACATGGGGACGAACTCGCTGAAGAGCATCGCGAGGAACCCCAGGCTGACTGCGGAACTCGACAGCACGACGCCGGGGCCCGTGCCGGCGTAGGCGATTTTAAGAGCCTCGTGGGCGGGGCGGCCGGCGCGCAGTTCCTGCTTCCAGCGGAGCAGGCAATGAACCGCATCATCAACCGACAGGCCGATGGCGACGCCGGCCACGAGTGCGGTGGACATGTCGATCTTCAACCCCAGCCACCCCATGATTCCCAGCACCAGACCGACCGCGAGCAACGTGGGGGCAAACGCCAGCAGCGCCAGCCGCAGTTGACGCAGGGAAGCCCAGAGCATCGCCAGACTCATCACGCCCGACCAGATCGTCGCATAGAAGGCCGTGCTGACGACGGCATGCGTGATCTGTGTCATCAGATGCGACAGTCCGGTGATAAACGTCTGGTCGGAGAGTTCTCGTCGCGTGATCTCGACCAGCTTCGCAAAGCACTCTTCCTTGAGTTCCGGTTGGGCGCTCTCCTGAACCCGGACCAGGATGCGGACCTGCCCCTTTGATTCGTCCTCCTCGTCCCGCTCCCACAGGTTGTCGAGGAAGTGTGAGTACTTCGGCTGACTGAGGGTTTGAATTTTCATCGCCACGATCTTGTCGCGTTCCTCGTCGCTGGCCTCCGTCGGTGAGTTGAGCAGGTTGGCCAGCGACACCACGCCCGAGACCAGGTCCGGATTGGCCTCGCGCAGGTGCGTGGAAGTCTCGTCCAGACGATCGAGCCAGACGGGCGTGATCTCTGCGGGGGCGGGGAAGATGAGTTCCACCAGGCCGATGCCCCCCATGCGGCTTTCGATGAAGCGGTAGTCCCGCGCGACGCGCGAATGCGGCTTGTGGACGTTGATGTAGTTCGACTCGAACTGAAGCCAGACGACGCCGATCGTGGCGAACAGCGCCGGCACCACAAACAGGCCGAGCGTGGCGGCGGGGTGAGCCAGCACCCATCCGGTGAGCCTGCCCACGCCTTCGGCCACGGTGGCGGTCCCCCGCTCGACGTTGGTTCCTGCGGGGTTGCGACGCCGAAAGCGAATCGTCATGGCCCCCGCGGCCAGGCTCCAGACCAGCGCCCCCGCCATCAGGTTGCAGGCAAACATCGTGATGCCCAGTTGACCAACGGGTTGGACGGTGGTGGCCACCCAGGTGGCCAGATAACCCGAGGCCGAGGCCACCGCGCACCACGCGACGGGAGTAAACATGACATTCAACGTGCGGTGAGCGGCTTCGCGGCGATCGAGCCCCTCGTGCAGGGTCGCAAAGAAGCGAACGGCGAGATGACTGGCGGCCGGCATGCACAGCACGACGGTCTGCGCGATGATCGGTCCGGCGGACAGCGAGAGCTTGAGTTGGAAGATCGTGATAAAGATTCGCGTCATCTCCCATGTCGCCCAGCCGGCGATGAGCGACAGCAACGCCCACGCGGGGTTCCGCACGGCGATCAGCATCGTCACCGTCATCAGCAGCATGGCCACCAGGCCCAGCGTTTGGTTGTCCCGGTCGAGGCTGAGGAAGCCGTCGACCACCAGGACCGGCGGACCGGCCACCGCCACGCGCTCCAGCTGCTGGTCCTTCGCGAATTCATCCGAGACGCGGCGCAGCGCGAGGACGGCCTTTCGGTGGTTGGCCTCGGCCGTCGCCTTGAGTCGCACGATGATCGCCGTTGTTCCGCCCGCGGCATCGACCAGCAGCCCGTTGAACAACGGGTGCGCACAGATCCGCTGCCGCACGCTGTCACGCCGCTCCGGGTCATCGGCGACAGATTGCATTAACATCCTCACCGTGGTGCGGCCCGCGATCATCCGAAAGAGGCCGGCCAGCGAGAACCGGCTTGAGGTTGCCGCCCCGACCGCGTCATCGACCATCCACGGCACCGGCATCTGATCGACGGCATCCACCCGGTCCACGTCCGGCACGTCGGCGGTGATGCGGTCCGCCAGAATCCGGACCCGGTCCATCCCCTGCTCGGTCCAAAGTTCGGGGTCGTCGTACGCCACGAAGATGATCTGATCGCCGCCGAACGCCCGCTTGGATCGCTCGTAACTTCGCAGGGCCGGATGCTCGGGCGGGAAGAACCCCTCGATCGTCTGATCGAATTCAATGGGAGGCACCAGCATCCAGGAGACGACGGTCAGTGGCAGCACAACCAGCCAGACGACGTACCTCACGCGAAACAGGATGCGAGAAAGTCGGTCGACCATGAAAGTTCCCGGGTGAGAGCCTCCGCAGAACCGGCACCACCTTCGGACTGGCGGAAGGTGGCCTCGATCCTGAGTTGGCTGGATGAACGATGCCGCGACTCGAATGCTTCCATGCGGTATGGCAGATGAACGACCTGCGCGTGTGACCTTGAATGCGGGGGGCTGCGTGCAACGGAGTTCAGATACTCGTTTGGCGAACGCAAAGCAACCGCGAACGTGTGAGACAACGGGCTCCCGACCGGCCTGCCAGAGGCGGGCGATTTCGGGAAGCCGTCGGCACGGTTAGTCCGGATTATTCACGGTTCCTCGCGGAACGGTCGCAAACTGAATGTAGCTGAGTTCGCAAGAACTCAGTTCTTCATCGTGAGTTGGACTGAGTTCTTGCGAACTCAGCTACAGCCCATGAATAATCCGGGTTAGACTCCGTTCATCAACGGGATGTCGCGGCGTCACAGTTGCCGTCGTCTCACTGTACGCCAGTCCGTGGGAGGCGGTTGTGATTTGTCCGGTTTCGCACGAAAAGTCCGTTCGGTGAGTGAAGTCTCTGACAGTTGGATCGACCGCCGGGGGTTGGCGGCTTGTCTGCTCCTCACACTGATCCTGCGGGGCCTGGCGGTCGGATGGCAGGCGGACGAATTGACTCGCGACCGCGATGCCTATCTCGGGATCGCGCAGGGCGTGGCCGAAGGGCGGGGTCTGTGCAGTCCCGGGAGTACAACGCCGACCGCCTTTCGGCCTCCGTTCTATCCACTGTTATTGGGAGGCTTGATGGTCGTCGTTCCGGCGGGCGTCGCCGTGGCTGCCGTCAACGGACTGCTCGGAGTGACAACCGTCTGGGCGACGCATCGAATCGGTCAGCGGTTGGGTCTCGGTCGGATCGGCCTGATCGCCGCATTTCTGGTCGCATTTGATCCGTTGCTGTTGCAGTACACCGCTCAGCCGATGACCGAGACCACCTGCGCGGGGCTGGTCGCGTTGATGCTGCTCGCGATGGCGAGCGATGAGTGGCGAAGCTCTCGCCGCGAATGGGCCGTCGGTGCGCTGTTCGGCCTGCTGGTCCTGTGCCGTCCGACGTTCTGGCCGCTCGCGGGAGTGATGGTCGCCGTGTGGAGTCTGACTCGATGGCGCGGCTCTATCGGAGTTCAGAGGGCGGAGGGCGGAGGGGGGGGGGTGGAATTGAAGGCAGAGAACGCCGCAACGAACTCTTCCTCTTCTTCCATTCCGCCCTCCGCCCTCCGCCCTCCGCCCTCCCTCAACCACCGCGGGCTGCCGTGGCGAGTGGCCGTCGGGACGATGCTCGTCGTTGCGCCGTGGGTGATCCGCAATCAACTGGTCTTCGGTGCGCCGCTGCTCACCACGACACATGGCGGCTACACGCTGCTCCTGGCGAACAATCCCGTCTTCTATGACGAGGTCGTCGATCAACCGTGGGGGACAGTGTGGAGGGGCGGCAGTCTCGCGCGGTGGCAGACGGAGCAGGATGAACGGCTCGCGCGCGATCTCGGGCCGGGGGCCTCGGAAATCGACCGCGATCGCCGGCTGAGTGTCATCGCGCGGGAGTTCATCGCCGCCGAGCCGCGTCGGTTTGCGCGCGCCGTCTGGCATCGCCTCCGCAGTCTGTGGAGTACCGTCCCCCAGGGCGACGCGACCGGCGGCCCGGCGCGAGGATTGATCGGCGCGGTCGGTTGGTATTACTCCGTCACTCTTCTGGTGTTTGCGGTCGGCATGGTGATCGTCGCGCGGCGGCCCGATCGCGACCGATGGTGGATGCTGTACGCCCTGGTCGTCACCGTGCAGGCCGTGCATCTCGTCTACTGGACGAATGCCCGGATGCGGGCACCACTCACTCCCGTCATCGCGCTCTTCGCGGCGGCGAGTCTCGCACCGCGAGGCAAGCCGGTCACGCCGGAGCCATCGATCTCATCGGCTGATTCCGCGGTCAAATGATTCTGTTCGTGAGGCGAGCAGCAACTCCAAACAGACCCCGCCACCGAGTTCACCTCGGTGGTTCAACGGCTTTTGCACTACTTTTGCTGCGGTACGCGAATAGTGCAAAAGCCGTCGAGCCACCGGGACAAGCCCAGTGGCGGGGAACTTGTTTCTTGCCGCTCGCCCGTCATGACCGGACGAGTTTGCCCGATCGGCAGGCGACTCCGATTGCGAATCTCTTCGCCAGGAGGGAAGACTAGTCTGGCTGGAACTGCCGGAGGTCATTCGGCGTGGCGTCTCAAATCGGCGGGAAATGCCTGAGCGATCTCCCGGGAGATGGACGATCTCTTTGGCGTTGCGGTTTGACGAGTCCTCCCTTCGACAAGCTGGACCGTGCCGACCGCCTTCCCACTCTTTGAGTTTTCCACCATGACGACCTTTCCATTTGCTCGCACAATGATCGCGGCCACTTGTGTGGCGGTTCTGACGTCCGGCTGCTGCGTGACATCGATGAAGTTCCGCAAGTGCCAGCAACCGGGCGCCTGTGAGACCCCCTACGACTCCGGACCGCTCCCCGTTCCAGAGGGGTCTCCGCCGACTTTTGAAGCGCCTCCGTCACCTCTCCCCTCCGCGCCTCCCCCGGCCCCGGCTTCCGCTTCGACGCTGGATGACTTCGGCGCGAAGACCGGCGCCTTCTTTCGCTCGACCGGCCACAAGGTGATGCGCACGTTCGACAGGAGTTGATGGCTCACAGTTCAACGAGAATCCGTCCGTCCCGGCGAGCCGGGTGGCCTGCTGGTCACCCGGCTCGTTGTGTTTTAAGTCGGCTCCGTCCAAGATCGTGACGCTTGCACCTTCTTGGAGAATGACCGTCATGTCCACGCATCGCATCGCCGTCATCGCCGGAGACGGCATCGGTCCCGAAGTCACTCGCGAAGCCGTGCGTGCCGCCGAGGCCGCCGTCGCGAAAATCGGTTCGCGCATCGAGTGGACCGAGTTTCCGTGGGGGACCGATTACTACTTCGCTCACGGACGCATGGCTCCGCCCGAGTTCCTCGATGAACTGGCGAAGTTCGACGCGATGCTGCTCGGCGCGGTCGGCCATCCGAAAGTGCAGGACCACATCACGCTGAATGGCCTGCTGCTCCCCATTCGCCGCCGCTTCGACCAGTGCGTCTGTCTCCGCCCCGCCTACCTGTACGAAGGGGTCGACAGTCCGCTGCGAGGCAAAGCCCCCGGCTCGATCGACATGCTCGTCTTTCGCGAGAACACCGAGGGCGAGTACGCCAACGTCGGCGGTCGTCTTTATGAGGGCTCGGACCACGACGTCGCCATCCAAACGTCGGTCTTCACGCGGCGAGGTTGCGAGCGAATCATCCGCGCCGCGTTCGAAAAGGCCGTCACCCGGCCGCGTCACCGCGTCGCCTCGATCACGAAGAGCAACGCCCAGGGCTACGGCATGGTCCTCTGGGACGAAGTCTTCTCGGCCGTCGCGAAGGAGTACCCGCAGATCGAAACCGAATCGTTACTCATCGACCGCGCGGTGATGGAGTTCGTGCGCCGGCCCGAGAGTTTCGACATCGTCGTCGCCAGCAACCTGTTCGGCGACATCCTGACCGACCTGTCCGCGATCATCGTCGGCAGCATGGGCCTCGCCGCCAGCGGCAACATCGACCCGACTCGCCAACACCCGAGCCTCTTCGAACCGGTCCACGGCTCCGCCCCCGACATCACCGGCCAAGGCATCGCCAACCCGCTCGCCGCGATCCTGTCCACCGCGATGATGCTCGACCATCTCGGCGAATCATCTGCTTCGCACGCGATCCACGCTGCCGTCGCGGACCTCCTCCGCACGAAAGGCCCGCGCACCCCGGACCTCAGTGGCAAAGCGAAGACGAACGAAGTCGGTGAGGCCGTTGCGAGATTGATCGCTCAATCTGCGTAGGGTGTCGTCGAGGCTTGGCGAGACGCACCAGGTCATTCCCGCAACGGAACTGTGTCCTCGAAGCCTGAGGCATCTGGTAACATGCCACCTGGCTTTGGCTCATCTTTGCGGAGAAGTATCTCATGCCGACCATCACGCTGACTCGGAATCTCGAATCGGAGATGCTCCATCTGCCGGAGTTGCGTCCGTTCGTCGGCCATCGAGTCGAGATTGTGGTGCGTGACTCCGAACCGTCGCAGGAACTCGACGAGGCACGCATCGCATTGGTGAAGACCTTGCGAGAGACTTGGCAGCGATGCCAGGAACCCAACTGGGATGGCGAGGGAGCGGATGCCATTTCGACGGAGACTCACGAAGTCGCACTCCGTTTGCTGGAGTCGCTGCCCAGCGACATGCCCCTGCCGAGCCTCACTGCGGAACCGGACGGCCAAATGAATTTCGAGTGGTATCAAGCCCCCCGACGCTTGCTGTCCGCGAGCATCAGTTCCGTCGGGACCGTGTATTGGGCGGCCTTGATTGGCTCCGAAGATCCCCGCGGCTCCTGCCAGTTTGTGGACCAGTTTCCTCAAACGCTGCTCTACTGGATCGGGCAGGTTTACGGATGATTGACCCGGCCCAGATCCCATCCATTGCCGATGACGAATTGCTGGCGCGGTTCATCGTCAACAGCAATGATGTTCGAGTCGACGGCACTGTCCGACCTCAGTTGTTCCTGCCGTACCGGCGCGTCGAGTTGTCCGTGAACCGGCATCGTGACGCTTCCCTCGCCGAGACGTGGACGCTTGGCCAACACGTCGCCAAGCAGCGCGGCAAGGCATTGCTGGGTCGCGCCGACCTTCGCGCGAGAGCCTGTCGCCTCCCTCCCTTGGATGTCGTGCCGAGTCCGATCCTGCCGCACAACCCCAACCACGCAGACGTCATCGGCTACCCACCGCGCAAGGACGAGCAACTGTCTTTGGCGTCGAAGCTGGCCGCGTCCATCGAAGGCCGGTGGGAATCCACCCCATCAAGCGACAGCCGCGAGTGAGTTGAGGCATGAACGTCAGCTCAAAACTCAACCGGTAAGGCGAGGCTCCCGCCGAGCCGGAGCGCGACGGAGCAAGTTGCGGGAAGGATGGGCCAGCGTGCTACTGGCGAATGGCTTCGCTCGCCAGTGCGCTTGTGTGATGATCGGTCCCGATGAGCGCCGCTTCCCGCATAGAGAATGACCCTCCATTTCTGGGCAACATCGGTCTTCGGCCTCTTGTGCTTCACTCCCGGCTTGAGCAAGCTGGTGTCTGCGGCGCTGGAACAGCGAGCCTCGTCCCCTCAACCCGAAAGGAAACGTCACGATGAACAAGCACCTTCTGATCGCATTGGTTGTCTCGGCAGCGATGATCGAGACCAGTTGGACATTCGCACAGGCACCCACCGGTGGTCGCCCGACTTCGGATCGCGTGCCGACCCCACTCCCCACTTTTGTGAGCCCCGATCCCACGGTGACTCTTTTGAAACTCCCCGAGGTTCAGACGGAACTGAAGCTGGAGGAGGACAAGGCGAAGAAGCTGGACGAGATCAGCGCGGAGATCACTCGCGAACGTGCGAGACTCAACGCGGAATACACCGCCAAAATGAATGAACTCAACAAGAAGGCGGAAGGGGAAGCACTCGGCCTGCTGAGCGATGGCCAGCGCCAGCGAACGGCACAACTCCGGGTGCAGCAACAGGGCCCGCGAGCCTTGGTCAGGCCCGAGATCGCCGAAAAGGTCGGTCTCAGCCAGGAGCAGCGTGCCGAGATTTCCAAGGTCATTAGCCAGCGAGGCCCGCTCACTGTCAGCGGACGCGATCGAGGCGGAAATGCCGCTCCGCCAAACGCAAATGTTCCCGCCCAGGATCGAACTGAGCAGTTCCGTCAGGCCGTCACGCGCCGCGACACGGAGCTTCGCAAAAAGATCCTCGCCGTCCTCACCCCGGAACAAAAGACAAAGTGGTCCGAGCTGACCGGCGAGACCTTCCAGTTCTCCTTACGTCAGCGCTCCGCCACGCGAAGCGGACCCGGCCCCCAACCCGCGGCCCCGGCGAACCCAGAGGCCGAGAAAAAGAACCAATAGCCGCCGAAGACAGAGAAAACTTGGCGGCAGTTCCCATTCAGAATGACCTCGCTTGAGCGCTCGGGTGCCACTGGCGAGGGGCTTCACTCGCCAGTACTCTTCAAAAAACACTGACGGCCCAAAGCGACCGCCAGTGGCACCGATGCGAATACTTGGGTTCCGTCCTCTTTGGTATTTCGGTCTCTTTCCTACTCAAGATAAACCGCATCAATGCTTCTTGAACAAGCACATCAATGGCTTGGATGGCCATCGCCCGAGCGAATCCTTGATCCTCAAGGTGCGGGTGCGAGAGCGTCTTGGGAGTTCGCCAAACGCAAGATCAATGATTCGCTCAAGCAGAAGTTTCCGCAGCTACAAATTGAAACGGGAATCCTCGTTCTGAATTCGGATTCAGCCGATACGACAGCCCCGCTCGCAGTGGTCTGTCAGTTTGCGAGCGGTGCGAGTGACGAAGAATTGAACGAAGCTCATCGTCTCGCCTGGAGTTTCTCCCGGACCTCTCTGCTCGTCACGCTGGAGCCGCATCGGATCATTGCCTGGACGTGCTATTGCGATCCCGATCAGCCGGAACAATTGCGGAGAGTCTGCGAACTGCCCACTCCGCCGGGCTTCAAGCCATCAGGCACTCCGGAGCAACGCGGTGTCCGCGACTTGTTGCACTGGGTCAGCCTCATCACCGGCCACATTCAGCGACAGCGACCGAACCATTTTCCCGTCGATGGTCGAGCTGATGCGTTGCTGCTGAAGAACCTCCAGTACGTTCGCGGCGAGCTCATGGCGAAGGGGCTGCCGATGAATTTCTGCCACGACTTGCTGGCTCGAATCATCTTTACGCAGTACCTCTTTCACCGTCGGGACGGCGACGGCAATGCCTTCTTCAGTCCGAGCCTCCTGGATCGCCTCAAGAAGGACGGAACACTGAAGCCATCCCATGACGATTTGGGTTCAATCCTTACGGATCACAACTCAACGTATGCGTTGTTTCGGTGGCTCGACGAGCGTTTCAACGGCGACCTCTTTCCCGGCAAGGAAGACTCATCGGCCGCAGAACGCGACGCAGCCTGGCAAGCGGAAAGTGATGCCGTCCGCCCCGATCATTTGCAGCTTCTCGCCAACTTGGTGTCCGGCACAATCGACACGACGGATCGGCAACTCCTTCTCTGGCCGCAATACTCGTTCGATACGATCCCGCTGGAGTTCATCAGCAGCGTCTACGAAGAATTTCTCAACGAAGAAAAGTACAAGACCAAAGCCTTCTACACTCCGTCGCATCTCGTGGACTATGTGCTTGACGCGGTCTTGCCGTGGGATGGCGACGAGTGGGACTTGAGAATCTTGGACCCGTCGTGCGGTTCCGGCATCTTCCTGGTGAAAGCGTTTCAGCGGTTGATTTATCGCTGGCGTCGAGCCAATCGCCGCGACCCGCTGGTCAAAGATCTGAAAGATATCCTGGCCAAGAATCTCACAGGCGTGGACATCAACCCGGAAGCGGTGCGAGTTGCCTGCTTCAGTCTCTACCTCGCGATGGCTGACGCCATCGAGCCGAAGCATTACGTCACACGCGAAAAGGTGTTTCCACCGCTGCGCGGCAAGCGGCTGATCGCGAACGACTTCTTCGACGAGACGACATCGGGGTTTCAAACGCACGACGCCAAAGGGACTTTCGATTTAGTCATCGGCAACGCGCCGTGGGGTGACAAGTCGACCAAGAAGACGTCGGACATCGCTGCCGCTTTTTCGCCGAACCCTCGCAAGAAGAAGGACGAGCCGCCCACGAACGCCGAAGCGTGGGCCAAGGGGCATGATTGGCCGGTCGCCAACCATGACATCGGTCCGTTGTTCTTGGCCAAAGGACTGGAACTGGTTCGGGACGACGGCAAGGTCGCGATGGTGCAACCTGCCGGACCGTGGCTCTATCACCGAGCCGAACCTGCGATGCAGTTGCGGAAACGCCTCTTTGAAAGCTGCACAGTCGATGAAGTCACGAACCTCTCGGCGATTCGACGCGAACTTTTCACCGACGCGATTGGCCCCGCCTGTATCATGGTCGTCGGGAAGGAGCAACCGTCAGCCGAGACCACGCTTTCGTACTTCACTCCCAAGCCATTGAAGACTGAGGGGCCGATCAAAGACTTCACGATCGAGCCGCAAGACGTCTCCCGCGTTTCACATCACGAAGCCGCCAACGATCCGCTGGTCTGGCCTGTGCTCTCGATGGGAGGACGTCGAGATTTGAATTTGATTCGCAAGCTCAGTTCGTATGAAACGCTCGCGAAGCTGAAGGCGAAGAACGAAGTGATGACGCGAATGGGAGTCATCCCCGGTGATCAAAAGAAGCCGCTCCCCGAACTCAAAGACAAGCCGTATTTCGACGCGACCGAGTTTCCAGAGGACGTGTTTTTGGAACTCGATGCCGCAACGGTGCCTGGCTGGAAAGAGCCGCGAGTTCACAGCCTTCACGGCATCAAGCACTTCGAAGAGTTCAAGAACCCGCAGCTTCTGATCAAGCAAAGTTTCTCTGCGAAAACCGGCCGCTTTCGCGCCGCGCTGGTCCGGTCTGATGATCCAGAATGGGGAGTCGTCTGCAAGAAAACGTACCTTTCAGTTCGCGACCAATCGTCAGACTCGCGGTACATTCGCGCCGCTTGCCTAGTCTACAACAGCTTGCTCGCCTCATATTTTCTGGCACTGACCAGTAGTCGGATTAGCCACTACATCACGGAAACCTTGACGCAAGAATTGATGACCGTCCCGCTGCCGAAGCCACTTGTCGATCTAGCAGGCGTGAGTTCGTTCGACGAGATCGACGAGTTGACTCGCAAGCTGTTCGCGCTTACCAAAGCGGATTGGACCGTGATCGAAGACTTGCTGGAGTTCACATTGCCCGACGCGCTCCGCATGACTCCCGGCCCCGGACGACAGAAGACGAAACGCGATGACCCGGACGATGGCTCGGAACCGGAGTTGTCGGTTTACGCACAGACGATGTTCCGAGTCCTCAAGAGCACCTTCGGCAGCGACAAGGCCGTCGCCGCGACGATCTATCAGGAACCGGACGGCCAACCGTTGCCGGTCCGCATGGTGACGCTGCATTTCGACTGGCCCGGCCGCAAGCCGTTGACCGTTGAGCCCATCGGAGCCGATGGACTGCTCGACGAGCTCGCCAAATTCCATCGCGACACTTTGCAACGCAGGACGCGCACGGCCAATGGCACCGGCTTGGGTTTCCAGCGTGTTGCCTTCTTCTTCCACTCGCATCAAGCGGAACATGGTCGAGTTCGCAACCTGACCATCATCAAACCCGACGAGCGACGCTACTGGACGCGATCTTTGGCGATGCGCGACGCCGATGATCTCGCCGCCGCCATCTTCAAGGCTGCCGGCTGGAAGGGCGAGCGTCCATGACCCGCCGCCGCACTTTCAGTGACATCGCGTTCGCCGCTGACACCGACAACGCTGATCTGCCGGTGGAGTGGGCACGCGGTGTCGCGGCTCAGGTTCTCGAATGGACGTGGCAGGCATTTGACCTATTGCGTGAGAAGCACTTGCAGGGAGTCGATTTCAGCCAGCCGCTCGATCAATTGGAACGCGATCTCACTCGCCACCATTACCTCGATCTTCAACAGGTTTTTCACACGGCAACGGAAGGCTTTTGCTCGCTGCTTCCCGAACGTGAATGGGACGAAATGGAAAGCCTCTCGTCCTCACAGGCCAAACCTCCCGCCTACGATTTTGCTTTCGTCCACATCGAACATCGTCGTTGGGCATGGCCCATCGAAGCCAAGGTGTTACCAACGCCGGGAACAATGAGCGAGTACGTCAATGAGATTCACGCCAAGTTCATCGGAGGTGTCGCGGCCCCATTGGTTGGCGAGGCCGGCATGATCGCCTACCTGCTTTCCGGCTCGGCAGACGCATTTTTCGTCAACCTTGAAAATCGGCTTGCGGTGGCGCTCGAAGTGGTCGCGGAGTTCCCGAATCGGCCTCATCGAACTTCAGCACATTCTCGCCCCACCGCCCCAACACTCCGCCTTCACCACATGGCCATGTCCTGCCATTGAAATTGGGAACGCAGAGTCGGTTATGTGAATTTTTGTTCTTGGCCTTTATCTCCGTGCGACCGCCGATGATTGCTGTGGGTTTCATCCCACGGTTAGCAATCATGCCGGGATACACTGGAGAAGAGAATCGTTTGCTAGCGGACGGGTGATACACCCAGACCATCGGGATGGGCGTGGGGGACTTGGATTTCTTTCAGACCCTTCGATGACTTTTCGATGTTCGGTCGGGCCTGCTCCACATCTGCCGAGCCGTTCAACCATCGAGTAATTGCTACGGCAGGGCCGGCGGACGAATGCCGAATCGGGCTTTTGTCTGAGCTTCGATTCCTGTTGCCAAATCCTGGCCGAGTCGCAAGGCTTCGGTCGCGCGCGTGCCGCTGTAGAAGTTGAGCGATCGTACGGCCAGATCTTGGCGGCCGCTTTGTAATAACGTCTCGGCGGTCTCTGTGACGAAGCCTTGTTCTGCGATCAGACGGGACTCGAAGCCGACGAGCGTTTCTGTCACCGGGGGGAGAAAGGGGTCGCGATGTTCGTCCACGAGGTAGAAGAGCCGCTTGAAGACTTGGAACGCGTAGTGGGTCGATTCCAATCCGCGCTGCTCGGCGTTTTGAAACCTGGCCGGTTCATCCTCGGTGAGATAGCGATGCCCGGCGAATTCGGGCGGGATTTCGTCGCCGCCGAGGTACCACGGAACGAACGGGGCCGTGAGCGGTGAGGCGGGCGCGACCCACAACAGGCCGATTTCCGTGCGGACATTGGGGCGCAGTTGCGCGACCTGTCCGTAGCCAGCGGTCTCGCGAGTCACTTCCACAGCGCGGACCGCCGCCATGAGGTCGGTCAGTGTGATCTTGCCGCGGAGTTTGTGCAGACGCTGCTCCATCAACTCGACCAACTCGTGCCGCAGTTGTCCGTCGCCGTAAATCTGGTTGACGTTGAACGGCTGGTTCTGAGTCGGATCGAACCAGCCTTGCTCGATGGCAAACGAAATCAAATTCGGCGAGCCCATGTAGTCCGGGTGGTTCAAGTAGTCCGACGGAATCTCGCCGATGTAGCCGGGCCGTGAGACGCGGATCGCGTCGGGACCAAGCCGCTCGGCAACCCACAGACCCTTGCCGCCGGCGAAGTTGATCAGCACCCAGCCTTCGTTCGCGTCGGCAAACAAGTGCGAGTTGCCGCCGTAGGTGGCATAGCCGTATTGATCGATCAGGTCGCCGACAATCCGCGCGGCCTCGCGAGCCGTCGTGGCTCGTTCCATCGCGATGCGGGACAGGTCGCTGTAATTCAACCCGCGTTGCGGATTGGGCGTCAGCTTCCGCAACTCGTCTCGCGATGGCGACCAGATATCGCGCGCCGCCACATGATGCTCGTTCAGACCGCCGTTCGTCAGCGGTGCGGGGAAGCCGGCGAAGGCCGAGTAGTTCATCGTGATGTATTTGGCCGTGACGCGGACCTGCGGAATCTCGATCAACTCGCCGGGATATCTGGCCTTGGCGGTGGCCCCCACCTTGATCGTGGCCCCTTCCACGTGATTGCGGCGCGGCACGATCTCCAGCCAATGACTCGACGGCTCGTCGCCATACCCGCCCAAAAACACGCTGCCGTCCGCCGTGCAATTCTTGCCGACGTAGATGCCGTAACTGGCGCGGACCGAATCGAACGACAGCAAGACGCAGAGAATTGAGAGACGCAGGAACGCATGGGGATCTCCGGGCAGTCAGTACCCAAATTGAGTAGTTCCAAGTTAGTGGATTTCGCGGTTGTGTTTACTCCGATGTTGTGGCGTCTCATAGCCCGGGGTTGCGAGCTACGCGCGCTACCCCGGGAGGAGCAAGGTTCCACCGATGCCTGTACCCCAACGGGGTTCCGTCATCATCGTTTCCCGAAGGACGCAACCCCTTCAGGGTAGATCTTCACCTTTCTGCTTTCCCGGGGTAGCCCGCTGGCACGGGCAACCCCGGGCTATGAGACACAACTCCTTCGGAGTAAAGATTTGTTGGTTCAATGTGTTCGACGCGAAACTTGGAAGTACTGACAGTCAGAATTCGATGACACGATTCTCACGGGCGGAGCGTTCCGCCATGAGTACGGCATGCACGACGTCGCGAGATTCTTCCGGGGTGATGACGTTCGGCCGTTCGCCAGCCAGAACGCACTTGAGGAAGTAGTCGAGTTCCTCTTTGAGGTATCCGCGCCGCAGGCCATGCACCTTGGGCCAATATGTGGACTGCGGGTAACTCAGACCGTCTTTCGTCAGCAGCGTGTAATGACAGCCGGAGTTGTCGATGTAGATCGCCCCCTCCGTGCCGATGACTTCCAGCTTGGCATCGATGGCGAACGGGGCGTTCTCCGGCAGGCACCACACGTTTTCGATGACGGCGATGGCATCGTCGTCGAAGCGAAACATCGCCCAGCCCAGATCGGCGTGCGGCAAATGCGGCCGGGTATTCGACGTCTGAGCGTAGACACTTTTTGGTTTGGCTCCGGTGTACCACAGCATGAGATCGAGGTCATGCACGCCATCCCCGAAGAGCGCGCTGATCTTGGGGAGATGACTCTCCGTGATCCACTTCGCCAGATTTCTTCGCGCATGCAGACTGATGATCCGGCCGAGCCGGCCGGCGGCGATTTCTTCCTTCGCCAGCGCATACACCGAGTCGAACCGGCAGATGTGTCCGACCATGAAAGCTTTGTCGGTCGACTTCAGCGCCGCCAGGATTTGGTCGCAAGCGGCGACGCTGTCGGCCATCGGCTTTTCGAGAAAGACATGCTTGCCGGCGCGGATGGCTTCGAGCGTCGGCTCCAGATGGTCGCCGATGTGCGTGACGATCGACACCAGATCGATCTCCGGGTCGGCCAGCAACGCCCGGTAATCCGTGTACGTTTTGGCGACGCCGTATTTCTGCGCGACCTCGCGGAGCCGTTCCGGCCGCCGGGTGCAGACCGCCGTCAGCTCTGCCTGCGGAAGTTGCTTCAGCGTGTCGACGTGATGTTCGCCGAACCAGCCGAGTCCGATGACTCCGCAACGAATCGAGTTCATGGGTCGTCTCCCTGCGAGGGTTCTTTGGTTTTGTCGCTGGCGGGAATTCAACGCCTCAGCCGAACAACGTCGTCAGCGGTTGACCATCCGAGAGCCGCCAGGGACGGCTGTCGGAATCTGGGCGTACTCGCCACGAACCTCCGCCGGAGCCAACGGTTTGGGATCGTAGGTTTCAAACTGGCTTGGCCCCCCGTAATAGAAGATCAAAATGCACGACCGGACCGCGTGGCGTGCGGGCGTCGCTGCTGGTTCCGCCAAGGCGTTCGCTCCGCCGGCCCCCAGCCAGTTCGGCAATCCCGTAGCGAGGCAGGCCAGGCTACCCGCCTGCAACCATTGACGGCGATTGATCGCGATGTGAGTAGCTCTGTCCATCCCGTTCCCCTTTTGCGATCAAGGACTGTTCGGCGACACATCCAGTCGATCAGGAATGATTCGTCTTGTCGAGATCCTCACGGACTTTTGGACGGCTGGCTGCTGAACTGCGACAGGCGGGATGGCCTTGCTTCAACCGTTCTTCAGTGGAGATCCGCCACGGCCAAGGGCATCGTCCGTTTGCAAAGGAGATGCTTGAGGTGCGACTGCTTCTCCGAAGCGTGCGGCCTCAGGCCGCGTGGCGAACGAGCACCACGGCGTGTTGGTTTACCAAGAACTCTGTAACAATGGTACAACTTCGCAGAACAAGATTGATACAACCCCGGTCAATCTCGCCCGGGAGCCTGACAGATCCGACCTGCAATGATTGCGCACCGGCACGTTCGCCGGGGCGGCCATCGAAATCTCAATGACAAAGGAATATTCCGTGAAGACCGTGTACGTCATTCAGCCGACCAGTGAGCCGGAGACTCCCGTGCGACAGCGCGCTGATGATGTGTTCGAGCACTTGATCAAGCCGGTTTGTCAGCAACTTGACTATGCGCCAACGCGCGCCGCCTTCGACCTCAATGACGAAGACCTCGAGCCATTTGTTTCGTCGTTGTTTATCGATTCGCTGGTGATCGCCGATCTGGGAGAACCGCCTTGGGATCCAGCCCTGATTCTGCGAGTTGGGTATCGGATGGCGACCGGGCGGCCCATCGTTTTCCTGATCACCGGCGATCGCCGCGATGATGCGCTTGAGAATCTACTCGGCGATCACAAGCCGGTGATCGTCAAGTCAACCGCACCCGGCAGCTCGATCAATCAGCTTGTCAAACGCATCCAGCACGCTGCCAAACAGTCAACTGGCTTGATGAGCGATTACGCCGTCACCGAATTGAAGGTGCCGCTCGAAGATCCGGAGAAAGCCACTTACATTTTTGCCAACAAGATGGCCGCAGGGTTGTTCGGCTGCGCGTCGGTGGACGAATTTATGGGTTGTTCGGTGATTCAACTCGATGAACGCTTGATGGGATTCATGCGGAAGCCACATGCCGAAAAGTTCGCGCTCGACCAAGGGACGCTGTTTGCCGCCGCGATAAGCCCGGTTCAACGAGCGCCCGTCACGGCGAAAGTTCCGCTTTGGCTCGTCACCCACCCAAATCCCAAGTTCAACCACCACGTCTACTGGCCAATTCTGGTTCAATGGCGGTTTGACAACGAGGAAAACATCAGCGTTGTGATGCGGGTCGCGTTCGTGGATATCACCGATTGGCAGCATCCTATCGATCCGGAAGACATCAATCAGGACTTCGTGCTCGGGATTCCTGACATGTTTCGCCCCATGGCCCCGCCGAAGTTCGACCTCTTCCTGTCCTATAACTCGCAGGATTTCAAATATGTCTCCGAATTGAATACGGCTCTGAACCGATTGGGGGTGAAGACGTGGTTTGATGACGCCCAGATTGATGGCGTCGCCGGTCCTTATAGCGAGATTGACAAAGGTCTACTTTCGTCGCGCGCCACGGCGCTCATTCTCGGTTCCAAGGGTCTGGGGCGGATTCAACAGCTTTATGAGGCGGATCCCGACCGAGTTCGATGGGCCGTGAAGAAACGACCCGTGGTCACGTTGCTGACTCCCGAAGTGCCCGATTGGAGATCCGCCGAGCTTATCCTCCCCCGGGAACTGGTCAAGCTTCTGCAAGCAAAGTTGTGGCTACGGTTACCCACGGTCGAGGAGCTGCGCCAGTTTTCCCCGACCGCGACAAATCCACCCGTCCTGCTCCGCTTGATTAAATTCGTCATCGGCATGTTGCGCGGTGATTCCCCATCGTCGGATGATTGAGCTTCCTCTCACTGGCCCCACTCTTTCGACGAAGGATCAATCGCCGATGAACAACTCCCTCCGACTTTTGCCGGTGCCCATTTTCCTGCAGCGCCGGGACGCAGAGATCGAGGCGGCGAACGAGGCCGGCCGATTGCTGGCGATGCAAGTGTCTCGACAGGATGCTCAGTTGCGACTCCAGGAAGCCTTGCGGCGTGCTGCGGATCGTTGGTGGCAGGACGGTGTCGCAGGACGGTGGGACTTGTTGCCCAACGGCGGCGAAACGGCGGCTCACGACCTCGCCCAGCTTCAATTCCGCCAGATCTGTGCGGTCCCGCTGATCCATCCCGAGCGACGGGAACTGGACGAACTTCTGATCCTCGTGGACGTGCTTCCCTCCACGCGCGCCGCCGAATTTGAGAAGACGCTCAATGACCATCTCAAGCGCGAGGCGTTCTGGGACGAATATGCCCGCAGCTACGATCGCATTCTTCCGCTGATGCCGTTCTATCAACTGGCTCTCGAACGGCACTTGTCCGCCATTACAGGCATTCTGCCGAAACACGTTTTGGATATCGGCGCTGGAACTGGCAGTGTGGCGATCCCGTTGGCGCAGGCGGGCTGTATCGTGACGCTCGTTGATTCCAGTCCGGCAATGTTGTCACGTGCCGCACGCAAGGCCGAGCAAGCTGGCGTCGCACATCTCTTGCGAATTCATACCAGCTCCGCTGAGAGCATCGAGAACCTGCCGGACGGAGGCTTCGATGCCGTCAATCTGCTTCTGACGCTCTTTTGCATGAGCGACGCCGAGAAAGTGCTGAAGATGTCGGTTCGTTGCGTCAGACCAGACGGCCTGATTGTATTCACCGAGCCACTCCATGCATTTAGTGAAACGCCACTGTTGGAGATGGGGTTGCGGATTCTGCAACAGCGAGATAATTGGTCGGAATTGCAGCCGGATTGGGACGTGGTTTGTCAGGCGGGCCACAAACTCGGAGCCCTCATTCGTGAGTCGGAAGGAACCTCTGCAAGCGGCCAGGCTCATGCGCTGCGAGCAGACGACCTGCCCGCGATTCTCGAACGACTCCACTGCGAGATCGTCACCAACCTTGACTCGCACTTGGGTCAAGCCCGACACATTGTGGCGAGGAGAACCCGCTAATTCCCGAAGACTCTGTTAGCGGCGTCACTGCCGCATGACCACTGACGGACCGGCGGTGATGGACGGGTGGGTCTGCGACACCTGTGACCCGATCGAGTCTGGCGATCTCTGATACGATCTCGCGGTTTGCGAAAGACTCGACACGTTCACTCCGGAACTGGAATCATGACCTCCACGCCGCCTTCACCCGGCTTGTTTTTCGGGACGATCAATGCCTATCAGCGAACGGCGGCGCTGCGGGCGGCGATCGAGTTGGACTTGTTCTCCGCCGTCGGAGAAGAGGGGCAGACCGCAGCGGAGTTGGCGGCGAAGTGCGGCGCTGCGGAACGAGGTGTCCGCATTCTGGCGGACTATCTCACGATTCTGGGATTTCTCGCCAAGTCCGCTGAGCGTTACGAATTGACGGCCGACTCGGCGATGTTTTTGAATCGTCAGTCACCCGCGTATCTGGGGGGGACGCTCGAATTTCTGCTGACGCCCGCGTTGACCGACTGCTTTGCGAAGCTCACCGCCGCCGTGCGCAAGGGGGGAACCGCGGTCTCCGACGACGGGACGGTGTCACACGACAACCCGATCTGGGTCGACTTCGCGCGGGCCATGGCGCCGCTGATGCACCTGCCGGCGCAGTTGCTGGTCGGGTTGGTGGGAGGGGATTCGGGGCAGCCGTTGCGAGTGCTCGACGTCGCCGCGGGTCACGGGATGTTTGGGATCACCATCGCGCAGCATTTTTCGCGGGCCGAGATCACCGCGCTCGATTGGGAGAATGTTCTGGCGGTGGCGGGCGAGAATGCCCGGCGCACGGGGGTGTCCGATCGGCATCGCCTGTTGCCCGGCAGCGCGTTCGACGTGGACTGGGGCGGACCGTACGACGTGGTTCTGCTCACCAACTTCTTTCATCACTTCGACGTTCCGACGTGTGAGACGCTGGCGCGAAAGGCTCACGCTGCGCTGGCACCCGGTGGTCGGGCGATCACGCTCGAATTCATTCCCGAGCCGGATCGGGTCACTCCCGCCGGAACCGCCGACTTCGCTCTCACCATGCTGGCGACAACGGCGCACGGTGATGCCTACACGTTCGCCGAATACCAGCACATGTTTGCCAATGCGGGCTTCGCCCGCAGCGAGTTTCATCCGCTGCCTCCCACGTTTCAGCAGGCGGTGGTGTCGTTCCGCGATTGACCTGTGCGAGGCATGATCCACGAGATGGCCACTCCAGAAGACTACGCCGATGTTTTCGCGCGACTCGAACATGACCAGATTCGTTACGTGGTGGTCAGCGGCATCGCCGTCGTCTTGCACGGACATGTTCGCCCCATCGTCGACCTTGACCTGGTCGTCGACGGCACGCCGATCGAAGCGAACCGCGCGATGCAGACTCTGGCAGCCAGTGGATTCGTGCCGAGCATCCCGCTGCCGCTCAGCATGCTGACCGTCTTGCGAATGTTCGACAGCTTGGGCCGCGAGGTGAACCTCTTCGTGCGATACCACATTCCATTCGAGGAATTGTGGAGAGATTCGCATCGAGTGGAAGTGGGCGGCAGCTTGGTTCGAGTGATATCCAGGGAGCACGTGATCAGGGTCAAACGCTTGGGTGGACGACCGCACGACCTGCTGGACATCGAGGGACTGGCCAAGGTCGTCGTGCCAAGCGGAGGGGTCGCGGAGTCTGACCAACGGGAAAGCCCCGGTTAGCGATTGCGGGCCACCGCTCCACTCCAACCCGGCGCTCACCACAGGAGGACTGACGATCTTCGCCGGGACGGTCGCTTGGATGCGGACCTGCGTCGCGGAGAGAGACCTGTTCTCGGATGAGTTTGACGACGATCTGGGCGAACTGAACGTCGCGCAACAAAACGGGCTCGCCGATGTTTGTCGGCAAGCCCGGATGATTGATCTGATTGTCGCCGAGTGTTACTTGGTCTCGGTTACTCGTGCCGTCTTCGGTGTTTCCGCAGCGGGCTTTTTGTCCTTGCGGACTTCGGCCTTCTGAGTGGACAAGGCCAGCAATTGCTGCGCGCCCTGCAACTGAGCCTGCGAGAAGTACGGGGTGGGGGCCTGACCGCCGAGATGTGTCATGGCCTTCGCAGCCAACTGTTGGAACGACATCTTGTCAGTCAGATGCCACCCGGCCGCTTGAGCCGCCTGCGAATCGACCTTGCCGGTTCCGACGACCGTCAACAATTCGTAGAGGACGGGATCCGTGCTCACCTGTGAGACGGGAACCAGCTTGTACCGGCTGCTCGGCGTGGGCTCGGGCTTGCCGTGCTCCAGGCAGATGGAATTGAATGGCAGTGAGATCACTCGCTCGGGAGGTACTGAGAAGAAGCCGCCACCACCGCCACCCTGTTGACCGCCGCCGCCGCCAAAACCGCCCTGCTGTCCGCCTCCCATGCCGCCGCCCTGCTGCTGCTGCTGGCCACCACCCTGCCCGCCCTGTTGGCCACCGCCGAACCCTCCCTGCTGGCCTCCGCCGCCACCGAATTGGAAGTTCATCGGCACGCCGACGGCTGCTTCGGGCACCTTGACGTTGAGTGGCTTGTCGGTCTTGTTCTCGATCAGAACCGTCCCGCCAAACGCGTTCTTCGGAATCAGCTTGGCCTCAATCTGGCCCGCGTCGATCGCGGCGAAGAACTCGACCGGTTCACCGGAGGGATCAAACTTTGGATTTCGAATCGGCTTCTTGCTGACCGACTTCTTGCTGTCGCCGGCGCCGGACAACTCGGGGAGTTGCCAATTGGAGACCACCAGGGCCATCGAGGCGAGACAGCACGCAATCAACGTTGTGGACGAGCGGCGAACCATCGGACGTTCCTTTCAAAGAGAAACAAACCGCAGTTCGCGATCGCGAACCGTTTCTTGAACAGTCGGCCAGAAGCAAGGTTGCTTGAGGGGGAAAAGGACGCAAACCAGAGAGGCGAAGGGGGGGACTGGGTGACCAGATCCTACGGGAACACCGACCCGATGGCCAATCAGAACTTGAACGAGATTCCATATTCGAGAAGAAAAGACGGCTCAGCCGTTCACTGCAACAAGTCGTTCGGACCCTCAAACTCGGTCAAGACTGAACGCATCACCGCGTTATCGTCGTGCGGTCAGGGGGGCCGTCAGTCCCAGTTTCGGCTGTGTTGCAGCCTCTACAGTCGGACGAACCGACGATGGCTGACTTAGAAACCGGCAGTTGTCCTGCGGTCAGACCGACGGACCGGTAAGTCCACATCTCGCCCGTCTCACGCTACAATTCGGCCGCGTTCGATCATTCTTTGCGAGGGTTTGTTGCCGATGGCCGTGTTGATGCAGATTAAGCAGGCGTGCAAAAGTTATGGCGAACAAGTGTTGCTGGACGGGGCCGATGCGACGATCTCCGATGACGTGAAGGTCGGGTTCATCGGTCGCAACGGAGCGGGGAAGAGCACGCTGCTGCGCATCTTGCTGGGCGAAGAGGAACTCGACAGCGGCGAGGTGACGCGGCATCCGAATCTGCAAATCGGCTATCTGCGGCAGCACGACCCCTTCCTGCCGGGCGAGTCCGCGCACGACTTCCTGATCCGCGACAGCGGGCAACCGGAGTGGAAGTGCGGCGAAGTGGCGGGTGAGTTCGAGTTGAAGGGGGACTATCTCAATGGTCCCGTCTCGCGGTTGTCGGGGGGCTGGCAGACGCGCGTCAAACTGGCGGCGCTGCTGCTGCACGAGCCGAACCTGCTGCTGCTCGATGAGCCGACCAACTTCCTCGACCTGCGAACTCAGATTCTGCTCGAACACTTTCTGCGGCACTTCAAGCAGGCGGCGCTGATCGTCTCGCACGACCGGGCGTTTCTCGGCGCGACGTGCAGCCACACGCTCGACCTGTCGCGCGGCAAGCTGACGATGTACGCCGGCAAGATCGACGCGTACCTCGTCTATCAACAGGAACAGCACGAGCATCTGGTCCGCTCGAACGCCGCGATCATGGCCAAGCGGAAAGACTTGGAAGTCTTCATCGCGAAGAACAAGGCGCGGGCCAGCACCGCGACGCAGGCCCGGTCGAAGACGAAGCAGCTCGAACGATTGGAATTGTCGGACATCGCCATCGATGAACCGACCGCCTGCATCCGGGCTCCGTTGGTGGAGCCGCGCGGGGGAGCCGCGTTCCGTTGCCGCGACCTGGCCATCGGCTACCCGGAACGGCAGGTCGCGACCGGCATCACGCTGGAGATCGACCACGGCGAACGAGCGGTCATCGTCGGTGACAACGGTCAGGGCAAGACGACGTTCCTGCGGACCGTCGTCGATTCGTTGACGCCGCTGGCGGGCGAGTCGCGCTGGGGCCACGGATGCCAGATCGGCACGTATGCCCAGCACGTCTACACCAGCCTCCCCGAGAAGCAGACCGTGCTGGAATACCTCGAAACGAACGCGGCCAAGATGACGAAGCCGCAAACGATTCTCGACATCGCCGGGGCGATGCTGTTCCGCGGCGCGGCCGTTCAAAAGCCGATCTCGGTCCTGTCGGGAGGTGAGCGGGCGCGCGTCTGTCTCGCCGGGCTGTTGCTCAGCAATTACAACGTGCTGGTCCTCGACGAACCGGGCAACCATCTCGATGTCGATACGGTCGAGGCGCTGGCACAGGCGCTGATCGACTACAAGGGGACGGTGATCTTCACGACGCACGACCGCCACTTCATGAAGCGGGTCGCCACGTGTGTCATCGAGGTCCGCGACGGCCACGTCACCAACTACGGCGGCGGCTACGACGCCTATCTCTACGCCGTCAACAAGGAGATCGACGACGGCGAGCGGGAGACCATGGCCGCCCGGATGAGCAAGGCACCGCCGGCGAAGGCCTCCGCGCCGAGTCATCTGGTCGCCAAGGCCCCTCACGCCCCGCGACGCGACGATCGCGCGGTGCGTAAAGAGATCGCGGCCGTCGAGAAAACGATCGCCCGCCTCGACGATCAAAAGAAAGCGGCGAGCCGCCAGCTCATGGAGACCTCCGACGCCACCGAAGCCCTGCGGCTGCACAACGAGGTGACCGCGCTCAACGAGCAACTGCACGAAACCGAGGAACGCTGGTGCCAGTTGCAGGCGGAGTTGGAAGACGCGGGGTGAGCCAGGTGTTGGCAATGAGCTTGTCCCTGGTGGTCCGCCCGTCAATGATGTCTGACAGACCGATGTTGTCGAGGGAAAGGAGCCGATCATGCCGTCACCGTTTCCGGGGATGAACCCGTATCTCGAACAGGCCGATGCGTGGCACGACTTTCATGAAGCCTTCCTGCCCGAGATTCGCGGTATGATCGAAGAGCAGGTGGGCGAGAATTACATCGTCAAGCTGGACGACACCGCCTACATCCACGAAATCCCCGAGAACCGGCCCCGCTTTCTGGCCAGGCCCGGTGCGTTTGTGGCCACGGCTTACCATCACGTTCCATCGGGTGGTCAGGCTGCGGAATGGGAGGCTGACGCGGGGGGGGTTGCCGTTGAGGAAGAGCGGATTCTCGCGCCGATCACCGTGCAATTGCCGACCACCGACGAGGAGCGGTTGACGTTCATCGAAATCCGGGACCGGCGCGAGCGGTCGATTGTCACCGTGATTGAACTCCTCAGCCCGGTCAACAAGCGGCCCGGTCCCGATCGCGAACAGTACCTCGCCAAGCGGAACAACTATCTCAAGGCGTGGATCCATTTCGTCGAGATCGATCTGCTGCGAGCCGGTCCGCGCATGCCGTTTGTCACGCCCGACGAGAAACCGTTCGATTGCGACTACTGCGTCCTCGTCAGCCGCTACAAGGAGAGACCGCAAGCCGGGCTGTGGCCGATCCGGTTGCGTGAGCCCCTGCCGATCATCCCCATCCCGCTGAAAGCCCCCGATCCGGACGTGCGGCTCGATCTGAAAAAGGCTCTCGACCGCGTCTACGATGCGGCGAGCTACCGCAAATACATCTACGAGTCCGTCTCCGAGCCACCGCTGCCCGAAGCTGACGCCGCATGGGCCGAATCGTTCCTCGTTCCGAGCAAGTAGACTTTCTGCGGCCCCGGATGGCACCCCGTTCCACAAGGCACACGATTTTGATCAGGAGACACCCCGAGATGCGTCCGACCCTGTTGGCCGTGCTGTTGAGTTCGTTCATCCCGTTGGCCTTCGCCGCAGAGACCACCCCGTCGGGCGATCCGGCGATCCTGCCAGCCGGCGCGAAACTCGAACGGCTTTGGAATGAGGGAGAGTTCACCGAGGGAGTGGCCGTCTCGAAGGAGGGTCTCGTCTATTTCAGTGACATCGCCATCGAAGCCAAGAATCCCGGGCGGATCATGAAGTTCGATCCGGCCTCGGGAAAAACGACGGTTCATGTCGCGGACAGCGGGCAGAGCAACGGCCTCTTCTTCGATGCGAAGGGGCGATTACTCGCCGTGTGCGGCGCGAATTTCGGCCTGCGGGCGCTGTGCGAAGTGACGGCCGACAACAAGATGAAAGTGATTGCCGACAAGTTCGAGGGGAAGCGGTTCAACGCCCCCAACGATCTGGTGGTCCATCCGCGCGGCTGGGTCTACTTCAGCGATCCGCACTACGTCGGCAAGGAGCCGCTGGAGCTGGACCACATGTCCGTCTATCGCGTCGATCCCGATGGCAAGGTTCACCGCGCCACGACCGACATTCAGAAACCGAACGGCCTGTTCGTGTCGCCCGACGCGAAGACGCTCTATGTCGCCGAAACCAACAACGGCGCGACGGGCCTCGAACCGCCGGGGACGAAGACGACGCAGGGTCGCATGACGCTGAATGCCTTCCCGATCAAGGACGACGGTTCGCTGGGGACGAAGCGAGTCGTGATCGACTTCGGTCAGGGAACCGGCACTGACGGGATGACGACCGACACGCAGGGCCGTCTGTACTGCGCGGTGCGCAAGGAAGAGCGTCACGGGATCATCGTCTTCTCGCCGGAAGGGAAGGAACTGGCCTACATCCCGACCGAGCCGCTGCCGACCAACTGCAAGTTCGGCGCGGGAGGCGACTCGAAAACGCTGTACGTGACGGCGGGACAGGGTCTGTACCGGATCAAGCTCAACGCGACGGGCTATCACCCCGAGTTGAAGTGATCTTTGGAGTGCGGCGGCTCGACGCAGCTTTGGATTGCGGCTGTGCCGCTTTCGAGGTCGTCGTGCCCTCGATCGAATGCCGTTACCAAAAACAAAAATGCCAAAGCGGCGTCGAGCCGCCGCACTCCAAATGAAGAAAGCCGCTCATGCCCGACGCCACCTCGTTCGATCCCTACGCTCTTCCCGCGAGCGAGATTCAAGAGCCGCCCGTTTCGTTGTGGGCCGCGCTGCGGAAGATCGGGCCGGGGATCATTCTGGCCGGAACCATCGTCGGCTCGGGCGAGTTGTTGTTGACGACATCGCTCGGCGCGCAGCACGGCTTCATGCTGTTGTGGCTGATCCTGTTTAGCTGCGTCATCAAGGTCTTCGTGCAGACGGAACTGGGCCGCTACGCGATCTCATCAGGCAAGCCGACGCTGGGGGCCATCAATGAGTTGCCCGGTTTGCGGCTCGGTGCCCATTGGCTGACGTGGTGGTGGTTCATCATGATGCTCTCGACGATTTTCCAACTCGGAGCGATGACGGGGACGATCGGGCAGGCGATGAATCTGACCTTTCCGGTGCTGTCGCAGGGACTGGTCAATGGCTTGGAGGGCGTCCTGCCGGGCTTGGCTTCCGCGATCCGCGAGCGTCCCGAATACCCGTGGGCCGTGCTGACCTGCCTCACCACGATCGCGCTCCTGTGGCGAGGCGACTATCGGCGGATTGAGATCGTCACGACGGCGCTCGTCGTCGGCGTGACGCTGCTCACCGTGACGGCGGCTCTCACGCTGCCATTCACGAAATATCCGCCTCAATGGAACGACGTCGGGCAGGGACTGTTGTTCGGTCTGCCCGCCGATTTCGCGGTGGCGTTCGGAGTCTTCGGGATCACGGGCGTCGGTGCGGCGGAACTCTTCTATTACCCGTATTGGTGCCTGGAGAAGGGCTATGCGCGCTACGCGGGGCGGCGCGACGAGAGCGAAGCGTGGGCCGCGCGAGCCCGAGGCTGGGTCCGCGTGATGCACCTCGATGCGTGGGTGAGCATGTGTGTGTTCACGGTCTCGACGATCGCGTTCTACTTCATGGGAGCGGCCGTGCTGCATCCGCAGGGACTCAAGCCCGAAAAGAAGGACATGATCGAAACGCTGTCTCGGATGTTCGTCGACTCGGTCGGTCCGTGGACTCAGTTGGTCTTCCTGATCGGCGCGGCGGCGGTCCTGTTCAAGACGCTGTACCTGTCGAGTGCCGGGAATGGACGACTGGTCACCGACTTTCTGGGCCTCGCCCAGTTCGCGAAGTATCGCGAGCCGGCAGACCGCGCCCGCATGATCCATCGCATCTCGATCCTGATCCCGGTTGTCGCGCTCAGCCTGTTTCTGGCGTTCAAGGAGCCGAAGTGGATGGTCGTCGTCGGCGGCTTCGGCCAGGCGCTCACGTTGCCGATGATCTCGGCCGCGACGATCTATTTCCGTTACAAGAAGCTCGACCGCCGCCTGACGCCATCGCTGATCCTCGACATTTGCCTGTGGCTCGCCTTCGTCTCCATAACCTGCGTCGCGGCCTATGCCATGCGAGACCAGCTCATCAAGTTGCTGACCGAACCCGCGACGGCAGCAGTGGCTCCAGTTGGGAAGTGACCCGTAGGATGGGCACTCCTGCCCGTCC
>JANODP010000535.1:0-13205 GCA_031412755.1 Schlesneria sp. | reverse complement strand
GTGTGCCCCGCCCTGCGACCACCACGGGCGTGGGTTTGTCCCGCAACCCCCCCATTCCTGGACTCTGGGCGAGCCACTCCAACTGACTCACGACTCAGCATCGTCATGACTTCTTGGCGACGTCGAGGCACACCAGCCAGTCCTCGCTGCGCAGATACAACCGGCCGTGAGACAACACGGGCGAAGCCCACATCGGCTTCTTGAGCTTCGCGAACGACGTGCGGCTGATTTCCTGCCAGCCTGCGCGGCTGAGCTTTGCCAGCGCCAAAGTTCCCTGCTCGCCGAGGATGAAGTACTTGCCATCGGCATACGTCTTCGAGCCGCGTTCGTAGAGGCTCTTTGTCGGGATCACCTCACCGGTCACGGAGTTCCTGAACTGTCCCGTGAGCGGGTCGAGTTCGAGTTTTCCCGTCTTCGCCGTGTATCCCTTCGTCTCCCAGATGAGATCCCCCGTCTGGATGTCGATGCACTGAAGTGTCGCTTCGTGCTCGTGACGACCGCTGAATCCGTAGACACAACCGTCACGATAAATGGGAGTCGACCAGTGCGTGGACATCCCTTCCGCGTTGCGCCAGACCTCATCGAACCCCTCACCATCGGCGTGGACCTTGAGCAGTGCGGCACCGGTTTCGTAGGCGGCCGACAAGAACACGAGATCGTCCGCGACCACGGGCCGCGCCGCGTTGACCGAATCATTGATGCGGGAACGGAACCAATAGTGGAAGCGGACTCGCCCGTCTTTCGGATCGAGCGACACCAGGCCCTGCCGGACCAGACAGAGCAGATGTCGCTGGCCGTGGATCGTCGCGGCAATCGGCGACGAGTAACTGACCAGCATCTCACGGCCGGTCCATCGGTACGCGTTGCCCGGCCGATCCGTCTGGGCACCGTCCCACGTCTCCTTGCCAACGCTCTCCCACTTCGTCTGACCGGTCTCGGGATCGAACGCCACGACACCCGAGTTGGGTTGCCCGCCGACCAGCACGATCAGCAGGCCCCCTTCGAGAATCGGCGTGCATCCGGCTCCGAAGAAGTGGTCGGGGACATTCCACTCCCGGGCGGTGTCGCGTTCCCACACGACCTCGCCCGACTTCAGGTCGAGACAAACCAGCCGGCCCTGAACTCCGTAGGTGTAGCAGCGGTTCTGGGTCAGCAGCGGCGAACAGCGCGGTCCGTTGTTGTAGCCGTACCGGTCGGTGTAGTCGGTGTCGTATTCGTGCTTCCAAATCGGCGAGCCATCGTCGGCCCGCACGCACTCGATGATTTCGTTGTTGCGCAGCCGATGATGGATGACGAGCCGGTCGCCGCGAATCGATGGCGAACTGTAACCCTTGCCGATGCGCTGCTCCCACAACACCGGGGGGCCGGCGGCCGGCCATTCGTCGAGCAACCCCGTTTCGTCCGAAACGCCGGTTCCATGCGGGCCGAGAAACACCGGCCAGTCGGAGCCATCCGTCGAAGATGTCGCTGCGTCACTCGACGTGGTCTCCGTGTCCTCGATTGACGGAGCCTTCGCCACGGGGGCATCCTCGCCGACGGGAGGCCTGGTCGAAACGACGCCTGTTGGACCGCCGAGTTTTTTCTCGTCGCAGCCAAGCAGAGTCAGGCACCACACGGCGACCGCGACCGACACTGAAGGAATGCGACTCATGTTCGATCTTTTCAGAAATCGGAAATCAGAAAGACAAGAAGCCCGGTTGGCGAATCAACCGGGCTTCGGATGGCTCGCGCCAGGTGAAGGCTATTTGTAATCTTTGGGGTTGCCGAACAGGCCGCCTCCCGGTTCGGCCGTCTTGCCGCCGCGCAGTGGTTCGGTGCGCTTGCGGACGGGAGGAGGTGGAGGCGGTTCGGGTTCGGCGGACTTCGGCGCTTCCGGCTTCTCTTTCAGAGCCTTCAGCGACAGGCTGATCCGCTGGCGATCGGTGGCGACTTCGAGCACCTGCACCTGCACTTCCTGCCCGACCGTCAGCACGTCATTCACCCGGTTGACACGCCGGTGGTCCAACTCGCTGATGTGGATCAGGCCCTCGACCCCCTGTTCGAGTTCGACGAACGCGCCGAAGTCGGCGAGCCGCGTGACCTTGCCCGAGACCGTCTTGCCGTTGTTGTAGCGGCTCTCGACATCGGACCACGGGTTGCGGGCCAGTTGCCGCATGCCGAGGCCGATCTTCTGTTTCTCACGGTCGAGCGACAGCACGACGACATCGACCTGGCCGCCCTCTTGCAGCACTTCGGACGGATGCTTCACGCGCGTCCAGCTCATCTCGCCGATGTGCAGGAAGCCGTCGGCTCCCCCCAGATCGACGAAGGCACCGTAGTCCTTGATCGTCTTCACGGTCCCGGAGTACTGCTGCCCGACATCGACTTTCGGCCAGAAGGTGGCGGCGGCTTCTTTGCGTTCCTGAATCAGAATGGCGCGGCGACTGACGACCAGGTTGCGCTTGGCCGGGTTGACCTCGGTCACCTGCACGGTCAGCTTCTGTCCGACAAAGCTGTCGAGGACGGGGGCAAATCCCAGATCGACCTGACTGGCGGGCAGAAAGGCCCGCATCGTGCCGATCGTCACTTCCAGCCCGCCCTTGTTGGTCTTGTTGACGGTACACTCGACCACCTGACCGACGGACAACTCGTCCCAGTTCCCCTTCACCTTGCGGGTGGCTCGCGGCAGGTTGACGAGGATCACGCCGTTTTCTGTGTCGTACTTCTCGACGATGACGAGGAACTCTTCGCCGACATGCGGTTGCTTCCCCTGCGGGAACTGCCGCGCGGGGAGCACGCCCGGACAGCGATAGCCGACCTCACAGAAGACATCGTCGGGCGTGACGCTCTGCACCTTGGCCTTCAGCTTCATGCCGTTCTCGAGCTGATCCTCCGAAGCCGGCAGTTCGGAGACGGCGGAGGGAGCGGCACCGACACCGGCGGGCGGGCTGGTTGGTGCGGTCATCTGCCCGGCCATGGCGACTTCCAACTCCTTCTCCAGGTCGGCGTCCATCGCCATCTGGGCCGAGGGAACCTCCACCGGATCAGTCGGCGGTGCTGGGGGAGCGAACAGTTGCGGTTCGCTCGCGGCGGCAACCTGTTCTTCGGTGGGCGGCAGCGGCGTGAGACTCGGCACCGCGCGCGACTGGTTTGGATCGATGGTCGGGTTCAATCGGGCACGCCGCGCACGGAACGTGACGACCGTCTTGACGTCATCGACCCATGCCCGGGCGGACTGAGCCTCGGCGGTCGTGCCGAGCGAGAGGACTCGCGTCGATCCATCGTCCGCCTTCACAGTCAGCTTCACTTCCACTTGGCCGTCCTCGCGGGAAGCGGCCTCCACCTCGACCACCTTGTCGGCGGGGATGGTCTCGGGAGCGGGGCCTCCCTCCTGACCGTTCGCGACTTCCGTTCGCAGGGTCACGTCTCCAGTGTCTCGACTCAGGGCGACCGCCCCGGGGAGTTGATCCAGATCGAGAAACAGCCCGGCGGGCTCCGACCGAAAACCAGTGATCTGCATGATGACTCTTGTTCTTCCAGCGAGGGACAGTTGTGCTCGAGCCGACTCGCGGGGTCAGTCGGCGGGCGGGCATCGACGGTGGGCTTCAGAGAAACGATCTCCGCGTGAAGCCGAAGCAGCAACAACCAGACACCGCCGCGCGGCGATGGTCCGTTGGGATGACGACGATCAGCAGGTTGAGATTCAGGGAATCGTCGTCCGCCGAGAGGGATTGGAAGAGACAACCGGTGTTGGCGAAAGACCGTCCACGCCAAAGAGTGGCTTGATCTATAAGCTGTTCACCGGCATTCGTCAATTCAGGGGAATCGGTGCGGGCATCCGCCAGTTGGGGATGCCGTCTCTTGTCCCCTCGCCCCTCGCCTTGGAGGGGGAGAGGGTTAGGGTGAGGGGTTCTTCTCTGGGGCGGCTCGTCCCTCACCACATCCCGCTTCTCTCAGAGCCGGTGCGAGGGGACAAGAAGGACCAACCCAACCAGCAGATGCACCCTCCTCACACGCAGAACTGGCAGCCTCACACAGGCGGATGTATCCTCGCACGCAATGTGCTCATCGCCGACTTAATCAACAAGGCCCGCCACTTTTCCACGAGCTCTCTTCCATGTCACACAAAGTTCTGATGCCGATCGGCGATGCCACCGAGATGATGGACACGCTGTATCCCTTCTTTCGGCTCCCCGAGGACGGGTTTGAAGTTGTCGTGGCCGGACCCGAGGCGCGGAAGTATCACGGCGTGATGCACGAGATCCCCCCCAACGACAGCATCCCGTGGGACATCACGCGCGAACAGCCCTCGTATCACATTCAGGCGAAGATCGCGTTTCGCGACGTGCAGCCGGACGACTACGCGGGCTTGTTCCTCTCGGGCGGACGGGCTCCCGAATACATCCGCTACGACCGCGATCTGCTCGCCGTGACGAAGCACTTCTTCGACGCGGGCAAGCCGGTCTGCACCGTCTGCCACGGAGTCGAGATCGCCGCGGCCGCCGGCTGTCTGACCGGACGGACGCTGACCACGGTCGCCAAGTGTGCCCTCGACATCACGTCCTTCGGAGGCATCTACGTCGATCAGCCCGTCGTCATCGACGGTAACCTGGTGAGCGGCCGCACCTGGCACGACAACACGCCGCTCTTCCGCGAATTCATGAAGCTGCTGAAGCAGCACGTTGGCAGCACGTTGGCAGAATGATGGAGGCAGAACGATGGGGGCAGAACGATGAAGACAAAAACAATTACTTTGCTCTTCATCGTTCTGCCCCCATCGTTCTGCCAGCCCTATGGAAAGACGACCTCGAAGCAGGTCCGCTCATCCTCGCGCCGCCAGTTCAGTATCGCGCCGTGAGCTTTCGCGATCTCCTGCGCTACTGACAGGCCGAGTCCCGTGCCGTCGGGCTTGCTCGTCGCGAACGGCTCGAACAGGCGCGACGCGATCTCGGACGCAGGCCCCGGTCCGGTGTCGAGGACGCGCAGCACGACACGTTTGTCGGCGGTGCGCGACAGCTCGACCCGCACCACGCCGCGCTGGCCGCTCGCACTGGTCGCCGCTTCGATCGCGTTGACCAGCAGGTTGAGCAGCAACTGACGCAACGAATCGGCGTCGCCATTCAGGACGATCTCGTCGCGTGGCGGCTCCCATTCGAGAACCAGTCCCGCGTGACGGCAACTCGGTTCGACGAGCGGCAGCGTCTCGTCGATCAACTTCACGAGCGAGACAACCTGCGTTGGCACCTGCTCGCCGCGACCCAGCCGCAGGAACCGCTTGAGCGACGTCTCCATCAGGTCGAGTTGGCGCAGAGCCACGTCGAGCGATTCGCGATCGACGGTCGAGGAGACTTCGGCGGCGTGGAACTCCAGCGCCAGCCGCGCTCCCGTCGCCGAGTTCCTCAATTGATGAGCGATCCCCGCGCCGAGTTGCCCGAGCGTGCGCAGCCGTTCGCTGCGGCGAACCTGTTCCTCGTAACTGCCGAGTTGCTCGGACATGCGATTGAGTGACGCCGTCAGATCGCGCAGTTCGTCGTCTGTCGCCGGCAGCCGTGTCGAGGTGAACTGACCCGCCGCGATCGCCGTGGCTTGTTCGCTCAGTTGCCGAATCGGCTGCGTGAAGCGCCGCGCCAGGAGCGACGTCAGCCCGACAGCGACCACCGCCGCGATCAGTCCCGCAAAAATCGGCGGCCACGCCGCGCGCCGCGCCACGCGGTTCCAGTGTTCTTCGGGAACCAGCACGCACAGCGACTGAGGCACCCCGCGCGGCGCGGCCGTTCGCACCGGCAACCGCGCGGCGAGATACCGCTTCATCGCGAGTGTCACCGTCTCGTCCGACCCCTGTCGAAACGGATCGCTCCGTTCGGCAAGTCCCTTCAACGAGACGGTCTCTTCCGGCGCGAGCTCGATCGTGGACCGCAGCACGTGTCCCGCGTCGCTCAGCACCACGAAGTCGGCGCCCGACAACCCGGCCATCTGACGCAACACATTCTCGGTCAGTGGAAACCCGGCATCCGCGAGCGTGCTTGCCAACCGCCGCAGGTTGTCCCGCTCCTGCTCGCGCGCGAACCGTGCCCCGGTCCACGCCCCTGCCACGCTGGCCACAGCCACGCACGCCAGCACGACGAACAGCATCGGAAGCAAAAGCTGTCGTTGAATGGGACGGCGCATGGGAAGAAGAAGTCAGGAGTCAGAATTCAGGAGACAGAAGTCGATCCTCGCCGAACGAAGTCCAAACTGAACTACCACGGCCTTTGCTTGCACCACCACCAAGTGAAGTAGTACAGCACGCGACCATCCTTCGGACCGAACGTAGAAAGGTCGCAACGCTGATTTGAAATATCATCGTAAGCGAGAAACGCAGACAAACTGAGAATCCCCGCGAGAATCGCAATCGCTTGTTTGGACTTGTTCGCCTTCAGTCGGAAGAATCCAAACACGACCAGTGCGGTCGGAAGGAAGCACTTCCATGAACGAGCATAAAATGGAAGCCATTCGATGTGATGTCGCCACATTGCAGTCCTTCCGTCGTTTCGGACGGTTGCCCAAGCATCGACAAAATAGCAGAAGCACCAAAGGCCGATTCCAATGACAAAATGCAAGCCGACCAAAGACAAACAGAGACCGATTACCAACGTCTCTGCTGGAAGCGTGATTCGATTAAGCGGTCTGAAAATCATCAGCGTCGCCTTGCGATCAAGTGCAGAGACATCACTGAAGACTCGCGCCGAACAGTGCTCGCTACTTCCCAATCGCCTTTTTGAGAGCCTCGGCGATCTCGGGGACGACGGTTTCGTTGGCCGAGCGGTAGCCGAACTTGGCCGCGACCTTGGCGTCCTTCACGACGAGGGCCGTCACCTGCGCGTCGGTGTTCACCTGCCAGCCCTCGGGCCCCTGCTTCATGTTCGGGAAGATGACCAGCGGGTTCGACGTGAACTGCAACGACATCTGGATTTTCGGCAGACGCTCCTTCGCGGTCGCTTCGTCATCGGCGAGGAACACCGTCACGACGGACGCTTCATTTCCGGCATCGATCGCCGCTTTTTCGAGTGTCTTCAACATCCGGGCGAGCGGCCGATCGAACCGGTCATACGGAATGAAGACGTACACGGTCGGCTTCGCGCCCCGGTCCTTGGCGAAGTCGACTTCCTTTCCGGCGTGATCGCCCGTCGCGGCAAACACCTTCAGGACCGCGACCGCCGTCCCGACGTTCGGACCCGACTCGATGTCGGCCCGCACCACGGAGGATGTCAGAACAACCATTGCGAACAGAGCAGGTAGAACGAGGCGCATCGGAGACTCCTTCAGGGGGGAATGGGCCGGGGAAACGAACGAACGACAGGCCCGCGTGAGCATACCAACCCCGCCGCCGCCATCCATCTCGAATGCCGGACTTCTCGCCGGGGTGCGTCGTCCCCGAGGGAAATCAGACCCATCGAGCCAAACCGGACGGCATCTCGCTTTGCGGATTCACTCCCCGGCACGACCTTCCGCCAGATTCGTTCTCTCGCACTCGTCGATCCCGGCGGCTAACCTTCGCGTGTTGCAAGCGTCTGAAGGTTCGTGGCACTGCGGGTTGAAAGGAGTTTGGTCTCATGATCGCGCGCGGATTGTGTGTCGCCTGGTTGGTGATGGGTTTGAGTCTGGCCGGGGCCTCGGGTCAGGAAGCGGCTGCTCCCACGAAGATTGGCAGCGTCGAAGGCTTCACCGAGTACCAACTGGCGAACGGGTTGAAGGTCGTCCTCTTCTCCGAGCCTTCGCAGCCGAAGGTGACGGTCAACATGACGATCCTCGTCGGGTCGAAGCACGAGGGTTACGGTGAGACGGGGATGGCGCACCTGCTCGAACACATGCTGTTCAAGCCGACCGAGAAGCATCCGCACTCCGACCGCGACTTGCAGGAGCGCGGAGCCGACTACAACGGTTCGACGTGGACCGACCGCACGAATTACTACGAGACGCTCCCCGCCAGCGATGACAACCTCGAATACGCCATCGGGTTGGAGGCCGACCGCCTCGTGAACTGCCCGATCAAGGCCGAGGACTTGTCGAGCGAGATGACCGTCGTCCGCAACGAGTTCGAGATGGGCGAGAACAACGCCAAGATGATCCTCGAGCAACGGATGATGGCGACGGCCTTCGAGTGGCACAACTACGGCAAGTCGACGATCGGCAACCGGGCCGACATCGAACGCGTCCCCGTCGAAAACCTGCGCGTCTTCTACAAGCGCTACTACCGCCCGGACAACGTGGTCCTGTTTATCGGCGGCCGGTTCGAGGAGGCCAAGGCACTGGCCCTCGTTCAGAAATACTTCTCACCCCTCCAGCGTCCGAGCGAACCGATTCGTAGCACGTACACCGATGAACCGGCCCAGGACGGCGAGCGTCACGTCACGCTGCGGCGAGTCGGCAAGGTGCCCGTCGCGTCGGTGATGTTTCACATTCCGGCCGCCTCCGATCCGGACTTTGCCGCCGTCGCCGTGCTCGAAGGGGTGCTGTCGGCCGACAAGAGTGGACGGCTCTATAAGGCGCTGGTCGAACGCCGCCGCGCGGCCAAGATCGAAGGCTCGGCCTACGCCTGGCACGATCCGAGCGTGATGGCCTTCGCGGCGGAAGTCGCTCCGGGAAATGAACCGGGTGCGGTGTTGGAGGGAATGGTCGACACCATCGACGAGCTGGCCAAAGCCGGTGCGACGGACGTGGAAGTGGCCCGCATCAAGAAGACGCTGCTCAAACTGTGGGACCAGACATCGACCAACACACCCAAACTTACGGCGGAGATGTCCGAGTGGGCGGGAGCGGGCGATTGGCGGCTGTTCTTCCTGCACCGCGACCGCTTGCAGCAGGTGACCACGGCCGATGTGAATCGCGTGGCGAAAAAGTTTCTGCAAACGAGCAACCGCACGGTCGGACTCTATGTTCCCACCACGGAACCCCAGCGGACGCCGATCGCCGCGCCGCCGGAGGTGGCCTCGCTGGTGAAGGACTACAAGGGCCGCGCCGACTTCTCGATCGGAGAAGCGTTCGATGCGTCGCCCGCGGCGATCGAGAAGCGCGTCAAACGCTCGACGATCGAAGGGATCAAAACGGCCTTCCTCACGAAGAAGAATCGCGGCGGCAACGTGGTCGTCACGCTGCGACTGCGCTACGGCAAGGCCGAATCGCTGTTCGGCCTCGGTCCGGCGTGTGACTTCCTGCCCGAGCTGATGACGCGCGGCACGAAGAATCTCAACGCGTCCGAGATTCAGGATCGGCTGGACGAACTCAACACGAGCTGGCGAGCCAGCGGATCGGCCGGCGAGGCCGCGTTCACGATCCAGACGAAGCGTGAGAATCTGAAGGACGTGATCGACCTGCTGCGGCAGGTGCTGCGCGAGCCCTCGCTGCCGACGGCCGAGTTCGCGATCCTGCAACAACAAAAGAGCAGCACGCTGGAGGAACAGGCGACCGAGCCGCAGGCGATCGCGCCGCGTCTCGTCAACCAACGGCTCAATCCGTATCCGCCCGGCGATGTCCGTCACTTTCCGAGCATGGCCGACGAACTGAAGCTGATCGAGAAACTGACGGCCGCCGACGTGAAGCGGGTCTACGACGAGTTCCTGTCGGCTCAGGCGGGCGAAGTGGTCGTGATCGGCGATTTCGACGAAGCCTCGACGAAACAGGCGCTCACCGCCGCGCTCGGCGGCTGGAAAACGAAACAGCCTTACGAGCGAATCCGTCGCAGTTCGGAAGGAGCGGCGAAGGGAGACACGATCAAGGTCCAAACGCCCGACAAGGCGAACGCGATGTACTTCGCGGGCCTGGTGCTGCCGCTGTCGGATGCCGACGCCGACTATCCCGCGCTGATCGTGGCCAACGAGACGTTCGGCGGCAGCGGCTTCGCCTCGCGCCTGATGGGCCGCATCCGAGAGAAGGAAGGTCTGTCATACGGCGTCGGCTCGGCCTTCCGCGCCGCATCGCTCGACCCGCGCGCCACGCTCTCGATGTACGGCATCGCCAACCCGCAGAACATCGAAAAGGTCGTGACACTCGCTCACGAGGAGCTGGTCAAGCTGCTGAAGGATGGCATCACCGACGAAGAACTCGCCGAATCACAGCAGGGTTGGTTGCAGGGTGAGCAACAGAAGCGTGGCGACGACGCTCAGCTTGCCGCCGTCCTTGCGAATGCCCTCTACGCCGGACGGACGCTCGACTTCAATGCGAAGCTGGAGACCGCCGTCTCGAAACTGACGAAGGATCAAATCCGCGCGGCACTCAACAAACACATCGACCCGAAAAAGCTGGTCAACGGCGTGGCGGGCGATCTGCCGAAGTAACGCGAAGTCAACTGAACGCTGATCGGCGCTGATCTTCACTCATGCGAAGAAAGAATCAGTGAAGATCAGCGCCGATCAGTGTTCCAAAACGAGCACCCCGGCTGCTGTTGAGTGGCCGGGGTGCTCATGCTGTTGCTGAGTGTTCTGCGTTGACGAGGCGGCTCGTCGTACCCGGCGTTACTCTTCGACTCCCAGCTTGAAGAGATCAACTCCGAACTCGATGTGCAGCTTGGCACCGCCCGGCGTGGGAACGATTTCGACGTTCAGGATGTCACCCGGTTTGCCGGCGAGGGCTTCGGCCCGCTCGATCAAGCCTGCGTCGTCCGATTCGAACAGTGTGACGAGAGTGGCCGGTTTGACTCGCAGCGAAATCGGAGCACCTGGTTTGGCGGCCGTTTTTCCCGAGAGATCGAGGGCCTTCTTGAGTGCCTCCAGATTGCCGCCGCCCATGGAGAACCACAGGCTGTCGGCGCGAACGGCCATGTGACCGGCACCTTCACCAAACAGATCGGTCTGTTTTTCCTTGAGGTCTGGCGTGATGGAGTGAATCCGCGCGCCGGCGTGCTTCGCCACGTCGGCCTTCACCTTGCCGGATTCGGGACTCTCCTTAACCAGTTTGAGGATGTCGTCGAACAGCTTGCCGGCGTCGTCTCCCTTGGCGACCTTGGTTCCACCCACGATCCGCACCGTTTCGTCGTCGCCCTCTTCGAGCACGACGACCGAATGCAGAGAGCCGGACTTGATGGTCGCCTGGGCGATGTCGAACAGGCGCTTGGCGACATCCTTGGCGGCCTGCTTGTCAGCATCGTCCTTCAACTTTTCATCCTTGTCGATCTCGGCCTCGGCGGTCTCGCGCAACGTCGAGAACAACTCATCCAGTTTTTCCAGCATGCCCGTTGTCGGATAGGACATGACCAGTCGGAAGGGAGCATCCTCGGCGGCCACGGCGGCGAAGGCGGGAGTCGTCTTGCCGTAGGCCGTCATCGCCTTGGCGAGTGCCGTGCCGGTCTTGCCCGACAGGCCGAAATCGACCGACGCCAGACGCGATTTGCTGTTCACATCGTACCCGAGCGTCATGCGGTCGCCGTCGTTGACGATGGAGGTCAGGCTGGCGAGTGTCCATTCAAAGCCCAGCTCCTGCCCCTTCCTTTCGGCTTCGTTCTTGGGCTCGGGTCCGTTCTCCAGGCTGAGGCGTCCCTGCTGTTCCGTCTGCTGCAGGAAGGTGGCTTTCAAGTTCTGCGGGATGCTGGCGATGCTCACGTCGAGGGCGACGTCGTACTTGCCGTTGACGATCTTCTTCGGATCGGCCGTCTTGGCCACCCCGTCGGCCGAGTTGCTGGCGAAGCAGTATCCGTTGGCAAACTTGGCGAACAGCCGCTGGCCGTTGACCGTGAATTTCCACTGGCCGTCCGTCTCCTTCAGGTCCGGGGCGAACATCTTGATCAGCCCCGTGAAGGCCTGCTCATCGTCGATGGGCAGGAAGATCACGGGAGATTCCGGCTCACCGGCCGCATTCACGTTCCAGTACAGGCCGAGTCCCTTCGTCAGATCGACACCCGCCAGACCCTTCCCGCCGGTGAAGGCGCCGAGAAACTGTTCGGCCGCCTCGCGGGCTCCCTCGTGTCCCACGGCTTCACCGATGAAATTGGCATCGTCGAGCAGTTCGTCCACACTCCTCACACTGAGGACCACGGTCGGCTGCTGGGCCTGCACCGACGCGACCATCCCCAACGACAACATTCCCAACAGGCAGATCGCCTTCCAACGCATCACCGTTCTCATGACAAGATCCTTCAAATGGCCGAGTATCGAAACCGAGCGTCCTGACGCGGCGGCATGATAGGCCCGCGCGGAGTGACTGCGAAGTGATTGCTCACAAGAAATCGGCGACAACGCGGTCGGCGACGAATCGGCCTTCGCGAGTGAGTCGGATCGTTGTGCCGTCATCTTCCAGCCAGCCGCGCTCGACGTTGGCGAGGATCGCGGGGGCCGCCATCGCATTCAGCGTGAAACCGGTCCGTCGTTGAAAGTCGTCGCGCGTGATCCCGGCCGTGCGGCGGAGACCGATGAACAGGAGTTCCCGCGCGCGATGAGCCGGTTCGAGTTCTTCGGCTTCGGCCACGGGAGACTCGCCCCGTTCGAGCTTCGCCAGCCAGCCGGTGACGCTGCGCAGGTTCGTTTCGCGGCGGCCGTTCACGTAGCGGGCCGCCCCCGGTCCGAACGCCCAGTACTCGTCGCCCGCCCAGTAGACTTCGTTGTGCCGACAGCGGCAGCCCGGTCGTGCGAAGTTCGAGATTTCGTACTGCTCGAATCCGGCGGCGGTCAGCTCGTCCATCGCCATCGCGTACTGGTCGCGTTCGAGTTCTTCGTCGATCGTGCGCAGTTCGCCCCGCGCCCGCCGGGACCAGAACGCGGTTCCCTGCTCCCAGGTGAGGCCATACGTCGAGACATGCGTCGGCCCGAGCGAAATCGCCCGTCGCAGCGTCTCCCGCCAATCGTCGAGCGACTGCCCCGGCACGCCGAAGATCAGATCGAGCGACACGTTGTCGAACCGCCGCCGCAGACGAGCCATCACGTCTTCGATGTCCCACGGCGAGTGATCGCGCTCCAACAGTTGGAGAGCCTGCGGCGAAAACGACTGCACGCCGAGGCTGATCCGGTTCACTCCGGCATTCGCCAGCAGGTCGATCTTCTCGTCGGACAGATCGAGCGGATTGGCTTCGACGCCCACTTCGGCTCCCGGCGCGAGTGTAAACCGCTGATGGACTATCCGAAACAACTCGCGAAGTTGCTCGCACGAAGGATGCGTCGGCGTGCCTCCGCCGAAGAACAGGGTGTCGAGTTGTTCTTTCTTGTTCCCCTCGCCCCCTTGGGGAGAGGGGTTAGGGGTGAGGGGCGATTGCAGTGGGACGC
>JANODP010000534.1:0-8218 GCA_031412755.1 Schlesneria sp. | reverse complement strand
GTTCCACGCCCTTCGAGGACTCAGGGCGTGCCACTCAAACTGGCCCACTACCGAAATCAGTCTCGCTTCAACCGCAGGCGTCTCACTTCAAACGGGTGCTCCTCCGCCTGAATGCCGATTGGTCCCTCACTCAGGAAATCGGGTTCGCACTTGCTGATCGGCGTGCCGTTCAGCGAGACCGCCAACGCGCCGTCCTGCGACACGATTTCGAGACTGTTCCACTGGCCGACCGGTTTGCGGGCCTGCTGTCTCGCGGCGTCATCGTCTTCGGCCTTCACCGGCTGCGCGCCGCCGTTCTCCTTGATCGCGGCCATCTGCACGTGCTTCCCCTGCACTTCCAGGCACATCGGCCAAAGCTTGTGCTCACCGGTGACGTAGACCAGGAAGCCGGTGTTCCCCTTGAACTTGGTTTCGTCCTTGAGGTTGTCGGGCCTCGGGAAACGATAGTCCAGCCGCAGCGTGAAGTTCTGGTACGGCTGCTTCGAATAGAGATAACCCTTCGGCTTGCCCGAGCACTTCAGCCCCTCGTCGGTCGCGGCCCAGGTGGCGTCTTCGGCACCGAAAGCCTCGAAGTCGGTGAAAGCCAGCGGTTCAAACCCCTCTTCCAATTGGAAGGGCGGCTCGGGGGGAGTCGCTTCGTGCGCGACGGTCGCGGTGGGAGTGCCGCCGGAGTTGTTCGGCACCGGGGCAGGAGCAGGAACCGGGGCCTCCCGGCAACCGACCACCAGCGCCAGCAGCACGACGACACCACCAACCAAACTCAACGGAGGACGCATCGCTGGACCTTTGAGAGGAAGAGCCATCAGTCGCTGGCGACTGTATCCCCGGCCCCGCCGTCTCGCAACGCTGGTTTCATCGCCAGCCGGGCTGCTCAAACGAAGCCGCCCGGCGGATGAGGCCGGGCGGCTGGGATGTTTCGCGCTACCGACGAACAGGTCACTCGACGGTCACGCTCTTGGCGAGGTTGCGGGGGCGGTCGACGTTGCAGCCGCGCAGGATCGCGATTTGATAGGACAGCAACTGCAGGGGAATCGACGTCACCAGCGGTTGCAGATATTCGTCGACATCGGGGACATAGATCACGTCGTCGGCGAGGTCGGCAATTTTGTCGTCCCCTTCGCAGGCGATGGCGATCACGGGACCGCGGCGGGCTTTGACCTCCTGCAGGTTGCTCATCACCTTGGGATAGATGCCGCAGTGCGGGGCGATGAACACGCTGGGCGTGTCCTCGTCGATCAGGGCGATCGGTCCGTGCTTCATCTCGGCGGCGGGATAGCCTTCCGCGTGGATGTAGCTGATTTCCTTGAGCTTGAGCGCCCCTTCGAGCGCAACCGGGAAGTTGTACAGCCGGCCCATGTAGAGGAAGTTTTCGGCCGTGTAGTACTTGCGAGCCACCTCCTTGACGGCATCAAAGCACTTGAGCGTCTGGCGAATGACATCGGGCATCGCGCGCAGATGGTTGATGATCCGCTTGCCCGCCGGATACGACAGGTGACGCATGCGGCCCATGTAAAGTGCGAGCAACGTCAGCACCGTGACCTGTGACGTGAAGGCCTTGGTCGAGGCGACGCCGATTTCGGGACCGGCGTGCAGATAGATGCCTCCGTCCGCCTCACGGGCGATCGTGGAGCCGACCGTGTTGCAGATGGCCAGCGTGGGATGGCCCTTCCGTTTGCATTCGCGCATCGCCGCGAGCGTGTCGGCGGTCTCGCCACTTTGAGTGATGGCGAAGATCATCGTGCGATCGGACATCGGCGGGTTGCGGTAGCGCAGCTCGCTGGCGTATTCGACTTCGACGGGGATGCGGGCGAACTCCTCGATCAGATATTCGCCGACCAGTCCGGCGTGCCAACTGGTGCCGCAGGCGGTCAGGATGATGCGGTCGATGCGGCGCAGTTGCTGCGGGTCCATGTTCAGACCGCCGAAGACGGCGGTCGCCTCGTCGTCGTCGAGCCGGCCGCGCAGGGCGTTCTCGATCGTGGCCGGCTGTTCGAAGATCTCCTTGAGCATGTAGTGCTCGAAGTCGCCGAGGTCGGTGTCGACGGCGGCCTGATCGAGCACCCGGACGTTCTTGGCGTTCGAGCCGCCGTTCTGGTGCCGCAACTGAAATTGATCGGCCGTGATGACGGCGACTTCGTGGTCGTTGAGGTAGACCACTTCCTCGGTGTGACCGACGAGCGGGCTGGCATCGCTGGCGAGGTAATGCTCGTGCTTGCCGATGCCGACGACCAGCGGGCTTCCCAGGCGGGCGGCAATCAGCAGGCCGGGCACATCGCGGAACAGAATCGCCAGGCCGTAGGTTCCCTTGATCTTCTTGATCGCGGCCTCGACCGCCTTCACGCAGGTGCTGGCTTGCGTCGGATCGGCCCCGAGTTTGGCTTCCTCTTCGAGATGGTGGGCGATCAGGTGCGCGGCGACTTCGGTATCGGTGGCCGAATGAAACACGTAGCCCAACTCGGTCAGTTGGTTTCGCAGGGTGGCGTAGTTCTCGATGACGCCGTTGTGAACCAGCACCACCTCGCCGTTGCCCCCCGTGTGCGGATGCGAGTTCGTGTCGCTCGGCTCACCGTGCGTGGCCCAGCGCGTGTGGCCAATACCGACGTTGCCGATAACGGGTTGGTGCTTGACCAGTTCCGCCAGTTGGCTGACTCGTCCCGTCTTCTTGCGGACGGCGATCTGATCGCTGTCTTGCAGCGCCACACCCGCACTGTCGTAGCCACGGTATTCGAGGCGAAACAGTCCCTCGATCAGGTAGTCATACGCCTGCTTCGGACCGACATAGCCGACGATTCCACACATGGATTGAGACTCCTCAGACGGAACAGAAACGCGAACGCCGAACGGCGGGATAGGTCGAACAGCAGGACCGGCAGACACCTGACTCGCAGGCCAATCGACCGCCCCGCTGCGAAGGAAAAGACCACTGCAACGTTACGACATGAGTCAACCGGGGTGCGGGCTATATCAGAGACTGGGCAAATTGGTCAACGTGGAGTTGCGACCGAGCATGGCCAGTCCTAGCGATTGAGAAACATCGACAACCGACCGCTGCGGACTGGCTGTCTTGGAATGACCCCGGATCAGTTATGGCCTCCTCAGGGAGGAATCGGACTGCCGCACACCAACCCGACGCGTAAGTTTTGATTTTGCGCTGGTGGATGAATGCGTGTGGACGAATGACGATTTTGCACCACCGTTTCGTGTTCTTCATCCGTGCTTCGGCCCTGCCATCCGTGCTAGAAAAAAGTCTCGGGGATCGCACGGATGGCAGGGCCGGGGCACGGATCAGAACTGGAATCATTGGTCGGAACTCGCTGACTCAGGTTCAAGAGTTCGTTACTGCGCAACTTCAAAAAGTGTCAGCGAGGGCGAACCGTGACGGCGCCCGCACTGACGCGTCGGGTTGGTGTGTGACCGTGAGTCACCCGGGTTACCGCGATCGAGCCCGTCGGCATGACCGTCGCCATCGGTTCGCCGCGCACGACCGACATCACCCGCGCGGGCTTTTTGATCGGGACTCGATGTTTCCTTTTTGCAACCGAGCCAAACGTGACCTAGGTTTCGGCAGCAATGCGAGACTGCACCGGTTGTCGGCGTGGCTCGTGTCGAGATCGAAGTTTGATCGCCGGGAGTCCCCTGTCACATGGCTGCACCTACTTTCGCTCCGACTCGTGGCGGACGCGGTCCCTCGTCCGAAATGGATTTTGAAAGCCTGAAGCGACTGATTCACGGCAAGCTGGTCGAGAAGCTCGACCTGTCGCGGCTCGGCGACCTTCAGGGGGACACGCTGCGGCGTGAGATTCGTCTCGTCGTCGAACACTTGTGCGACACCGAGAACCCCGCCCTCAACCGTTCGGAACGCGAGCGGCTGATCGAAGAAGTGCTCGACGAAACCTTCGGCTATGGCCCGCTGGAAATCCTGCTCAAGGAACCGGGCGTCGCCGACATCATGATCAACGGGCCGAAGAACGTCTTCATCGAAAAGAACGGGCGGATTCAGCGGTCCGAGGTCACGTTCCGCGACAACGCGCATCTGATGCAGATTCTCGACCGGATCGTGTCGCGCATCGGCCGGCGCTGCGACGAGACTTCGCCGATGGTCGACGCCCGACTGGCCGATGGTTCCCGCGTGAACGCGATCATTCCGCCGCTGGCACTCGACGGTCCCTCGCTGACGATTCGCCGTTTCGGATCGAAACCGCTGGGGTTGGAAGACCTGTTGAAATTCGGAGCCTTCACGCCCGAGATCGCTCTGCTGCTCGAGGGGGCGATCAAGGCGCGACTGAACATCATCATCAGCGGCGGCACCGGTTCCGGTAAGACGACACTGCTCAACACGCTGTCGGGCTTCATTCAGAACGACCAGCGCGTGATCACGATCGAAGACGCGGCGGAACTGCAACTGCAACAGGAGCACGTTCTGCGTCTGGAAACTCGGCCCTCGAACATCGAAGGCAAGGGGCGCGTCACGGCGACGGACCTCGTCAAGAACGCCCTGCGCATGCGACCCGACCGGATCATCATCGGCGAGTGCCGCGGCGCCGAATCGCTCGACATGCTGCAAGCCATGAACACCGGCCACGAAGGCTCGATGACGACGATCCACGCCAACACGCCGCGCGACGCCATGTCGCGTCTGGAAACGATGATCGCAATGGGCGGAGTGGAACTGCCGATCCGGGCCTTGCGCCAGCAGTTCGCCGCCGCCGTGGACCTCATCATTCAGGTGCAGCGTCTGCAAGGCGGGCCGCGCCGTCTGACGCACATCACGGAAGTGCTGAACATGGAGCAGGACACGGTCGTGATGCAGGACATCTTCCTACACAAGCAGGATGGCATCGACGAGAACAACCGCGCGTTCGGACATTTCGAGGCAACAGGAGTTCGACCCTCGTTCATGGGTCGTCTGGAGGGAGCGGGAGTCAAGTTGCCGTCGAACCTGTTCACGGCGAGAGCCCTTGGAAAGTAGTCGAAAGGTTGATGGTTGAAGGTTGAGGGTTGATGGTCAGAGAACACGATCCCTCAGCCGCCTCTTCTGACCATCAACCATCAACCTTCAACCCTCAACCCTCAACCCTCAACCGGAGTGGATCTCATGGATCCGATTTGGACGATTTCGGTGGCGGCCTTCATCGCCGCGGCGGCCCTCGCTTCGGCCATCTTCCTGATGGTCAGGGAAATGGGGTCGACCCGTGCCGAGGATCGGCTCGATGCGCTGGCCGGGACCAAGATGCCAGAGTCGGAAGCCGCGCGCAGCCTGATGAAGCAGGACTTTATCAACGTGGGCAAGGGGGCGGCCGGCGCGCTCAGCAAGTTCTCGAAGAACATGGGAAGTTGGGGATTCTTCCTGGAACAGGCCGATTCGCCGATCAACTTTCAGACGTTCATCCTGATCAGCGGGGGCCTCGGAATTGTGGGGGCCGTCGCCGGCGCGGTCGCTCAAGCCCCGACGCCACTGCTGCCGGTGTTTGCCCTGATGCTGTCCGTCCTACCCTTGTTTTGGCTGATGTGGCGCCGCAAGAAACGCTTTGCCAGGTTCGGCGCGCAACTGCCCGACGCCCTGTCGCTGATTGCGCGGGCACTCCGCTCGGGACACAGCCTGAACGCCGGGCTGAACATGGTCGTCGAGGAAATGGCCGCGCCGATCGGCCTCGAATTTCAGATCGCCTACGAGGAACAGAACCTGGGAATCCCGATCGAGCAGGCGCTGAAGAACATGATGAAGCGGATGCCCAATCTCGATCTCAAGTTCTTCGTCACGGCCGTCGCGATCCAGCGACAGACCGGTGGCGACCTGGCCGAGATCATCGACAAGATCTGCGAAGTGGTGCGCGAGCGGTTCAAAATTCTCGGCATGGTGCAGGCGCTGACCGGCGAAGGCCGTCTGAGCGGCGCGGTGCTGATGGCTTTGCCCATCGCCATCTTCATCGCCGTGTACTACCTGAATCAGGAGTACGTGATGCTCCTGTTCACCACCGAACTGGGCAAGAAAATGGTGGCCTTCGGGGTGGTGATGCAAATCGTCGGAGCCATCTGCATCAAGAAAATCATCGACATCAAGGTGTGAGGACGGGTCGAAGGTTGAGGGTTGAAGGTTGACGGTCAGACCGAAACCCGAACCTCGCCTCTTCGTCTGACCCTCAACCCTCAACCTTCAACCCAACGAGCGATTCATCATGGAACTGACCACCATCATGCCGTGGGCCATCTTCGGGGCGATCACCGCCGGAGCGTGGGCGGCGATGAGCGTCTTCTCGAAAGAAGAATCGCGCGCCACTGAACGGCTCGACGAATTGCGCGATCCGGCGTCGCGGGAAAAGAAGAAATCGAGCAAGGGGCTGGGGGGCGTTTTCGCCAAGGCGGCTCCGGCGATGGCGAAGGCCCTCGGCGCCAAGTCGGATCTCGAACACAACGAGCTGCGGGTGCGACTGGCCAACGCCGGCTACAACCAGGCGAACTCGGCGCAGATGTACCTGGCGATCAAGGTGGCCATGCTGGGAGTCGGCGCGCTGCTGGGCGGCGGCGTGGGGATGCTCACCTACGGACCGACGCAGAAGGGTTTCTTCTCGATCGGGATCGCGGCCGGTGTCAGCTTCTATCTGCCCGAGTTGGTGCTGATGTTTCTGTCGTCGTCGCGCAAGCAGAAGATTTTTCTGTCGATGCCGGATGCCCTCGATTTGCTGGTCGTCTGCGTGGAGGCCGGTCTCGGCCTGGATGCCGGTCTGCGCCGGATCGCCGAAGAACTGGCGGATGCTCACCCCGAGTTGTGCAGCGAGTTCGCGCTCAGCAACATGCAGGTTCAGATGGGCCGCGTGCGCCGGGACGTGCTGCACGATCTGGGCGTCAGGACGGGCGTCGACGACGTGAAGGCGCTGGTGGCCATCCTGATTCAGGCCGAGCGGTTCGGCTCGTCGATCGCCCAGGCGCTGCGCGTCCAGTCCGATTCGATGCGCGTCAAACGCCGACAGCTCGCCGAAGAGAAGGCTCAGAAAACCGCCGTCCAGATGCTCTTCCCGATGGTGCTGTTCATCTTCCCCGGCATCTTCGTGGTGCTCGTCGGTCCGGCGGCCATCAAGATGATGGATACGATGTTCAAGTAACCCCGTGTTGCGCAGGGCGGACCGAATCCCGATCACACGATCGTCAACTTCGCGTGACGATTCGAGCGCGATTGCCACGTCACAGTTCACCGAATGAAACATCGGCGGTCCGGTCGAGGCCCTGCTTCTGCTCGCGCGTGAAGTCAATCCGGCGCGGCGGCCCCCCGCGCGCGGTCATGGCTTTGGAAACGATCGTCCGGTCTGTGCGTGACGAATCGACAGAATGAGTTGGGCGAGGCTCCGTCGATCAGATTCTGAAGCGGCTCGAACACAGGATGCTCGCCATCGCGATGAATCGGATCGAATCATTTGCGCCGAACAGCGGGACGCAACCGGTTGCGACGACGTGCAGTGAGCGAAATCTCCGCAGGAGGGGCGATCTCAAACAAATGATGCTTTTCGGCATCATGCTTGCGATAACCGGACTCTGCCATGCGGAGACGTCGCCGGTTGGGATGCGCCTCAGCCTGGCATCGTCGTGTTGATCCGCCTTCTGTTTGCCCCCTGCTCACCGCCGTCTGGCTTGCTGTTTCTAAGTTTGTTTCCATCTTGCTCGTTGACGATCCGGTGTGTGCAACCCGCACGTGCGCCCCCCCCCCACTCAGACCTCTTGCCAGAGCAGACCGCATGATTCCCCCTCCCGATTGGCTGGCCAAGTTGGCGAATGAAATTGCTGCTCACTTGGAACCATTGGGAACGATGGAGCCGACGGGGCCGATCGGGTGCCATTACCATCCGGGTCCGACAGGCTGGGAGGTGACCGTCTTCACCGCGTTGACCGAGGTCGTCGGCGGACCGCACGATGGCCGAACGTTCGGAGAGGCTTTCGAGGTTGACCTGAAGATGTTGATGAACCTCTTCTCCAGTGTCACCTCTATGCGCTGGCAGTCGCAAAGCCTCGGCGACGAGGACGAGCTGGGAGCACACCTGTCGATCGAGGGACTTTACGGCGAGGAGCCGGTCTGTGTCCGCATCCCCGCCGTCTCGCCCGGACGATTTGGACCGGGCCGCAAGATGTTGGTGCATCGCCGACGCTGGCAGGAGAATTGGTAACCCCCAGGCGGTCGGAATCCGTCCTGCGACCGTGCCACGGCTGTGTCAGCCGTGCGGATTTCGCG
>JANODP010000533.1:0-23523 GCA_031412755.1 Schlesneria sp. | reverse complement strand
TGCCTTCGTGCCATTACGTCTCGCCGTCGGGTGCGAAGAAAAAGTTTGTCTGCCTGTGCGAGGACGTGACGGAAAAAGACATCTGCGACGCGATCGACGAGGGTTACTCGAACATCGAGACACTGAAACGGTACTCGACGGTTAGCATGGGGCCGTGTCAGGGGAAGATGTGCCAGTCGGCGTCGATTGCGATTTGTGCCCGGCACAACGGGCAGTCGATCTCAGAGACCGGCGTCACGACCGCTCGGCCGCCGGAGCAACCGTTGCCGCTGGGTGTGCTCGCGGGGCGGACGCTCCATTTCTCGTTGGTCCGCCGCACGCCGATGCACGCCTGGCACGAGCAGGCCGGAGCCAGGATGGGGGACGCCGGGAACTGGAAGCGTCCGCAGGTGTATTCGTCGGTCACTCAGGAATACGAAGCGGTGCGGCAGCGAGCCGGGCTGATCGATGTCTCGACGCTCGGCAAGATCGAACTGCGCGGGGCGGACGTCGTCCAGTTTCTGGAGTTCATCTATCCGAATCGTTTCGCGAACCTGAAGGTCGGCCGCGTGCGATACGGAGTGATCTGCGACGACGCGGGAATTTTGTTGGACGACGGCACGATTGCGAGGTTGGGCGATGACCGGTTCTTTCTGACGACGACGACCGGCAATGCCGACGCGATAGATAGCTGGTTCCGCTGGTGGCTGGCTGGTCGGCCGCAGTGGGACGTGCGGATGACGAACGTTTCGGGGAGTTACGCCGCGATGAATCTCGCCGGCCCGCGCAGCCGGGAGATTCTGAAAAAGCTGACCGACGCGGACCTCTCATCCGAGGCGATGCCTTATCTGGCCGCGAGCGAATGCATGATCGCCGGCGTGTCGGCCATCGTGCTGCGGATCGGCTTCGTCGGCGAACTCGGTTACGAGATTCACGTCCCCAGCCAATTCGGTTTGCATGTCTGGGAAGCGATCATCGAGGCTGGCCGCGAGTTTTCCATCGCGCCGTTTGGTATCGAAGCCCAGCGTCTGTTACGGCTGGAGAAAAAACATCTGCTGCCCGGCGTGGACACCGATGCGCTCTCGAATCCGCTCGAAGCGGACCTGCCGTGGATCGTGAAGCTCGACAAGGAGGACTTCATCGGCAAGGAATCGCTGGCTCGTGCTCGGCAACGCGGCGATCGCAACAAGCTGGTCGGCTTCCGCCTGTCGGAGTCCGTCGTGCCGGACCTCGCGTCGTTGGTGCTCTGCGGCGGCAAACTCGGCGGACGAATCACGTCCGTTGGTTATTCGCCGGCAGCAGGCGGGACGATCGGGCTGGCCTGGGTGCCGGCCCATCTCGCTGGCAACGGGCAGACGATTCAGATTCAGGTCAACGGCCGAATGATTCCGGCCGTCGTGCAGGATGAACCGTTCTACGATCCGGCCGGAGAGAAGTTGAAGAGTTGAAGAGTTGATGATTTGTAGGATGGGCACTCTTGCCCGTCCTTCGTTTTTTGGACGGGCAAGAGTGCCCATCCTCCGAAGGTGACCAATGACCGTGACAACCATTGCTCGTGGACCGCTGCTGGAACGACATCGCCAGTTGGGTGCGACCGTCGAAACGCTCGACGGTTGGCAGGTTGCTGTGCGTTATCCGCAACAGCCGGATCGAACGGGCAACGCGCTGGTCGATCTGTCGCAGGTGCCGACGTTCGAGATCAACGGACCAAATACCGGCGCGGCACTGACTTCGATGTGTGGCGCCGAGGTGCCGTTGCGAAAGATTCACAGTGCCGATGGCAGGCATGTCTATCGGCTGACTCCCCGCCGCGCGATTGTGTTCGGCAATGTGTCGCCGAGCGCTGACGCAATCGACGTCACGGGTGGCTGGGCATCGCTGGCTCTGATCGGGCCGGATGCGGAGCGGATTTTGAACAAGGTGACGGCGGTCGATTTGCGCGAGCGGACCCTGCCGGTGCAGGCGTGTTGCCAGGGGCCGATCTTCGGAGTCAACACGCTCTTCGGCCGGTTCGCGGATCGGTTTGAACTGCATGTGTGCAGCGATTCGGCCGAGTTCTTTTGGGAGGTGCTCATGGATGCCGGTCAAGAATTCGGTTTGCAACCAGCGGGGATTCAACACGAGAAGTGTGCCACGGCTGTGTCAGCCGTGCGATGAGTCGGTCACATTGACGGCACGGCTGACACAGCCGTGGCACGCGAAGTAAGGTGAGGTATTTCGATGGTTGCACAACGAATGTGGCAAGAGCGCGAACTCAAGGACCAGTACGACGTCGTCATCATCGGCGGCGGCGTGCATGGGCTGGCGACGGCGTACTATCTGACACAAATGGGCGTGCGGAACATCGCGGTGCTGGAGGCGAAGTACGTCGGGTTCGGCGGGTCGGGGCGGAACACGGCGATCGTTCGCTCGAACTATCGCACACCGGAGGGGATCGCGTTCTACGATCTGTCGGTCAAATTGTACGAGCAGTTGGCGGCCGATCTCGAATTCAACGTGATGTTCTCGCAGCACGGGCATCTCACGCTGGCTCACAACGAGCGGGGCGTGACCGGATTGACGGAGCGAGCCAACACGAACCAACTGATGGGCGTCAACTCGCGCATCATTTTTCCCGCAGAGATCCAGCGGATCGTGCCCGATCTGAATGTGTTCGGACACAGCCGCTTTCCGATTCAGGCGGCGCTGTATCACCCGCCCGGGGGGATCATTCGGCACGACGCGGTGGTCTGGGCGTTCGCTCGCGGAGTCGATCGTGGCGGCGGGCAGGTTCATCAAAAGACCGAGGTCACCGGCATCGAAGTTCAACACGGGCAGGTCGAGGCGGTCGTCACCAATCGCGGGCGGATCAGGACGAAGACGGTGCTCAACGCGACCGCCGGCTATGCGGGGCTGATCAGTCGCATGGTCGGACTCGAAATCCCGATTGAGACGCACCCGTTGCAAGCGGCGGTGACCGAGCCACTCAAACCGTTCCTCAACTCGGTGATCGTCTCCTCGACGCTGCACGTCTACGTCTCGCAAACCGACCGCGGTGAATTGGTGCTCGGAGCCGAAGTGGACGACCACGCCAGTTACTCGCTGCGTGGCACGCTGTCGTTCCTCGAAGGTGCGGCGACTCACTTGCTGGAACTGTTCCCGCACCTGGCGAACGTGAAGATCCTGCGGCAATGGTCCGGCCTGTGCGACATGACTCCCGATTACTCGCCCATCATGGGCGGCACTCCCGACGTCAAGGGCTTCTTCATGACGGTCGGCTGGGGGACCTACGGTTTCAAAGCCGGCCCCGCCTCGGGCAAGTTGATGGCCGAATTCATCGCGACCGGCAAAACGCCGGCCAAGCTGGAGCCGTTTGCCCTGACTCGCTTCTACGAAGACCGCCTCGTCGGCGAAAAAGCGGCCGCGTCGGTCTCGCATTGAACGGCGGGCAGAAAGAGAATGATGCCTCTGGCGGTCGTTGAGAGTTTCGTAGGGTAAGCCTCTGGCTTGCCCGTTTTTTCTCGACGGTCAATCGGCGACAAACGAACACGGGCAAGCCAGAGGCTTACCCTACGAAAGTTGCCGGCCGCAAACGTCTCACTCCCTCGGTCGCCGCCAGTCCACGAGCACCTGGATGACATAGAAGAACACCGGCGTGAGGAAGATGCCGAACAGTGTCACGCCCAACATGCCATAGAAGACGGCGGTACCGAGCGTGTTGCGCATCTCGGCACCGGCCCCCACGCCGAGCATCAGCGGCACGACGCCGATGATGAAGGCCAGCGAGGTCATCACGATCGGGCGGAGCCGCAGTTGGCAGGCTTCCAGAGTGGCCTCGCGGCGCGGGACGCCCCGGTCGTGGCGGGCTCGGGCGAACTCGACGATCAGGATCGCGTTCTTGCAGGCGAGACCGACGAGGACCACGAAGCCGATCTGCGTGAAGATGTTGATGTCGAGACCGGCCCACTGCACGCCGACGATCGAGCACAGCAGGCACATCGGTACGACGAGAATCACGGCCAGCGGCAGGGTCCAGCTTTCGTACTGAGCGGCCAGCACCAGGAAGACGAGGACGACGGCCAGCAGGAAGGCGAACAGTGCGGTCTGGCTGACGTTCTGCTGGAGCAGGGCCAGTTCCGTCCATTCGGTGCGCATCGACGGGCTGATGCTTTCGCGGGCCACCTGTTCGAGCAGTTCCAACGCCTGACCGGAACTGGTTCCGACGGCCGGATTCGCCGAGACGATTGCCGACGAATACAGGTTGTACCGCGTGAGGATCATCGGTCCGCTCGCTTCGCGCACGTCGGCCACGGCGGCGAGCGGAACCATTCCGCCCACATCGCTGCGCACGTAAAGATGCTTCAGATCGTCGTCGGTCATGCGGAACTTCGCGTCGGCCTGCACGTTGACCTGCCACGTCCGCCCGAAGCGGTTGAAGTCGTTGACGTACAGCGAACCGAAATTGACCTGGAGCGTCCCGAACACCTCGGCCAGCGACACGTGCCGCAGCTTGGCCGCATCGCGGTCGATGTCGATGTACAGCCACGGAGTGTTGCCGCGAAAGCTGGTGAACAGGTCGGTCAATCCCGGCGTCTTGCTCCCTTCACTCAGGACGCGGTTGCTGACGGCTTGCAACTCGGCAATTCCCAGATCATTGCGGTCTTCGATGACCAGGCGGAACCCGCCCGATGTTCCCAGTCCGTCGATGGCCGGCGCGCCGAAGATGTTTACGACGGCATTGGACACGGCTTGGTCGAGTTCCCCCTGCAACTGGCGACCGATCGCATCGGCCGACAAACCGAGCGGCGAGCGGTGGTGAAAGTCATCGAGCATCACGTACAGCGTGCCGAAGTTCGGAGCCTTGGCGTTGATGATCAGCGACTGGCCGGCAATCGCCAGCGTGTGCCTCACGCCGGGAGTCTTTCCCGCGATCTCCTCGATTTGCTGCATGACCCGCGTCGTCCGTTCGAGCGCCGCCGAATCGGGCAGTTGCACGTTGACCAATAAATAACCCTTGTCCTGCGAGGGGATGAAGCCCGTCGGAGCCGACTCGAACTGCTGCCAGGTCGCGTACAACAGCCCTCCATACAGCAAGAGCACGATGATTGAACCTCGCAACAGCCAACGGACCGACATCACGTAGCCGTTGGTCACGAACTGGAACACGCGGTTGAACGCGGCAAAACCGAGTCCCAGGATGCGATTCAACCACCGGCTGAGCGGCCACATCGCCACGACTCCCATCAATCCACAGGCGAGCGGCAGCAGATGCGGCACATAGACACGAAAAGCCTCTGGAACCACGTCGCTGGCCCACGGTGCCAGCAGCGATGGCAGAAGCGAGTACGCCGCCCAACCTCCCGCCAACAGAATGCCCGCGCGCGGCAAGGGCTCGACCGCTCCCTGATGTCTTGGCCGCAGCAACAGCACGGCCAGCGCGGGACTGAGAGTCAGCGAGTTAAACGTCGAGATCAGCGTCGACACGGCAATCGTCACCGCGAACTGCCGGAAGAACTGGCCGACAATCCCCGTGATAAAGATGCACGGGACGAACACCGCGGAAAGGACCAGTCCGACAGCGATGACCGGCCCCGACACTTCGTCCATCGCGCAGATCGCCGCCTCGCGCGGCGGTTCCCCCTGTTCGATGTGATGCTCGATGGCCTCCACCACGACGATTGCGTCATCGACAACGATGCCGATCGCCAGCACGAGGCCGAACAGCGTGAGCGTGTTCAGGCTGAAGCCACAGGCCGCCATCGCGGCAAACGTCCCGACGATGGCGACCGGCACCGCAATCAGCGGAATCACGGCCGCCCGCCAGCCCTGCAGGAAGATCAGGACCACAGCCGCCACGAGGATGACCGCATCGCGCAGTGTCACGAACACCTCGCGAATCGACTCGTCCACGAACGGAGTCGTGTCGTAGGCGATGGCATATTCCACCCCCTGAGGAAACCGGGTTTGCAGTTCATCCATTTTGGCTCGCACCTGCCGGGCGGTTTCCAAGGCGTTGGAACCCGGCAGTTGATACACCGACAACGCGACGGACGGACGCTGGTCGAGCGTGCAGATCTGATCGTAGTCGAGTGCCCCGAGTTCGACGCGGGCCACATCGCGCAGCCGGATCACTCGGCCGGAGTCATCCGTCCGGAGCACCATGTCGGCGAACTGGGTGTTGTCGGACAGGCGGCCCAGCGTGGTCATCGTGTACTGAAACACCTGATCCGTCGGCGCGGGAGGCTGCCCAATCTGACCGGCTGCGACCTGCACGTTCTGTTGCTCGATCGCCCGGACGACGTCGGTCGTCGACAGGCTCCGCGCGGCCAGTTGCTGCGGGTCGAGCCAGACGCGCATGCTGTAGTCGCGCTGACCGAGGAACGAGATGTCGCCCACACCCGGCAGCCGCGACAACTCGTCGCGCAGTTGGATCGTCGCATAGTTGCTCAGGTAGAGGCTGTCGCGGCTGCTGTCGGGCGAGACCAGATTGATGATCATCAGCACGGTCGGCGACTTCTTCTTGACGGTCACGCCGCGCCGTCGCACCAGTTCGGGCAGGACGGGTTGAGCCAGATTGACGCGGTTCTGCACCAGCACCTGCGCCAGGTTCAAGTCGGTTCCCGGTCGGAACGTCACGGTCAGCGTGTAGCGTCCATCGTTCGTGCATTGCGAGTTCATGTAGAGCATGTCTTCAACGCCGTTGACCTGCTGTTCGACCGGCGAGGCGACAGTGTCGGCCAGCACCTGGGCATTCGCACCCGGATAGCTCGCCGAAACTTCGACCGTGGGCGGAGTGATCTCGGGATACTGCGTCACCGGCAGCGCGAACAAGGCGATCCCGCCCGCGAGCGTGATGATGATCGACAGCACGGCGGCGAAGATCGGGCGATCGATGAAGAACCGGGCGAACATGACATCAACTTTCAGTAGTTCCAAGTTTGGACTTGAATCGAGTTGTCTTTACTCCGAAGGAGTTGCGTCTCATAGCCCAGGGTTGCCCGTGCATGCGGGCTACCCTGGGAAAAGACACGCAATGCATATCTACCCTGAAAGGGTTGCGTCCTTCGAGAAATGACGATGACGGAACCCCGTTGGGGTACAGAAATCATTTGGACCGTGTCCCCAGGGTAGCTTGCTTCGCTCGCAACCCTGGGCTATGAGACGCAACTCCTTCGGAGTAAATGCCACACAAACGGACTCTCTCTCAAGGATTCATAGAGACCCGCTCTTCGGCGGCCGACGAGCGAACAGACGCTGCACGAGCGACACACCCGAACGGGCCAGTGACGCAGTCTTGATCCATGCCATCCTCAACCCGCGCCGCGTGGATCCCAGCGTGACGACGTCGGCCAGGACCACACCAACCTGCTGCCAACTGGCGAGTCGGAACGGCGACCAGCCCTCGGCGTGATCGATCACATAGAAGAAGACGGGAGTCAGGAAGATGCCGAAGAACGTCACGCCCAACATGCCGCTGAAGACCGCGATCCCCAACGCCTGCCGCATCTCCGCACCCGCTCCGCGCGCGAAGACCAGCGGCGCGACTCCCAGAATGAACGCGAACGAGGTCATCAAAATGGGACGCAACCGCAGTTCGCAGGCTTCCAGCGTGGCACGCCTCCGATCGACTCCCGCCTCGCGCCGATACTTGGCGAACTCGACGATCAGAATCGCGTTCTTGCAAGCCAGGCCGATCAACACCACGAATCCGACCTGTGTGAAGATGTTGATGTCCTGCCCGGCATAAGCCACTCCGGTGATCGAACTCAGGACGCACAACGGGACCACCAAGATGACGGCGAGCGGCAGCGACCAGCTCTCGTACAGCGCGGCCAGGACAAGGAAGACGAACACGACCGACAGGCCGAAGACGATCATGCCGGTGTTGGCCGACTGCCGTTCGAGGAACGTGATCTCGGACCATTCAAAGGCCATCGAATCGGGCAGCTCGCGCCGCGCGAGTTCCTCAACAATCGCAATCCCCTGGCCCGTGCTGTAGCCCGGCGCGACACTGCCCGTGATCGCGGCCGCCGGATACATGTTGTAGCGCGTCAGCACCTGCGGGCCGCTGATTTCCTCGACCTTCGCCACGGTCCCCAGCGGAACCATCTGACCCTGATGGTTGCGCGCCTTGAGGTTTTGCACGTCCTCGATCTGATTGCGCGACTCCGTGTCCGCCTGCACGATGACCTGCCACGTCCGGCCGAACCGGTTGAAATCGTTGACGTAGCGCGAGCCGAGATACCCTTGCAGCGTGCCGAACACATCCGACAGATTCAGGTCATGCTTCTGAGCCGCATCGCGGTCCACATCGACATAAAGCTGGGGTGAGTTCGCCTTGTAGACGGTCGAGAGACTGCTCAAGCCAGCCTGCTCATTTCCCTTTTGGACCATCAGGTCCGTGAACTTCTGCAGCTCCGTCAGGCTGACTTCGCCACGACTTTCGATCATCACCTTGAAACCGCCGGCCCGGCCCAACCCGCTGACGGCGGGAGGCGGAAAGATCATCACGAGGGCTTCGGGCACCTCGGCCTGAAGCCGCTTCTTCAGGTTGGCGACGATGGCATCGCTGCGCATTTTCGGATCGCGACGGTGCTCGAATTCTTCGAGGATGATGAACATCGATCCGAAACTCGAACCGTAGGCGCTCAGGACGAACGAGTTGCCCGCCACCGAATTGACGTTTCGAACGCCGGGCGTGTCCAACGCAATCCGCTCGATCCTGGCCATCGTGTCCCGCGTGCGCTGCGCCGCCGAGGCATCCGGCAGTTGGATGCTGGCGATCAGATAACCCTTGTCCTGCGCGGGAATGAAGCCCGTCGGGAGTTGCAGGAAGCCCCACCAAGTCAGCACCAACAGCCCTCCGTAGACGAGCAGCACCAGCGCCGGGATCCGTAACAGGCATCCGATGAGGTTGATATAGACTCGCTCCGAGACATGAAAACCCCGGTCGAACAGCCAGAAGAACCAGCCGAGCAGCATGTCGATCAACCACGTCAACGGGTCGCGCCGTGAATTCGGTCCCCTCAACAGCAGCGCCGCCAGAGCGGGACTGAGCGTCAGCGAGTTGATCGTCGACAGAATGGTCGAGACCGCGATCGTCAGGGCGAACTGCAAAAAGAACTGGCCGACGATTCCCGAAATGAACATGCACGGGACGAACACGGCCGACAGGACGAAGCCGACGGCGATCACCGGTCCAGAGACTTCGCTCATCGCGACGATGGCCGCCTCACGCGGGGGCAGCCCCTTCCGGATGTGATGCTCGACCGCCTCGACCACGACGATCGCGTCGTCGACGACGATGCCGATGGCCAGGACCAACCCGAACAACGTCAGGTTGTTCAGGCTGAAACCGGCGACCGCCATCGCGGCAAACGTCCCAATGATGGCCACCGGAACGGCAATCAACGGAATGATGGCGGCCCGCCAACCCTTCAAGAACACGAGTACGACGAGCGCCACCAGCAGAATGGCATCGCGTAGTGCGTTGAAGACTTCGCGGATCGACTCGCGGATGAAGGGAGTCGTGTCGTAACCGATCTTGTATTGGACACCGTCCGGAAAATCGGCCGACAACTCCTGCATCTTGGCCTTGATCTGATCGGCCGTTTCCAGAGCATTCGCCGTCGGCAACTGGAAGATGGCGATCCCCACAGTCGGTTTGCCGTCGAAGCGGTTGGCGACGTCCTGGCTTCGCGCGCCGAGTTCGAGCCGGGCCACATCCTTCAGGCGGATGATCCGTTGATCGGGCGTCACGCGCAGGATGATCTCGCCGAATTCCTCGGGCGTTTGCAGGCGTCCCACGGTGGCCAGCGGAATCTGCCACGCCTGGCCGGTGCTCGACGGAGGCTGGCCGAGCTGCCCCGTGGCCAGTTGGAAATTCTGTTCTCGCAGCGCCGCCTGAACATCGAGCACGGTCAGGTTGCGCTCGGCGAGCATGTCGGGCTTGAGCCACACGCGCAGGCTGTAGTCGCGCTGACCGAACACCAACACCTCACTGATGCCCGGCAGACGAGCCAGTTCGTCGCGGATGTGCATCAGCGCATAGTTGCTCAAATAGAGCTGGTCGTATCGTTCGGTGGGTGAGTTCAGGCTGACCGTGAGCAGAATGTCGGGAGCTCGTTTTTTCGTGACGACTCCCGTCTGCCGCACAACGTCTGGAAGCATGGGCAGCGCGAGGCTGACGCGGTTTTGGACGAGCACCTGCGCCAGATTGAGATTGACGCCGGGCTTGAACGTCACCGTCAGCGTGTACGAACCGTCGTTGGTGCTCTGCGATGCCATGTAGAGCATGTTCTCGACGCCGTTGACCTGCTGCTCGATCGGCGCGGCGACGGTTTGGCTGACGACGGCGGAACTGGCGCCGGGATAGTTGCAGTCCACCTGCACCGTCGGCGGCGCGACGGGCGGATACTGCGCGATCGGCAATCGCTGGAGCGCAACGGCTCCCGCCAGCGTGATCAACAGGGAGATCACCGCGGCAAAGATCGGTCGATCAATAAAAAACCGCGAGAACATCGGGAGTCTCTCGTGCCGTCGCTGCCAATCGGAGGATCGAGTGCCACGGCTGTGTCAGCCGTGCGGATGTTGTGAGACGTTTCACCGTACTCACGGCTCACAGAGCCGTGGCACGCCTTTTTCAACCGGCTGTTAACTCGCGGGAGTGGGCGGACTCTTGGCAGGACGAGTTTCAACGGCCTGCTTCGGCTTGTCTTGAACCGGCAGCGAGTCCGCGTATTGCGTGCCAACCTTGGGGGCGACCTTCTGACCCGGCCGAACCCGCTGCAAACCGGTGACAATCACTCGATCCTCTTTGCTGAGCTCCCCTTCGACGAACCGCCAACCCGACATCTGCATCCCCACCGAAACGCGGCGATACACGACTTCGTCCTGGTCGTTCAACGCGTAGACGTAGCGCTGCCCCTGATCGGAACCGAGGGCTTCCTCCGGGATGAAGAGTCCCGTGCGAGCGCTGCCAATCGGCATGCGACAGCGGACGATCAGACCGGGCAACAACAACAGACTGCCATTGCCGATGGTGGCTCGCGCTCGCAACGTGCCCGTATGCGGATCGAGCGCGTTGTCGGTAAAGTCGATCACGCCGCGCAGAGAGAAATAGTTTTCGTTGGCCAGCGACAATTGAACCTCCAGCTTCTGTTCCGTCGGGAGTTGCATCTGGCCTCCCAGAATCAACTGCCGCAATCGCAGCACGGTTCGCTCGTCGATCTCGAAGTAGGCGCGAATCGGATCCACCGCGCCGATCGTCGCCAACAAACTGTCATCGACCTTCACCAGATTTCCCTGGTCGATCAGACGACGGCTAATCTTGCCGTTGACCGGGGAACGAATCTTGGTGAAGCCCAGGTTCAATTGAGCCAGCGCTTCGTTCGCTTCGGCGATCTGTTGTGCCGCTTCGGCCTCGGCGTGATCGAACTGCATCCGATCGAAATCTTCCTGAGTGACGACGCCATTGGTGAGGAGCTGTCGTCCTCGTTCGAGTTCCTTCGCCATGCGCTGTTGCCGTGACTTGGCCTGCTGGACCGAGGCCGTGGCGCGCGCCAGTTCCGCCTCGTACGTGCGCGGATCGATGACGGCCAGCAACTCGCCCTCTTTGACCTCGGCGCCGTCATGGAACAGGACTTGATCGAGATACCCGGCGACACGCGCTCGAATCTCGATGACCTCCGAAGGCTCCAGGCGTCCGGTGAATTCCTCAAACGGCGCGAACTCGCGCTCGACGGGGACCGTGACGACGACTTCCGGCAGTGGAACGGGCTTCGCGGCTCCCGGCGCCCCCTTTTGCTGGCAGCCTGCGACGAGCACGATCAGCACGGCGACACACACCAGACTTCGTCCGGCGGGGCCGATCGCGGGTTCAGGGTGGATGACGAAGCCGGCGACTTCTGCGGTGTTGCACTGCACGATGTTTGCCCTCACCAATTCAGTTCGCGAGCCGGCCGGGACGCACCCCATCCGGACAGGGCGTCGCGACCCGAACTGCTCCGCATTCTGACTATGACTGACTGGTCAGTCATAGTGTTACCGTCTAGCATGGGCGTGTCCAGCGACTGTTTGAGAATCGGCCCTTGGCGGGGAAGGCGACACCATCGCAGCCAATCGGGTTCGGCAGGGTCATCACTTCACATGAGGATCCAGACTTGTGAAAGTCCAATCGAAGCTCTCACGTGACAAGGCCGCGACGTTGCGGTTGGAGCGCCGTCAGAAAATCGTGGCCGCCGCCTCCCGGTTGTTTGCCCAACTGGGTTACTCCGAGTGTGATATGGACCGTGTGGCAGCACGGCTGCGGATCGCCAAAGGGACGATCTATCTCTACTTTCCCAGCAAGGAGAAACTGTTCCTGGCGTGCGTCGACTGGGGGATGAACCAATTGCAACTGGCCGTGCGCGCGGCGGAGGAGAGTACCGAAGATCCGTTCGACAGGATTGCCCGGGCGATTCGTGCGTACCTGACCTTCTTCGCCGAGCACCCGCAGTACGTGGAACTGCTCATTCAGGAGCGGGCGATCTTCAAGAACCGCAAACGGCCAACGTATTTCGAGTATCGCGATACGGCCCGCGTTCATTGGCGAGCCTTCTACAACAGCCTGATCGAACAAGGCCGCTTGCGTCCCGACATCCAGGTCGATGCGCTGTTGGACACGATTGGCAACCTGGTTTACGGCACGATGTTCACCAACCATTTCCTGGGAAAACGCTCCGTTGATGAGCAACAGGTCAACATGTTGGACATTGTGTTTCGGGGCATTCTCAGTGACCGCGACCGCCGTGCGACGTGAGGGATGTTCCACGTGCTGTGACAGTTGCGAATCGGCCTGCGTCCTGCCCGCGGCAGACAGCACGACACTCGCTTTCTTGGTGACCGAATCGGCCGTCGAGTGGCCGAGCCGTTGCCCTCACTGCGACAGCGCCCGCCGTCTCCGCTGACGAACTGCCACCGCGGTTTGAGGCTATGACCGTGAAAAGATCCACGATGGACTTTGCGCAGAGTGATTGAGGACTTGCCTCGCGTCATGCCGTCTCAGTGTAGCGCGCGTCGGCTTTGGTGCGGTAACACGGGATGCCCGCAAACCGAATTGATCGACAAACGCAAGTATGTGCATTACAAAGCCGTATGTTTGCTGCTCCTCTTACGGCCGAGGGTCCAGCTACGGGCACTTTGACGCTGACGGGCACCGATACGGTGGAGAACTACCAAGCGGCGCTTCGGTCCGTGACGTACCAGAATCTCAGCGACGCACCCAGCCCCCTCATGCGACGGTTTGCTTTCAGAGCCAGCGACGATGGAACAACCATCAGTTCCCCCGCCTACCGTTCCTTCAACGTTGTTGCAGTCAACGATCCGCCTGCTGGAACCGACAGATCGGTCTACGCGGTGGAGGACCAACCGTACACGTTCTCATCGACGACTTTTTGGGCCTCGGACAGGTTGGACAGGCTGTCAAATCCGATCATTGCGGTGGAAATCACGACATTACCATCACGCGGTACTCTGAAATTGGGGACGGAGACGGTGACGGCGGGTCAGATGATTCCGGTTGCTCAGCTTTCCACCCTGACGTGGACGCCGGAATCTGGGACATTCGGAACGGGATACGCCAGCCTCACCTTCCGGCTGCAAGACAATGGGGGTACGACGAATGGTGGCGTGGACATTGATCCGACACCGAACACGCTGACTTTCAACGTCTTGACAGCAGAGTCCCTGATCGCAAGCCAACTTCAGAACGATACCGTCGGAGTCGGGAACGCTCTGCGAGCCATTACCGATTCTGAGCGTCGTGTCCTGCTTTCAAAGAGTGTCGATCTACAACTCAGCACTGCCGCCGAACTCCTCACTTTGGGGACGACGCCCCCGACTCCAGAACCGTCCCAAGGTGACGCGATCGCGGCGCTCGCCCAGCGTATCGGCGCAATCAAAGTCACTTTCACGACGATCACGGAGCAGCTCGTTGACCTTGATGACCCAGCCGTTGTTGATGCGTTGATTCAAGCCTCCGAAAGTACCACCCTGCTATTTGCCGATCTGCTCATCGATTCGGGGCTTGAAGGCGAAACCTTCGACGACACGAAAATGCTGGTCGCCGCATTGAATCAACCCTGGAGCTTGGAACAGCAACAGGGGCCTGCCGCGATCCAGAAACTGGATGAGCGTAGCGACGCGCTGCTCACGAGCAAGGGTGCCATCGACCGCCTCGTCACGCGATATCAAAACATCAACCAGCCAACATCGAGTGAAGCGTCGATTGTCAGCAGACTGCCCGTCGTTTCACAGTCACTGGCGAGGTCGCTAACGAACTGGACTGATACCCGCGCGGCGGTACTCGAAGCCGCGCGAGTGTCTGATGATGTTTTGAATCAATTGGGCACCGCGCCGCGTTTGTTCGTCAGCCTGGAAGACGCGGGTCCGACAAGAAAGACGTTGAAAGTCCGCGTGCGGTCGCCATACGACCAGAGCTATGTCGAGATTGAAGACCGTACCCACCGGAACCAGGACTTGGAGATCATCTCTGTCCCCTTGGTTCACGCCGGGGGCACTACCGAGACTGTTTGGACCACGGACTTTGAACGTCGTACAAACGTGCGAGGTGGCGACTTCATCGTGCGACTGTACCGTGACGCGACCAAAGGACGCCTCTTGGGTGTTGTGTCCGGTTATTACGACGCAGATTCGAACCAAGGCAGCGTTGAGACTCAAGCCCCTTGGGAGACGCTGGGATCGTCAACGGTCGTCGATCTGCCGACTTTGGGTGGAGTCGCCCAATTTCTGAGTTGGCGGGGTCCGCTGGTCAATGTGCCCTGGATGACGATGAGTGCCGGTGCCGTAGTTTCGCATGGAGCGGCTCTCACGATCGACCTCTCTCAGAGTGCGCAGCTTGTCGATCACGTCCGACTCAAAGTTCGATCCGGCAACCCGAACTTTGTGACTCCCGTACGGTTCTATCGGGGCAGTGAACTGATTGGATACGTGGATGTCGCGTCGGGTGGAATTGCCGAATACTCCGACGCCGGCGGGATCACGAGCGTCCTGCTCACGAACAGCCTGCGTCCGATGAGCCAGCGTGCGAAGGAGTTTCTGGATTACTACTACACTGCCGACGGACAATTCTGGGAGATTTATTCGATACAGCATGGTGGTAGCGGGGGAGCAGCGGCACGCTTTTTCTACAACAATCCATCCATCCCAACAGAGGAGCGGGCGGCAATCGTCACTGAAGCCATGCAAGGGGTGCTTTCCTACGATCTCTCTCTGGAACAGTTGGAGGTTGGTGGAACCACAATCGTGCCGCAAGTGACAGCTCCTGCTGTCGGCCTAGCGAATAGCCCCGATCTCGCACGAGCCGCTCATCCTGACTGGCATCAAAGCGATGATACGCTGCGACGCGGTCCGAGCCCTGGCTACCTCGCCTTGGGCCGCTTTTCACCGAATGCCTACGGAATCCGACGCGACGTCAACAAGTTCTCCGCTGTCAGATTCATCGGGACGAACGGCCAGGTTGTGCCGACCAATGTCGCGCGTCATGTTGGGGGCAGCGATGTTCCGCTGGAACAGGACTATTGGGAAATCATTGGCAACACCGTGATTCTCCGTCCGGGAGCCCCGGAACAGATTGTCATTTATCTCGGCACGCCGGATGGACAAGATCCTTCAGGCCGCAACATTGATGTCCGACACATCGAAAAGATGACGCCCGATGGGCTCTTGCCTCCGGATGACATGATGATCAGCACCCAGGTCCTGGCCATTCGCAATCCCAATGTATCCGAATGGGTTGGCGATGCCGTCACGGAAATCAGGGATCTCGGGCGTCCGGTCACAATCGGGCAAGGTAACGTTCTCCTCAATGTCTGGAATGAAGGTCTACAGGGTGGTGTGGTACGACTCATCACCAATCCCGATACGCCTCAGGCGAATGAGGTCACATTCTCAATCGGCGGTAGTCAAGTGAAGGGTGTTTCAATCCGGTTCACAGTCCCCCCGGATGGGCAACTCAAAATCCGAGTCATCCTGCCCGATGGCCGCATTGTCGATGATGGAAAGCTGCTCAAAACCGAGGGCGACTCCGACGAACGACGGATCGCCATCAGACAGCAAGATGGAACGTACCAATTGAAATGGGTCTCAATTGATTCGCCGCTCCCGACCGTCAGCGACGATCCAAGCTACGATCCGAACTTCGTGGCATGGAAGCAGGGCAAAATTGCTCAAGGTAAAGTTGAGTTCGGTGATCCCGCGAATTTCGACGAAGTGTTTGTCAACTACATCGAAGAGAAGACAACTTCAGATCTAACACCGCTGATTTCCGAGCAGCGTCAAATCACTGAAGCCGGTTTGGGCGGAGCAAGCCTCTCAGACCTTGACGCTGATCCCGAACTATTTTCGGATATCGGTACCCTCCTGTCCTCTACGCCATTGAACCACCGCTATTTCGCATGGCATACAGCACAAAGGTGGTATACTCCGGGACAGGATTCAAGTGGCATCCAGACTGAAGTCGAGACCACCCTCGGTCGTGTACTGGCTGGAGCCGCGCAGCAGCTCACGAAACTCGGAACCGTGTCTGATACTGATCCTGCCCTCATTTCTATCGTTCGCACCTTGTCCGCCATTACCGGCATTCGACCCAGCCGCTTCACGAATAGTGATGGATTTATTACGGTCTTGCCAACGACCGATGGTAAGCGGACCATCAGGTTCGCGCCCGAGCATTTCCAGACCTTTTTCACCGCGGCCCAGTTTGGAAGGGTGTTTGAGAATGTGAATACAAGTATGGCTCTTCAGGATCGTCTTGGTTCTGTCCAGGTTGGATCGAAGACCGACTTCGCGTCCGATGAAACCATTCAACTGCGTTTCAATGTGCCGCTCGATTACCGGGAGGCAACGCTTTATGTCATTGATGAATCGGCCCCCGCTTCCACTCGACCACTGCAAATCGACATCCGAAACCGCTTCTTCACGAAGGTCTCCGCGGCTAATGTTCTGTCTCGCCTTGGCAAGTTGAATGCCCATGCCCGCTTTCGGATGGAGTTCATTCGTTCAAATGGTCAGATCGTCATGGTAGAGAGCATGAGTGTTCTCCTTCATCAGGTGATTACTTTCCCGTTGAGTACGAACGCTGATCCTGACCTAGCTAGCAAAGAGAACGAAATACTAAACAAATTTCTCCGGAACATGCCGATGGACCTGACGGAGGAAATAAATGGCACAACTAAGAAGAAGAACTGGTACAATTTCTTGGGATCAGAGTTCCATGCTGGCCAAGAGATTCATGATGCCGACTTCAACCTTGATGTAAACGATCAGGGAGAGCGTATCAAAGCTGTGGCAGATGGGACCGTCACTCACCTACAAGTCACAACAGATGGCGTGACGATTGTTGTCATCACACATCAATACCAAAATGGGGGGACTTGGGATTCGGTGGCAATGCATATGCCGTTTCAGAATATCGTTCGCGACGATGAAGGGCATATCACCCAGGTATATACTGTGGATAAGGATGGAAACATCATTATGACGCTCACGAAGGACGCTACGGAACTTTTGGCGGCGCAACACTACGCCTCTGTTGGACATGAGGGAGCCTCTTCAGATCATTTGCACCAAGAGCTGCATACCGGTGGATGGCGATCAAGTCATTCCATCAATCTTTACGGATTGCTTTCGAGAGACGAACTCGGAATCCCCAGTAAGGTTTCTATGACGAATGATCTGAGCAACCTTGCGGTCGTCGTATTCGATATAGAACTTCAGGAATGGAAGATCGATTCTGATCATGTCATAGCTGATATTGTCACCACAAAGAATGCAGCGGGCAAGGATCGAGCGCACATCGAGTTCTTTTCAATTGGCGGTTCAAATCCGAACCAAAGAGTGGCGTGGGATGCCCGCAATGATTACAGGCATTGGTACAAGTACGATGAATCCCAGCTCGACAAATGGGCTCGCGACGAACTCAACAGGCGTCTCATTTGGGACGGCGTGCAATTCTCCCCGGAACAGTGAAAAGCCTCCTACTTATCATCATTGCGGTGACGCTGGCAGGGTGCATCTGGCAATCTGACACGGATGCCGAGACGACGACTTACTCGGAACTCGATGGTTCTGGTTACAGTATCTGGGTTCCTCGCGTTCCGTATGTGAAACGATTGGTCGATGGATATGCCGCCGTAACGACGCTTCCGGACGAAAAGATAGGTACGGAGGATTGGCGTGTGGAGGTTTACGAGCAGGGGGAGGCCCCTCCGTGCTTTCCCGATGACAACGGGGTATGGAATTGCATAGATGACCGATCGAAGGAAGGTTCCCAAGGGCTTTCATCGCGGTCTCGAACTCTTCGGCCAACAGGCCAGCCGCCTGCAAGAACCGGGCTAACGCGAAGCCATCGTCCGTCACGGTCTGATAGTTGTCGAGGGCTTCAACGACGTGATCGGCCTCGACAACCTCGGCATTCCCGCCCTCAGGATCATGTCCAACCGCATCACCGAAGCCCAAGTCGACAAGCTCGCCCACTGGTCCCAGCAACTCGCGAATGGAAAGATCACGCTTCTCTTCGACTGCGAACCGACCGGCGACGACGAAGCCAAGGAGGCCCTTTGGCTCCTCTCACAACGCGATGTCAACACCCGCCTCGGCTGGTCGCAAGCCATGACGGCGGAGCGTTCCGGAGACGTCAGCCGGAAAATCTCACTGCGAGGAATGGGAGACGGCAATCGCCCGACCTTGATGGAGGTCACTTCGGTTGCCATTCTGACGCGGCAGGCGATGCGGCATGTCTTCGTGTCGGTGAGTGGAGAATCCTGAGATGGGAGAAGCCAAGATGACGACCACGAGCGGGCGAAACGATGTTGTGAGCAGGAATGCAATGAGACGGCAGACCTTTCCACCGAAACCGAGCGGTCACCCACTGCTGAGGCGTGGAACGCAGTGGGCTGTGGCAATCTTCGTCGGCCTTCTCTCGGCCGGACAAAGCTTGGCTGATGAGACGCTGACACTCCAGGGTACAAGCCCCGCACTGATTTTCGATGACACCAATGTGCCACTCCAGACGTGGAGGATTTTTGCAGATGATCTGGGCTTTGAAATTCAAGACACCTCCGCCACGACGTTTCCATTTCGAATCGATCCCCTCGCACCGGACAGCAGCCTTCACATCGCACCTTCCGGGGCTCTCGGTTTCGGCACGTTTACTCCGCTGGCCAACCTGCACGTCTCGACCGGCGACCTCCTGCCGACGCTGCGGTTACAGACGACCAACGTCTCTGCGGCTCGCACGTGGGACTTGCGAGGCAGTGGCGGAGGCTTCGATCTGGTCGATGTGACCAACAGCAACGCGGCTCCGTTTGGTGTCCAGGCGGGCGCGCCGACGAACACGTTGTATCTCACCAATGGTGGGAAAGTTGGGTTTGGAACGACGACTCCCGACGCGAACTCCCAAGTAGACATTCGTTCCACCCAGCTCAATGGCATGTTGGTGAAGCGCACCACGGCTGGTCCAAACTATCTGCGCCTGGAGGACAGCACCGGCTCTGTCTTTCGCTGCGGGGTGCAGGGTGCAGGGGAACGGCGACACCCAGTTCGGTGCGATCACGGCCGGTAAGGGACTGACCCTGCTCACGGGAGGCACCGGGAAGCTGGCGATCAATGCTGCGGGACAGCTTAGTTTCGGCAGCACAACCCCCGCCAATCCCTTGGGTCATGCGGTGATTCACTCCTCCACGGCGCACCTCACCGCTGGTGGTACCTGGACCAACGCCTCCAGTCGTACCCTGAAGCAGGACATCGAACCAATCACCAGCGAAGAGGCTCGTGATACCGTGCGCGCCTTGCAACCGGTTGGCTACCGTTACAAGAACGAACTCGATGAACGCTACGTCGGCTTCATCGCCGAAGACGTTCCCGAACTGGTCGCCACCCAGGACCGCAAATGCCTCGCCCCGATGGACATCACTGCCGTCCTGACCAAGGTTGTCCAGGATCAGGACCAGCAACTCGACCAGCAGCGACAAGAGCTGGATCGACAACAGCAGGTGATCACGCAGCAACAGGAGGCTCTGGCCGCTCAGCAAGTCGCGTTGGCAGCACTGTCCAAACGCCTGGCCGACATCGAACGAACTGTCGGTGGTGGCGAACAAATGCGGTGACTGACTTCCCGTTGGTGGTGTGCTGTGGCCATGAAAGGCTCTCTGCCCCTCGTCTGGTGACACAGGCGAGGGGTTTTTCATGCGGAACTCTGACAAACTTCTCTGACACACCAACTTGGCGTCTTCACTGTTTGACGCAAGTCTTTTGTGTGTCTAAGTATCCCCGAGAGGGCTCGAACCTCTAACCTTCGGCTTCGGAGACCTTACTCGCTTTCCCAACGCGTTCCTGATGCTTGTGAAACCCCCTGATTTCAGGGGGTTTCTTTTTGACCAGGCTTGGAGGAGGCGTTGCTCAAACGCAGATTTCGCGCATTAGTGGGGGGAGTTCCAACCGCTTTTCTCTCTGAGCGGCCTCCGAAATCTCCCGCTCATTCCGATATCTTCCGGCTGATTTACCGCCGGAAACTGCCCGATCAATTGCGCGATGAGTCTGTCTCGTCAAGTGTTGATTCCACCACACTGACAAGCATCACTGCGAGAGCCAGGTACGGATCGAGAGACCCTTTGTCGGCCGCTTCGCAGAACGCCTGCCACCTGCCTTCCCGAATGTGCCGCATCGCTGCCGCGAGTTCCTTTGCCAGTCGCTCTTTGACCGTGTCTTGCATCGCCGGATCTCCTTTTCGAGGAGCCTAACCGGCGTGAGCGGCTGTAGCCATTCTTAGGGAGAAGCTCCGCCAAGAAGACCAGCACCAAACTAGCACTTCGCCCGCCTTGTTCGGGCAAGCAATGCTCCTACGGATTCCTACTTGCCCTCGGCGGGACTCTTGCTGTCCAAACCGCTGCCTTCTGGCATCACTTCCCCCTCCCCCATCATGGACACCGCAGCCCACACTCCCGGTCCTTGGTATCTCAGCACGAAACGACCGCTTGCCGCTAAGAATTCGGACGACGTCAACCGCTTCGAATACTACGTCTTCGCCAAAAAGGGCGACATCGCGACAATCCCGATGGATTTGGTACTGCATGCGAATCGAGACGCTGAAGCCAATGCCCGCCTGATCGTCCAGGCTCCCTCCCTCCTGAAGTCCTGTAAAGACCTTGTGGACTCTCTCGACATGGTCGACATGTTTGAGCACGACGTTGATTGCCAAGATCCTGAAACGTGCATTCTGTGTGTTGCACGGAAAGTAATTTCGGATGCAGGGGCCTGATGACTTGGCTCGTCGTGTCTCCGCAGAAGCTCATTCCTGAATGGAGTCATTGAGCCGATGCTGAAACCCCTCAGCACCGGTCAGGTTCTTGTTCACGCACCCGGTTCACGACCCGTCATGGGTCATCTCTGAATGCCGCCATGACTCCCCTGCTAACTGCTCTTGGATGATGGCGGTCAGCCCTTGTGCAAAAGGTTTACTCAGTCCCCTGCCGTGGCTGGATTCCAAGTGGTGACCCCCGTTCGCTCAACGCGTGATCTGCCACAGTTCGTGACCTCGGTTCATCGTCTTGAGTTCGCAGGGCTGCGAACTGTCTTGGTATGGGGCATGACATCGTTCAGGAACCGGTCCCATGAATCGGTGCGGAGTCGCTTTAGACCTTGCTAAACTGGCTTTGAACTCCGATCATGACTCCCCTCTTGAACCGCAGCATTGCCATCCCCCGTGGAATCCCGGTTCAACCTGTCCGTGTCAGCGGGGATTCATCACGATTTGCGTCGCCCGCCGAGGTGCGCTACGCTCGCCGCATTCACTAAGCCCCATGGACCAGCATCTTACCGTCAGCGAGGCTCGCGAATTCACCGGGAAATCGGAATCGACGATCAAACGCTTGCTGCGTGAAATCACCGGCGATCCACAACATGCCGATCGCTCGTACATCCTGCCGTCTGCCGAGGAGGTGGAACGGCGGAAGGGGGCCAAGGAGCCGTATGCCTGGAAGATCGACCGGCAGTTGTTGTTGAGGCGGTTCCCGCAAGACGATCCGGCCGAGAGTGGGGGAGGGGCAGCTAGGGGACCGGTCATCGCCCCGGTCGAGTTGGTGATGCAGGTGTTGCAGGAGCAGCTTCGGAGCAAGGATGAACAGATGCGGACGTTGGAGAAGCAACTCGATCGCAAGGACGATCAGATTGCCAGCCTCAATGAACGGATGCGGGAGTCGAACGTCCTGATGAGGGAATTACAGCAACGGTTGGCGATTGCCCCACCCAAGCCAGCAACTGCGGAAGCGTTCATGGAATCCGGCAATCAGGGCGAGAAGGTAACATCGTCGTCCCCGCTGCCTGCCAAACAACCGCCCGCCAAGTCGCGGGTGAAACCTCCGAAAAATCTCAAGAGACCGGGGGTCTGGTCCCGTCTCTTTCGCTCATCCAAATAGCTTCGTATGTCGTCGATTGTGACTCCGCATCGGCCAGCCAACAAACGCTCACCGACCCGGAAGGGGAGTGGGCTGGCTCAGCAGACGCTCGTGGAGCATGCCCTGTGCCCGCTGGATGCGACTCAGGCGTTGCAGGCGGGAAGTCTGCACCAAGTTCGTTACAACTTCACAGACCGGCATCGGAATCGCAAGACGGCCACGGCGAACGTGGCCTGCCCGTTCGGACTGTCTCCGAATGATGAGTTGTACCTGTACGGGTTGCTCGCGTTGACGTTCGCCCAACCGGAGCCAACTTCCGACTTCTACGCCACTCCGCATTGGTGCCTCAAACAGCTTGGATTGGTGGATGCCGGACAGGAGCAGGGGAGTCGGTATCAGTTGTTTCGTGATGCCATCCGGCGACTGGCAGGCGTGGTCTATGAAAACGATCACTTCTACGACCCGTTGCGAGGCGAGCAGCGCCAGGTTGCGTTCGGACTGCTGAAGTACAGTTTGCCCTTGGATGACACGTCATCGCGGGCGTGGCACTTTGTGTGGGATGCTCAGTGGTTTCGATTCTGTGAAGCGGTTGCAGGGAGCTTTTCATTCGACTTTGCGATGTACCGGCAACTCGACGTTGCCTCGCGGCGGATGTTCCTCTTGCTGTCGAAGATGTTCTGGCGGAACGATCATTCTCCGGCGTTCGAGTTGCGACAATTGGGAGTCAACACGCTCGGGTTTGCTGAATCGCTGGCGACGAAGGAGATCAAACAGAAGCTCGTCCGGGTGGCTCAGACGCTGCTTGATCAGGAGATCATCAGCTTGCCGTCCGACATCACTTCAGTACGGGGGCTGTTTACGAAGCGGTCCAAGGGAGTGCATGTCGTTCAGTTTCCTCGCGGGGTGTATTTTGAACGGGTAACGCAACCTCAGGTGACCTTCACGGCCGATGAATCTCCACTGGTCGAGCCGTTGGAATTCAGTCCGATTGATGTGGTCAGGAAGGTTCAGAAACGTGGAGAATTGTGGTTTCGTGGACAGCGCTGGTTCTTGAGTAACGCGTTCACGGGAGAGTCTGTCGGACTGCGTGCGACGACCGTGGATGGTGTGTGGC